>JALQXR010000002.1 GCA_023263105.1 Marivivens sp. | reverse complement strand
TATTCTCCAAAGCCGGCTTCCGGACTGCTCTGAGGCATTGACCAGAGAGGTCGTCGCATTCGTATCGACACTTAGGTCGCAAGAGCTGTTCAAGAAGCCGGGGATCGCCGAGGCAATCGACTGGGCGCAGTGTCTGATCGCGCTGGATGTTGTGTCTCTTTCGCCAGAGTTAGTGTCTGAAACGCTTGGTGCGCTGCTCAAGTATCAAGACGATATCGCACGGATATCGGGCTCGGAGGCGGCGCGTATTCTTCAAGAGGCTCGGATCGGCCTTGGGCACAGCTGAATTAGACACAAACACAGGCCATTTGGCCAAAAACATCATCATTTTTGTCCATGCGTTGCGGCGGGCAGGCGTCAGAGTCGGAAGCTCGCAAATACATTCCGCCGTCGAGGCCGTCGATTTGGCCGGATTCACCGATCGCGGCGATTTCTATTGGACGCTTCGATCGACCCTGATCACCCGTCCTGAACATTTCGAAACCTTCCATCAGGTCTTTAGTCTGTTCTGGCGAGCGCCGGACTACATCGAAAAGATGATGGAAATCATGCTGCCCGTCCTGCAGACGATGACGTCAGATCGGGGTGCGCCAAAGCCCGCGCAGCGCCGCGCGTTAGAGGCTTTGGCCGCGCCAGAAGAGGGCGCGTCGTCAGCCCGAAAGGAACGGCAAGCGCTAGAGCTGGACGCAAGCCTGAGCTGGTCGTCGGTCGAGGTTTTTCGCAAGAAGGATTTTGAACAGATGAGCGCGGCGGAACTCTTGGCCGCCTCGACCGCGATCCAGCAGTTGGTTCTGCCCGCCCAGCCCTTGCGGTCCCGTCGTCTGGTCCCCTCAGCCCGAGGCTCATCGCCGGATCTGCGGGCAATGCTCCGGAGGTCGATGCGACGAGGCGGTGAGGTCGACCGCCTGATAACGCGGTCTCAGGGCGAGCGTGCGCCGTCGCTTGTGGTTCTTTGCGACGTGTCTGGATCGATGTCGGTCTATTCCCGCATGATGATGCATTTCGCACATGCGTTGACTTGGGTTCCTAATGCAGGGTGGAGCCGCGTCCACGCTTTTACCTTCGGCACGCATCTGACGAACATCACCCGCGATCTGAGCAAAAAGGACGTCGACCAAGCGATGTCGGCTGTCGGCGACGAAGTTACCGACTGGGAAGGCGGCACGCGGATCGGTGCGGCGCTGCGGGCGTTCAACCTTGACTGGTCGCGGCGGGTCTTGGGGCAGGGGGCCGTGGTCCTTTTGATCACTGATGGACTCGAACGGGGGGCACTGGACGAGCTTGCGACCGAAGCGGAGCGACTGGCGCTGTCGTGCCGAAAGCTCATCTGGCTGAATCCGCTTTTGCGTTTTGATGGATTTGAACCGAAGGCGGGCGGAATCCGCGTTCTGCTAAGGCATGTGGACAGTTTTCATGCCTGCCACTCGCTTGATTCACTGTCCGATCTTGTGTCGGCTCTGACCCGCTCGGTCCGTGCCTGACCCTGCGTAAGATCAATGTTGCAACGAATCAATTTGCCGAGTCTTATCTTTGGCGAAGTCCATTATTTCTAGGACACTGAAAGTGGAACGGCGCGCGGCTTTCGGGTTCAGTCGGATCATCGGTACCGGAAATCGCTAGCCTTCAAGCGTGAGCCTTCTCACTTCTCTTTAGAGTCCTGGCCGGCCCGCGACACCGCGGCGTCAACTTTATTTGGTTAAGCATATTAAGCGGGCAAAAGCCCCACAACGGGAGGACTACATGACCAAACTCATCATGACGGTGAATGGAAAGAAGGTGAGCCGGGATGTTCCCGACGAAACCCTTCTGTCTGAATTTCTAAGAGAGTCCCTGCGTCTGACCGGCACTCACGTTGGATGCGATACGACCCAATGCGGGGCTTGTGTCGTGCACGTGAATGGCACGGCGGTCAAATCCTGTTCGGTGCTTGCCGTGTCGCTGAATGGCGAAAGCGTCACAACGATCGAAGGGCTGGCCGATGGCGGTCAACTTCACCCGATGCAGAAGGCCTTTAACGACAACCACGGGCTCCAGTGCGGCTTTTGTACCCCGGGCATGATCATGGCCTCTGTCGATCTGGTGGCCAAGGCGAAAGCCGCGGGCCGGAAGCTGAGCGAAGATGACATTCGTCACGGTCTAGAGGGCAATATTTGCCGGTGCACCGGCTATCACAACATCGTCAAAGCGGTCGCACAGGCCGCTTCCGAGATGTAAGCGGGAGGATCAGTCAATGAACGCGAATGTAGGAATTGGCGCCCGCGTGAAACGCAAGGAAGACAGGCGTTTCATCACCGGAAAGGGCAAATACACCGATGACGTCAGGGTCGAAAATCAGGCCTATGCTGCTTTCGTCCGCTCGCCGCATGCCCACGCACGGGTCAAAAGTATCGACACTTCTGCGGCGCTTGCTGCCGAGGGTGTGATCGACGTTCTTAACGGCAAACAACTGACCGGAGACGGGATCGGAAACATCATTTGCGGGTGGGCCATCACGTCGAAGGACGGCAGCCCGATGAACATGGGGCCGTGGTCCGCTCTCGCCACCGACCGTGTCCGCTATGTCGGGGATGCAGTGGCCGTGGTCGTTGCCGAAAGCGCGGCTGTGGCGCGGCGTGCTGCCGAATTGGTCGAGGTAGACTACGAAGTCCTCCCCGGCGTGTCGTCCGCGGTAAAGGCCATGAACAAGGGCGCGCCGCAGGTTCACGACAACGCACCTGGCAACCTGATCTACGATTGGGAAATCGGTGATGCCGCAGCAACTGACGCGGCGCTGGCAAAGGCGGCTCATGTGACCGAACTGTGCCTGACCAACAACCGACTTGCTCCGAATCCGATGGAAACGCGCTCTGCCGTGGCCATTTATGACGAGTCCGAGGATCACTATACCCTCTACACCACAAGCCAGAACCCGCACGTCGCCCGACTGGTGCTGTCGGCGTTCTATAACGTCGCGCCGGAACACAAACTGCGCGTGATCGCGCCGGACGTGGGCGGCGGCTTTGGGTCGAAAATCTATATCTATCCCGAAGAAATCACCTGCCTTTGGGCGTCGATGAAGACGGGCCGGTCGGTCAAGTGGACCTCGGACCGGTCCGAGGCGTTCATGACCGACGCGCATGGCCGCGATCACAGTTCGGTCGCCAAGATCGGCTTTGACGCAAACAACCGGATCGTCGGGCTCAAGGTCGACACGGTCGCCAACTTTGGCGCTTATATGTCGCTCTTTTCGTCGGCGGTTCCGACCTACCTTTATGCGACGCTTTTGTCCGGCCAATACGATATCGCGAACATCCACTGCAATGTTCGCGCGGTCTATACCAACACGGTTCCGGTCGATGCATACCGCGGCGCCGGACGGCCCGAGGCTTGTTACCTAGTGGAGCGGATCATCGAAACCGCCGCCCGCGAACTAAAGGTCGATCCCGCCGAGCTGCGTCGCACGAACTTTATCCGGTCCTTCCCGCACCAGACGCCTGTCATCATGAACTATGATGTCGGTGACTTTGACGCGAACCTTGAACAGGCGATAAAGGCGGCGGATGTGGCTGGCTTTGCCAAACGAAAGGCGGCTTCGGCCAAGGCGGGCAAGTTGCGCGGGTTGGGCTATAGCTCTTACATCGAAGCCTGTGGCATCGCGCCGTCGGCTGCGGTGGGCTCTTTGGGGGCAGGCGTGGGCCTGTGGGAATCGGCCGAAGTTCGGGTAAACCCCGTTGGCACGATTGAAATCCTCACTGGCTCTCATTCGCACGGACAGGGTCACGAAACCACCTTTGCCCAGATCGTGGCAGAACGGTTCGATCTTCCGATCGAAAACATCTCGATCGTGCATGGCGACACGGACAAGGTCCAGTTCGGCATGGGAACCTACGGCTCTCGCTCTGGCGCTGTCGGCATGTCGGCCATTGTCCGCGCGATGGATAAGGTCGAAGCCAAGGTGAAAAAGATCGCGGCGCATGTTCTGGAGGCCAGCGAGGACGACATCGTCATCGAAGGCGGTCAGGTCAAAGTCGCGGGCACCGACAAGGCGATGGGATGGCACGAAGTCGGGCTGTCCGCCTACACCGCCCATAACCTGCCGCCCGACATGGAGCCCGGCCTGAAGGAAAGCGCGTTCTACGATCCGGCGAACTTTACCTTCCCTGCGGGCACCTACATTTGCGAGGTGGAAGTCGACCCAGAGACCGGCGCTGTCCGGATCGACCGGTTCACGGCCTCGGACGACTTTGGCACCATCATCAACCCGATGATCGTCGAAGGTCAGGTGCACGGAGGTATCGCCCAAGGCATCGGTCAGGCTCTGCTAGAGCAGGTCATCTATGACGAAAACGGCCAGCTGATCACCGGCAGCTACATGGACTATGCTATGCCGCGCGCCGACGATCTGCCGTCTTACAGCGTCCACCACGCATCCACCGTTTGTCCGAACAACCCGCTTGGGATCAAGGGGTGCGGCGAAGCAGGGGCCATCGGCTCTCCGCCCGCCGTCATCAACGCGATCACCGATGCAATCGGCAACAACAACCTGTCGATGCCCGCCACACCGCTTGCGGTTTGGAAGGCACTTCAGGCAGCCGGCAAATAGGAGGACACCATGTATCCGACCAAATATCACAAGCCGGCAGCCGTGGACGCAGCGGTCAAGGCACTCAACTCGGGCGATGACGCAAAGTTCCTTGCCGGGGGCCAAACCCTGCTTGCCACGATGAAGCAGCACCTTGCTTCGCCCAGCGACCTTGTCGATGTGCGCGGACTGGGGCTGTCGGGGATCAAGAAGGCGGGGGGCGTCGTCTCTGTCGGGGCGACGACTGTTCATGCGGCAGTCGCGTCCAGCGCGGACGTCCATCCGGCGCTTGCAAAGCTTGCCGCAGGCATCGGCGACCCGATGGTTCGCAATATGGGCACGATTGGCGGCTCGATCGCCAACAACGATCCGGCGGCCGACTATCCCGCCGGAGTTCTGGGAATGGGGGCCACGGTCGTGACCAACAGGCGCCAGATTGCTGCCGATGATTATTTCGAAGGGCTGTTCACCACCGCTCTGGAAGAAGACGAAATCATAACCGCCGTCGCCTTCCCTCAGGTCGAGCGCGCAGGTTACGCTAAATTCAAACAGCCTGCGTCACGGTTCTGTTTGGTCGGCGTGTTCGTGTCGAAATCGGCATCCGGCGTCCGCGTGGCGGTAACGGGTGCGGGCAGCGACGGCGTGTTTCGCCACAAAGGGCTGGAAGCAGCGTTGGCAAAGTCGTGGACGCCGGCAGCGGTGGACAGTGTCGAGGTGTCCGAGGATGGCCTGCTAAGCGACATCCACGGCGACACAGCCTATCGCGCAAACCTGATCAAGGTTCTGGCAAAGCGGGCAGTCGCGGCCAGCTGACCGTCGATCTCAAAGAAAACGCGCCCGGGAAACTAGTCCGGGCGCGTTTGGATTCATTGGCACGTTGGTCGCACTATTCGCGGTTATAGTCCGCGTAATAGCCCGAATAACGATATGTCCCCAGCCGCGTCTCGTCATGCGTCAGCACGGTCAGGACCGGTACATTTTCCCGAATACAATCCGAAATCTGAGCAAAGGCTTCGCGCAGATCGCTTTGCGAAGTCATGCCATACCGGACCGCCAGAACCACGGCGTCGGCATAGGGCAGAATATAACGCGCATCGACGACCGGAATCAGCGGAGGCGTATCGATGATGGTTACATCCAGCTCCTGACGGGCATGGCCGATCATGGCCTCGAAGGTCGCGGATTGTAGCACCTGATCGGTCGGCATATTCGCGCGTCCATGGCCCATGATGACACCGGCTGACGACTTTGGATCGCGTTCGTAGAAATTACTGGTGTCCGCGACGCCTGCTGGATCGCGCAGATAGTCAAGGAAGCCGGTTTTCGGAGTCAGGCCAAGGTAGCGGTGCAAGGCAGGCTTGCGAAAGTCGGCGTCGATTACCAGCGATCTCCGGCCTGCCTGCGCATAGGTGCGCGTCAGCGACAAAGACAACGACGATTTGCCCTCGGCGGGGATCGACGACACCACAACGACGATCTTGCCCATATCCTTGCCCGGGTCGACCGCGTGCTGGTCGACCATGGCGCGAAGGCGTCGTATCGATTCGGAATAGACCGATAGCGGGGCGTCGACCACGTTGTCGGATACAGACAGCTGGTCGGCGCGCTGATCCGATCTGGGCACAACGGATCCGACCCGCGCCGAAACGATATGGGCAAGCTGCTGGGCCGAAGTGATGCCACCTACATAATATTCGTTCAGAAAAGCCAGACCCACGCCAACCGCGATCGAGGCTACCAGCGCCAGCGCCAGCACGCGGTTCCGCTTCGGAGAGGCCGCAGTGCGGGGCGGGAGCGCCTCGGACACGATGCGGCTGTCCGCGACCTGAACCAATGCCTGAGTTTCCAGATCGCGCTGCCGCGATAGAAGCGTCTGGTATTGGCGCTGGGCGATGTCGGCCTCTTGCTGAAGCGAAAAGATCTCGGCCAGCGTGTTCGACGACAGGTTGCCACCAAGCACGGTCCGCCGAATGTCGTCGCGAATGCCACCTGCGGCAGAGGTCTGCGATGCAACGTCGTCGCGCAGACTGCTCACGACGGTGTCGGCGCGGCTGGTCAGGCGGGCTTCGATATCGGCAAGACCGGCGCGTAGGTCGACTTCTTCCTGCGATCCCGTGGAGACCAGACCAAGCCGCCGTTCCAGTTCGCCGCGTTCGGCAGCAAGGTCGGCAATAGCCGCATCACCCAATGTCTGGGCCAGCGTCGACCAGTTCGCACTGGCCAGAGCGGCTTGCGCCACGCCCAGCCGTTCGGTCGAGTTATCAAGACGTTCGGTCGTTGCCAACAACTGGGCTCTTAGCGCGTCGACATCGGACGAACCGCTTTCCTGCACCAGCCTGTCGATGTTTTCGTCGATGTAATTTGCCAGCATATCGTCGCTTGCAACCATGGTCGCACGCGCCGATTCCAGCTGTCCCACCAGAATATCGCGCGAGCCCAAGGCGGCCGCGACCTTAGACTGGACCTGCAGGGCGATATAGGTTTCCGAAAGCTTGTTCGCGATGCGCGCCGCATTTTCGGCGCTCTCGCTCGTGACGGAAACCGAGATCAGATAAGTCAGACCGCGCCGCCGGATCGAGGTCGCATCCCGAAGCTTGCCCAGTGTCGCTGCAACCAGTTCTTCGCCGGTCGGCGGGGCTGTCTCGGCCAGGCCAATCGCGGTGCGGATGCGGTCGGTCAGGCCCAGCTGTGGCCCGAATTCCGCATCGTTGATCAGGCCGGCACTTTGGACAGTGGCAAGCGACACGGTATCGGACTGAAAAATTTCAACTTCGCTCTCGATTCGCGCGTTCTCGGCCGAGCTGGGAACGTTGAAGGACTCTGCCGAGTCCAGAATGTTTTTCCGGCTGGGGTCGACCAGCACCAGTGCGGTCGCGGTAAACATCGGCGTTGCGTAAAAGAGATACAGCCCAGCCGCGCCCAGCCCAAGAAAAACAGTCAGCAGGATAAGACGGATCTGCCGACGCAGAATTCCCACCAGTTCGCGCAGGTCGATGGTGTCGTCGTCAGTCTCGGTCATGTATACACCTTTTGGTTGTATTTGACTTCTATCACCTTGAAACAGGGCCTCAAGCCCTCTCAGCTTTGCCGGTCTGTACTAGTCGTGGTTTTTCGCCATGTCCAATGCGTACGGCCGTCAAAACGCCGGTTTTCCATGCACCTGTGTCGACGTTTATCCGCCGAGGCAGGATTTCCGCCGACTCGACGCTAATGTGACCATGAACCACGGTAAAATCGTACTCGGCGCGGTCCAGTTGATGTGGGTCACTCCACATCAGGACATCGGGATGCTGGGCGGCGGGCGGTTTCGACGGGTCTAGCCCGGCGTGGACGAACACATAACCGTCTGACATCGCCAGATACGGCAGCGACGACAAGAACTGGATGTGTTCAGGCGGCACATGCGCCGCAACGATTTGCGCCAATCTCCGGTCGTTGATCTGAAACCCGTCAAGAGGATCCCCGAAGGCCCCATAAGAGGCCAGCGTCGCATCGCCTCCGTAGTCGAGCCACTTTCGGTTCCTTGCGGGGTCGGTGGCGAACTGCAGGAACATGTCTTCGTGGTTGCCGCGTATCGCGTGAAACCGAAGCCCGTCGGATGTTTCCAAACCGGTCAGATGGTCCAAAAGGGCGGCTGTTTCAGGGCCGCGGTCCACAAAGTCACCAAGCAAGAGTATCTCGGCTTTGCCGCCGGAATCCTCGCGGATTTGCGCCTCTAGCTCGATCAGCAGATCTAGCCGGCCATGAACGTCTCCGATGGCGTAGATCGGAGCGTCCGTCGACGCGAAGTCGATGAAATCAAGCGGACCGGTTGCGGACTGCCCTCGGCGCCCGAAAAGGCTCGACCAAAGGCTCATCACTGATCCCTGCTCGACCGCAGGTCAGCGAGTCCGAGTCCGATCAGTACGATCAGGAAAAAGACGTTTGCCTGCATTTCCAGACTGAAATCCACGAGCGAGTGGACAGCCCCGACAGTGATCGCGCCGAGCGCTGCGACCGGCAGAACGAAATGGCTGCTCCGCTGGACGATCATGCGAACCAACTTGATGGAAACCCAAAGCAACAGGATCATGGGAATGCTTCCGACAATCAGGCCCATTTCGGCCCAGAGCGTCAGATAGGTGTTATGCCCAAGGTCCCACAGCGCCGACGGGCTAAGAGGCAGGCTGTGATAAAGGGGAAAGGCGGTGGCAAAACCATCCAGCCCCCAGCCGGTCAGGGGTCGGTCCTGTATCATCGTGACGATCTGACGATACAGCTCGAACCGAGTATCAAGATCGACGTCGCCCAGCACGGCTCTGTTCAGCGTGTCCTGCCCGAAGACCAGCGTGGCCAGCAGCGGGCCGGCAATCAAAGCCGCAGTGGCCTGCATGAGCGCGATCCAGAATCCGCGCGCCTTCTGTCGCATCAAAAGAACGACGATGAACAGGCCGACCAAAGTCGCGCCCAGCCCCATTCGTGATTGGGTTCGTAACAGCGCAAGAAACAGAACGACGATCCCCAGCCACAAAACCAGCTGCTGAACCCTGTCGGCGTCGATCACGCGGCGGAACGGACGGCGCATCCTTGGCTTTAGGGACTCGTTCAGGATGAGGGCGCTGCCAAGGCAAATCCCCATGCCTAGAAACGTCGCAAAAGAGTTCCGGTTCGCAAAGGTGCCCCGTACCGCGTCGCTTGCGTCATCGGCGTCGCCCAGAACCAGCACTCCGTCAAAGGCGTTTACGGCGAACAGCCCCCAAGCCGCATGGGCAACGACCCCTGCAAAGATCACCCAGCCAATCCGGCGCACCCGTTCGCTGTTTGTCGCGACCTCAAGCACCAGCGCAAAGAGCATCGCATAGGTCACGATCCGGATCACCGACACGAAAGTTTGGCTCGAATCCAATGAAATTGCAGACAAAGCCACACCAGACCCGGGTCCGGCAAGCGATGCTCCAAGGCCGGGAACCAGTTGCACCAGAGCATAACCCACAAAGACCACGGTCCCAGTCAGGATAACGGGGTAAGCGTAGAGCCGAAGCTTTCTGTCTTTGTCCAGAAGCGCGGTTCCGACCAGATGGGCCGCCAACAATGCCCCGATGATCACCGCCCACATCAACCAAAAGATCGGGCGATGTGACGCAAGTGGAATCGGGGCGGTCAACACCACCACGCAGATGATCCAGGAATAGATGCGGTTCAGGCTAGAGGTCCCCGTCACACGGCCCTTGGTCGACGGGGCCATGCCGGCAAATTCGGGCCGGACGGAGCGTTGGGAAGATTGGTTCATCCGCTGACCCTTCGAACTGCGGTCAGGAAATCGGCCTGCACCTGTTCACTTTGCCTGTCGATGATGTCCTCAAGCCAGCCACGCGCAAGCGGTGTGGCGACGTAGTTTTGGGCCAAACGAGAGATCAGTTGCCGATCGAAGCTCATCATGACGACATCTTGGGCAAGCGACTCTTTGGTGGCGGGCTCCAGATCGGCAAACCGCGGCATCGCCACAAGCAGGCGAAACGTCGCGACGCCCCCCTCGACCGGCGAGGATAGCTGGCTCAGGCGAAGCTGTTCGTTCATCAACGCATAATCTCCCGACCTTGCGGCCGAAATCGCCCGGTTCACGTAGGCCATTCCATGCGCAGGCGCTCGGGCCAACAGATCCTCTGCCGCAGCCGCACAGGCCGAGGCCGCGCGATCGACCGTCGGGCCGGCCATCAACCCCGCCACGAAGGAAAACTGTGCGTTGGCGCAGTTGTTCATCGTCTGGTTGCTGGTGAGGATGCCCAAGGCGGAAGGAAGCTCGTAACCCGGCTGGGCAAAGCCGAGAATGAGGCGCGACTCTTCGTATCTAGACACTTTGATCGCCGCCAGTTCCCGCATTGCCAAGACACCCGAAAACAGGGCAAGCAAGCCGCAGAAGGCTGCGACCGCGAGGCGGATCCACGCCCGCCCGTTCCGTCCGGACAATCTGGAGTTGATTTCTGTCAACAGGCTTCCAACTGCGAAAAAGACAAGGAACCTGTTGCATAACAAACGAAAATCGGCAAGTCGTACGCCGTAGATTGTTCGACTTCTTCTGCGGATCGGCAGGAAACTGCAAAGTAAGGATTGGCAGAGTTGACTGATCGGCCCACCGCCTTAAAGTTGAGTCGCGTTCGATCATGTGATTGGCGCTGTTGTTTGGGGATTGCTTGCAATGATCGGGACATTCGATCGGGACTTTGGTAAGGCCGAGTCTGTCCAGACCTCTTTGAACGCGAGCAGGCGGTATTTCTGGGCGACCAAACGGTTTCTGGACGTTGCAATCAGCCTGACGCTGATCGTGCCGTTTGGCGTGTTTTGTCTGCTGCTTCTGGTGCTGAATCCTTGGTACAATCGCGGCCCGCTCTTTTATACACAGATCCGGATGGGAAAGGATTGCCGCGCCTTTCGTGCAATCAAGTTCCGCTCCATGGTGCCGGTCAGCAACTCTGCAAAGTCTGTCCGCCGACACAACGAAGGCATCGAACATTCGCGGATCACGCGCCTTGGCGGTATTCTGCGAAAGCTCAGGATCGACGAGCTTCCGCAGATCCTGAACGTGCTGCGTGGCGACATGAGCCTGATCGGCCCGCGGCCAGACACCTTTTCACATGCCAAGGTATTTTGCCGGACTGTCCCCGGTTATGCCGCGCGGCATCTTGTGCGACCCGGTATCAGTGGTTTGGCGCAGGTCAAACAGGGCTATGCCGTCGGAATTGATGCAACGCGGATGAAGACGGCATATGACCTTGCCTATATCCAGTCGGCCGATCTGCTGGTTGACCTAAGGCTGGTTGGCGCAACAATCGTCGCCGTGTTTTCGGGACGTGGCGTCTAGTCCGCGCCGAATAGATCCCGTGTAAAGACCCGCGATTTTACGTCCGCCAACTCTGCTGACCTTCGGTTTGCCAAGATGATCCCAGAGGCCGCCTTGAACGCGGCCAGATCATTGATGACCTCGTGGCCCAGGAAATCCTTTGCCTCTAGATTCGGCTCGTGGACGATGACCCTTACGCCTCTCTTGGCTAGCCGACGGATCAACCCCAATACCGACGATTGCCGGAAGTTGTCGCTGCCTGACTTCATCACCAGACGATAGATCCCGACCGACGCGGGCCGTCGCGCCATGATTTCATCGACAAGGAAATCCTTGCGCGTGCGGTTGGCATCGACGATCGCCGCGATCATGTTTTGGGGCACGGTGGTGAAATTTGCCTGAAGCTGTTTCGTGTCCTTCGGCAAGCAGTAGCCGCCATACCCGAATGACGGGTTGTTGTAATGGCCACCGATGCGTGGATCGCCGGAAACGCCTTCGATGATCTGACGCGAATCCAGACCCCGCGACATGGCAAAGCTGTCCAGTTCATTGAAGAACGCGACGCGCATCGCGAGATATGTGTTGGAAAACAGCTTGATCGCCTCGGCTTCGGTTGGGCCGGTTACATGAACAGTAACGTCCGGCTTTTGCGAACAACTGCGAAGAAGCTCTCCGAACGCGCGCCCTTCGTCCGAGTATCCGCCGATCACGATCCGGCTGGGATATAGGCTGTCGTAAAGTGCGCGGCCCTCGCGAAGAAACTCGGGCGAGAAAACGATCCGCTCTGTCTGGTGTCGGGCGCGCATGGTTGCGGTAAAGCCGACGGGAACCGTCGATTTGATGACGATCACCGAGGTTGGGCAGATTTCTCGGGCAGAGGCGATGACGGATTCAACGGAAGATGTGTCAAAAGAATGGGACATTTCGTCGAAGTCGGTCGGGGTCGAGACTATGACAAAATCGGCACTGCTCAGGGCTTCTTGGGCGTCGACCGTTGCTTGGAACCGGATGTCTGGCCGTTGTAGGTGCTCTTCGATCTCTTTGTCCGCGAATGGAGGTAGATGATCGTTCAACAACGCAACGCGGGAGGCATTGGTATCCAGCCCGATGACGTCGTGATTTCGCGCCAACAGTAGCGCATTGGCGAGTCCGACGTAGCCTAAACCAACAACGGCGATCTTTGTCACATCACAGCCTTTTCAAAGAATACAAGTCAGGCCCTTAGGGTCATCGTGTTCTGGAAAAGTTAGGCTGTCAAATGACAAAGGGCGCGCAAACGCACGCCCTTTGGCCGGATTTCAGAAATTTACCGGTTGCTTGCAGGCTTAACGACGATCGGGGGGACGATCACATTGGCGACTCTGTTAGTGACATTGGTTGCGACGCTGGTAAGAGCAGTCTTCGTCGCTTCGTCAACGACGGGGCTGTCTGCCACACGCTGAATTGCCGCACCTGCAATGGTGCTAAGGTCAGGGTTGTTCCGAGCAATCCGCACGACTGCGTCAACGTACAATGCTGTGGCATTTGCAAGGTCTTCATCGGAAAGACCGGCTGCCTCGATTTGTGCCCAAAGGGTCTGCAGCAGCGTTTCGCATTCGACAGAGTTATCCGGAATAGCGCACGCCAAAGTAGCCGCTTCCAGTTGGGAAACGAAATCCGTACTGTCCTGAGCCGAGGCCGTCATCGGCTGAACACCAAGCAGACCAGTCAGCGCGATTGCTGAGAAAAAACGCTTCATAGAAGACCTCCAAACAGAATGTTGAGAATCGTATAACCGAGTCAAAGTTTCAATGAAAGCGGTGATAAGACTATTGTGGAAGAAATTCAACCCTTGCGCGACTTTCTGCCGGGGTCGTTTTGGGCCGTGCTCGAAAATTGCTGAACTGTCGTTTGAATTGGTATCGCGGGATCCGAAATGCCGGATTAATGGGCGAAATAGGGCTCATTCATCCCTAACGATTGGAGTCGATCCACCGCGACATCAGGCCAACGTCCCGAAAACATTCGTCGGGGACCGACCTCCGTTTGCGACGCGCAATTTGTTCCGCGAAAGCGACCTGCTTGGATGTTGCCGCGGTTCCATGGCTTTGGCGACTGCCCAGCTTGGCCTGATGGGCGCCAATCCACTCTGACAAAGCGCGGCGATCGCGGGCGCTGCTGGCGGGGATCGTTTCGTGCAAGCGCTGCGCAATCTGCCGTGCATAGGTCACCTGCTTTGGTGTCGGGGGCAACATATCCTGAACGTGATGTTCCATCTTTCACACTCCCATGAGTGAGAACAAATATAGAACATACCGCTGTGAAAATCAATATCCGGTCCGATGCCGTCAGGCAGTGCCCCCGCTCCAGGGTCCGTGATGATCCTTGTCGTCGCGATCAAGCCGTTCAAAGCCGTGCAGCCCGAAATAGTCCCGCTGGCCCTGGATCATGTTGGCGGTGCCACGGGATTGACGCATCGTGTCAAAGTAGGAAAGCCCGGATGCCAGAGCCGGAACCGGCAGGCCTGACAGGCTGGCCGCCGCAACGGTTTCGCGAAGCCCGCCAATACTGTCTGAAACCAGCCCGCGAAAGGTCGGCGCGAACATCAGGTTCCGATCAGGGTCATCCGAAAGAGCGTGGGCCATGTCGTTCAGCATGGTCGAGCGGATGATGCATCCGGCCCTCCAGACCGCCGCGATCTCTGGCAAGGGTAGGGACCAGCCGAATTCGCGGCTTGCTTGCGCCATCATTGTAAAGCCTTGGGCGTAGCACATGATTTTGCCGGCAATCAGCGCCTGCTCCAGCGTCGCGACTTGGACATCGACACCGACGCGGCCCGTGCCGAAAATGGCTTCGCCGGTGGCACGCTCTTTGCGCCGTGCCGAAAGGTTTCGGGCGGCGACTGCTGCTTCGATTGCGGGGATCGGAGTTCCCAGATGTTGCGCCTCGATCACCGTCCAGCGACCGGTGCCCTTTTGGCCGGCCGAGTCGACGATGAGGTCAAGCAGAGGTTTGCCTGTCGCGGGATCCGTTGCGGCGGCGACGTGCCCCGAGATTTCGATCAGATAGGATTGAAGCGGGCCCTTGTTCCAGCGGTCGAACACGGCGCCGATTTCGCCAGCCTCCATCCCAAGCCCGTCCCGCATGATGCCATAGGCTTCGGCGATCATCTGCATATCGGCGTATTCGATCCCGTTGTGAACGGCTTTGACGAAATGCCCCGCGCCGCCATCGCCCATCCATGTCGCACAGGGGCTGCCGTCATGTTTGGCGCTGATCGCCCCAAGTATATGGGCAACGCGGTCCCAATGCTGTCGCGGGCCGCCACCCATGATCGAAGGACCGTGCCGCGCGCCTTCTTCCCCGCCAGACACCCCGATCCCCAGAAACGGGCCGGTGGCCTCGGCGGCGCGCCGGTTGGTGTCGTGAAAATTGGCGTTACCTGCGTCGATGATCAGGTCATCGGGGCCAAGTAACGGGCGAAGGGCAGCGATTTGCTGATCGACGGCGTCGCCTGCCGGTACCATCAGAATAATCGTCCGAGGCACCGATATGGCAAGGACAAGTTCCTCGAGCGAATAGGTCGGCGTGATCCGAGCGGCCAGCTCTGCAGCGGTTTGGTGAAACTCTTTGGTGACAGATGGCGTCCGGTTCCACACCGCGATGTCAAAACCGTTGTCCGCGATATTCAACGCAAGCGCCGCCCCCATCGTCCCAAGTCCAATCAGTCCGATCTCAGCCATGGCGCGCTCCGTTACCGTTAACAGCACCAATCTGATCCCAGCGCGCCAACAAGTCAAACGGCGCATGTGGCGGGGCTGGTTGACAGGGAACCGGCGCGATCCCATTGTCGTTCAGATATGGCAGTCGAACGTGGCAGGGATCGTAAGCACATGAAAATGCACGGATACTTTCGGTCGTCTTCCAGCTATCGCTGCCGCATCGCGCTGAACCTGAAGGGCGTCGGATATGACTTTGTTCCGGTCCATCTGGTCAGGAACGGAGGAGAGCAAAAGACCGAAGGCTTCAGAGCCCTGAATCCTCAGGGGCTTGTTCCCGCGCTTGAGACCGATCAGGGCGTGTTGACCCAGTCTCCGGCAATTCTGGAGTGGTTGGAAGAAACCTACCCCGAGCCGCCGCTATTGCCGCGCGATCCCTATGAAAGGGCCAGAGTTCGCGCCTTTTGCGCCGCCATCGCCTGCGAGATCCATCCGTTGCAGAACCTCAGGGTGCTGCAGCATATCCGGTCCAGCTACGATCTGGATCAGGCCGGCGTCGACGCGTGGTGCCAGCGCTGGATTGGCGAGGGTCTCGCGGCTTGCGAGGCTCTCTTGGCGACGCGGCCGTCAACGACCTTTGCCTTTGGCGACCGACCGGGAATGGCCGAGGTCTACCTGATGCCCCAACTGTTCAGCGCAGCCCGCTTCGGGGTCGACACCACCGCCATGCCAAGGTTGCGCGATATCGGGGCGGCATGCGAAACCTTAGAGGCATTCGCCTTGGCCCATCCGGCCAGACAACCAGATGCCGAGTGACGGCGCCAAGAGCGCAAGCGACCGACAGCTCTGCGGGTTGCCAAACGACAGGGGAGCGACATGAAATCTTGGGTCGATCTGAATTCGGACATGGGCGAGGGGTTCGGCCCCTGGAAGATGGGTGACGACGCTGAACTGCTGGACGTTGTGACCTCGGCCAACATTGCCTGCGGATTTCATGCCGGCGACCCCGATGTCATGGCGCAGACAATGCGGCTGGCGCATGATCGCGGAGTCGGGATCGGCGCGCATCCGGGGTTCATGGACAAACAGGGTTTTGGCAGGCGTCGGATGTCTCTTTCGACGGACGAGCTGGCCAACCTTGTGGCCTATCAACTGGGGGCCGCGCAGGCAGTGGCGCGGTCTGTCGGTGGGCGCGTCCGCCACCTGAAGCTGCACGGAGCCTTGGCGAACATGGCTTCCGAGGATCCGGAAATGGCCCGCGCCTGTTACTCTGCCGCCCTAAAGGTTCAGCCGGACATCATTGTCATGGTGCTGGCAGCCACCGCCCAAGAGCAGGCCGTCCGCGATCTTGGGTGTGAATGGGCCGGAGAGATCTTTGCTGACCGAGCCTATAATGACGATGCGACGCTGGTGGACAGGCGCCTGCCCGGAGCGGTGCTGCACGACGCTGAAATCGCGGCCGAGCGAATCCTCGGGATGCTGAGCGAAGGCGCCATCATCACAGAGTCCGGCAAACGGATTCCGACACGGATCGACACTATCTGCCTGCACGGGGACACGCCCTCGGCAGTACGTATGGCACATGGAATCCGGTCCCACCTTGCCGGTGCGGGCATTGAACTCCGGAAATTCTGAAACATTTCCTCTCAGGCGGTAACTAAGCCGTGGGTGGCGATTGAAGCGCAAGCAACCTTTGGCCAAAACGTGGTGACCACGGGGGAAACCGACTTGCTTGACCGATTCACACGACGAATGATTGATCCGCCGCTTGCCATCGTCGCGCGGCGCGTGGTCAGTGCGGGCATCTCGGCGGATCGGGTCACGCTGACAGGACTAGGCATGGGGCTGGCCGGAGCCGCCGCAATCACCTTTGGATATTTCGAGCTGGCGATGGTTCTGATCCTAGCATCAAGGTTTCTGGACGGGCTGGACGGGGCAGTGGCCCGAGAAGGAAAGATCACCGACTTTGGCGGCTATCTGGATATCGTCTGCGACTTTGCGTTTTATGGCGCCGTGCCGCTTGCCTTTGTCATTTATGACCCGGCCCAGAACGGCGTTGCGGGCGCGTTCCTATTGACCAGCTTTTATGTGAACGGCGCGACGTTCCTTGCCTATTCGGCCTTGGCGGCAAAGCGCGGCATGGCCACGACCGCCAGCGGGATAAAGTCGATCTACTACTCTAACGGGCTGCTAGAAGGCACAGAGACCATCGCGTTCTTTGTTGTGCTATGCGTCTGGCCCGAGACGTTCAGCCTTCTTGCCTACGTTTTTGGCGCATTGTGTTTCGCAACCGCGACGCTGCGCAGCGTCGGGCTTCGCTCATTACTCAAAAAGGACAAGACTACATGAGATTTCTTTCACTGGCGGCCGCACTTTTGGCGCCAGCATTTGCATCGGCGCAAGCCTTGCCGACCGACTGGAACGCGGTCGTGGACGAGGCCCGTGGCCAGACCGTCTATTGGAACGCTTGGGGCGGTTCGACCGCGACCAATGACTTTATTGCTTGGGTCGGGGAGAGGGTTCAGGACGACTACGGTGTGACCTTGGAGCATGTAAAGCTAAGCGACACCGCGGACGCGGTGACTCGGGTACTGAGCGAACAACAGGCCGGTTTGACCTCTGGCGGCGCTATCGACCTTATCTGGATCAACGGGGCGAATTTTGCCTCGATGAAAGACGCGGGGCTTTTGTTCGGCCCCTTCGCCGAGTCCCTCCCGAACAGAGAACTCGTCGACGTCGAGGGCAAGACCGTCACAACCGACTTTACCGTTCCGGTCGACGGGATGGAGAGCCCGTGGGCCATGGCTCAGGTCGTCTTCATGTACGACACGGCGGATGTGGACGGGCCCGTTGGTTCGATGGCGGCTTTGCTAGAGTGGGCCATGTCCCACCCCGGACGGTTTACCTATCCCCAGCCGCCTGACTTTCTTGGAACGACGTTTCTGAAACAGGCGCTGGTCGATCTGGCCGACGCGACCGAAGTGTTGGCGCAGCCGGCAACCGATGAAACCTATGCCGACGTCACGGCGCCGCTCTGGGCTTTTCTGGACCAATTGACCCCGCATCTTTGGCGGGACGGTCGGGCCTATCCGGCGACCGGACCGGCCCAGATGCAGCTGATCGCGGACGGAGAGGTCGACATAGCGATTTCCTTCAGCCCCGGAGAAGCGACAACAGCGATCGCGAACAACCAGTTGCCCGATACCGTTCGGACTTTCGTGCTGGATCGCGGCACCATCGGGAACGCCAGCTTTGTCGCCATTCCCTTCAATTCCGGTGCCACGTCCGGCGCGATGGTCGTCGCGAATTTCCTGCTGTCGCCCGAAGCACAGGCCCGCGCACAGGATCCGGCGGTGCTGGGCTATGGGACCGTTCTGAACATGGACGCCCTGTCAGACACGGATCGCGCGATGTTCGAGGCGCTGGATCTTGGAATTGCGACCCTGTCTCCGGCGGAACTGGGGCAGGCTATCGCCGAACCCCATCCCAGCTGGATGACCCGCATCGCCGAGGACTGGCAGACCCGCTACGGTGTCTTGCAGTGATTGACAAACCGGCGCGCAGCGACTGGGGTTGACCCATGCGCGCCGAACCTGTCTTGGGCTTCTTTTCCGTCGGGATGATCGCGGTTCTCGCCGGACCTGTGCTGGCGGGGCTGATCGGTGTTTTGTTGCCCGCCTTCGGGCATTTTCCGCAAGCCGGTCTGACAGGCCCGACCTTTCAACCGTTCCGAGACCTGTTCGACTGGCCGGGGATCGGGCCTTCGATCCGGCTGTCTGTCACCACGGGTCTTATTGCGACCTTGGCGTCGTTGATCCTGAGCCTCGTGATTGTCGCGACGACACAGGGAACGCGGGGTTTTGCAGCCGTTCAGGCGATGCTGGCGCCGCTGTTGTCGGTGCCTCATGCCGCCGCCGCATTTTCACTGGCCTTTCTGATAGCGCCTTCGGGCTTTGTCGCGCGGGCCCTGTCGCCTTGGGCCACGGGATGGGACCGGCCGCCGGATGTGTTGATCGTCGGAGACCCCCAAGGGTTCGCGCTGGTTGCGGGGTTGGTGATCAAAGAGGTCCCGTTCCTGCTGTTGATGATACTGGCCGCACTCCCCCAAGTCCGACCGTCGCAGACGCTCTTGTCAGCAGCCGCGTTGGGGTACGGTCGGGTCTCGGCGTGGTTTTTCTGCGTGTTCCCGAACATCTACCGGCAAATCAGGTTGCCGATCTACGCGGTGCTTGCCTTTTCGATGTCGGTGGTCGACGTGGCCTTGATCCTAGGACCCACAACGCCGTCCAGTCTTTCGGTGAATATTGTGCGGTGGATGTCGGATCCGGACATTTCCCTAAGGACAAGAGCCGCCGCAGGGGCGGTCGTCCAACTGGGTCTGGTTCTGTCCGTTGTCGCGGCCTGGTGGCTGGCAGAGCGGCTCTGCGCGGTCATCGGGCGGCAGGTCGGCCCGTCAGGCAGACGGCATGGCTGGGCCGAGCGGATATGGCCCATCGGCGCGTTTGCCGGCATGGCTCTGGTCGTGACCGGAGTGACTGGCGCAGGCGTTCTGGGGCTGTGGTCGGT
This sequence comes from Marivivens sp., assembly GCA_023263105.1. Lineage (GTDB taxonomy): Bacteria > Pseudomonadota > Alphaproteobacteria > Rhodobacterales > Rhodobacteraceae > JALQXR01. Next base: position 48,517 of record JALQXR010000002.1, on the reverse strand, counting down.
CGCTGGTTTCTGGGGCTTTCCCGATGTCCTGCCCGACGGGGTTAGCCTGCGGGGCTGGCGGCGCCATGCCTCGGATCTGGGCAAAGCCCTGTCCGATACCGTTGTCATCGCTTTCTTGGCGACCGCCGCCGCGCTTGTGCTTGTGGTCAGCGCGCTGCAATCCGATAGGCCGAAGTCGGCGCGCTGGCTGGTCTACCTGCCGCTGATCATCCCGCAAACTGTCTTTCTGCCCGGTCTTCAGACCCTGCTGATCGGTGCCAACGCTGATCGAGGGATCGGGCCGGTGATTGCCGCGCACCTGATCTTTGTCCTGCCTTATGTCTACCTGACGCTCGTCGATCCTTGGAGAGCTTGGGACAGCCGGTATGCCTCGGTCGGGGCGGCGCTGGGGCGGTCGCCGATGGCGGTGCTGTTTACCCTGCGGCTGCCGATGCTTTTGCGGCCCGTACTGACTGCTGTCGCGGTCGGCACTGCTGTTTCTGTCGGTCAATATCTGCCAACCTTGCTGATCGGCGGGGGGCGGGTCAGCACCCTTACGACCGAAGCACTGGCTCTTGCGTCCGGAGGCGACCGGCAGGCAATCGCGGTGTTTGCGATCATGCAGACCTTGGCGGCTCTGGCCCCCTTTGCCATCGCCTTGGGGCTGCCTGCATTAGTCTGGCGCAATAGAAGGGGACTGTCGAATGGCTGAGGGATTGAGCCTGCGCAATCTGGTCGTCCGCAAAGGCGCGGAAGAGCTTGTCCGGATCGACGCCCACGTTGCTGCGGGGTCCGTTCTGACGTTGATGGGACCGTCCGGAGCAGGCAAATCGAGCCTGCTGTCGGCCATCATCGGGGCGCTTCCATCCGGTCTTACCTCTGACGGCGAGGTCTGGCTGAACAGCAAGAACATCACCGGACTGGCCCCCGAGCGCCGCCGCATCGGCCTGTTGTTCCAAGACGACCTGCTGTTTCCCCACATGTCCGTGGCGGGCAATCTGGCCTTCGGACTGGCTGCCGGCGGGAGCCGGACAGAACGTGCAGCAAAGATTGCCGAGGCGCTGGAACAGGTCGGGCTGGCGGGCTTTGGCGACCGCGATCCGGCGACGCTCTCGGGCGGTCAGCGAGCCCGCGTCGCGCTTATGCGTACCTTGTTGTCCCAACCGCGCGCGCTGCTCTTGGACGAGCCGTTTTCGCGACTCGACAGCGGGCTAAAGGACCAGACCCGCCAATTGGTGTTCGGCTTGATCCGGTCCAAAGGTTTGCCGACGGTTCTGGTCACACATGATCCGCAGGACGCCAAGGCAGCGGGGGGCACGGTGATCGACCTTGGGCAAAAATAAATTTACCATTTGATAAAAATAGAACTTGTGGCAAGATGATTCCAACAACACACACCACAGGGAACGAATATGACCAGCCCGACCGCCTCAGGGATCGTTTCGAACCGTCTTCCGGCAGACGAGGTATCCCGGAACTTCGACGATCTTCACCCCCCCTACGATCCTCATGAGGCAGTCGTCGCCGCCGACCGCTGCTATTTCTGTCATGACGCGCCCTGCATGACGGCCTGTCCGACATCAATCGACATCCCCCTGTTCATTCGGCAAATCATGACGGGCACGCCAGAGGCGGCGGCCAAGACCATTCTGGAACAGAACATCCTTGGCGGCATGTGCGCCCGCGTCTGCCCGACAGAGACCCTCTGCGAAGAGGTGTGCGTTCGTGAAACCGCCGAAGGCAAACCGGTCGAAATCGGTCGCCTTCAGCGCTATGCCACTGATACGTTGATGGCCAAGGGCGTCCATCCGTTCACCCGCGCGGCAGCAACCGGCAAGCGGATTGCCGTGGTCGGCGCGGGGCCTGCGGGTCTGTCTTGCGCCCACCGTCTGGCGACCAAGGGCCACGATGTCACCTTGTATGACGCGCGCGCCAAAGCAGGCGGTCTGAACGAATTCGGGATCGCCGCTTACAAGTCCACCAACAACTTTGCTGCACGAGAGGTCGACTGGCTTCTTTCTATCGGCGGAATCACCGTCGAAACCGGCAAAGCGCTGGGCAAGGACATGACCGTGGACCAGTTGCAGGTCGGTTATGATGCGGTCTTTCTTGCGGTCGGACTTGGCGGCGTAAATGCGCTGCGGGCCGACGGCGAAGACAAGGACGGCGTCGGCAACGCGGTCGATTTCATATCCAACCTTCGTCAATCCGGTGACCTGACGTCCCTCCCCGTCGGGCGCAACGTGGTGGTTATCGGCGGCGGGATGACCGCCGTCGATGCTGCTGTCCAGTCGAAGCTGTTGGGCGCAGAGAATGTGACCATCGCCTACCGTCGGTCGCGCGAAAAAATGGGTGCGAGCCGGTTTGAACAGGACCTTGCCGCGTCTAAAGGTGTGCGCCTGATGTTCAATGTCCAGCCGAAGGCCGTACACGGCAGCGGCGCGGCGGCCGAAGTTGAACTCGAATACACCGAGGAAAAGGCGGGCAAGCTGACCGGCACGGGTAAGACCATCCGCCTGCCTGCCGATCAGGTGTTCAAGGCCATTGGCCAGACGCTCACCACCGACGCCGGACTAAAGATCGAAGGCGGCAAAATCGCGGTCACGCCCGAGGGTCGGACCAGCCGTCTGGGCGTTTGGGCTGGCGGTGACTGTGCCTCGGGTGGGGACGATCTGACCGTGACGGCAGTGGCCGAGGGCCGCGACGCCGCCGAGGACATCCACGCAACGCTGATGGGGAAGGGCTGAAAGGTGGCCGGCTTATGAATCCGATCCCCCTTCCGGCCGCAGGTGGCTGTCGTTGCGGATCCGTTCGGTTCGAGGTCACCGCCCAACCATGGCTTACGTCGGTTTGCCATTGTCGGGGTTGCCAGAAAATGACCGGTTCAGCTTTTGCAACGACCGCAACCATTCCGACGGATGGATTCGCGGTCACCAGCGGCGCAACGGTCGTCGGCGGGATGCGCGCACGACCGCAGCACAACATGTGTCCGGATTGCATGAGCTGGGTCTACACGAGCTTTGGCGGCAAGGTTGTGAATATTCGGGCGACAATGTTCGATGATCCAAGCTGGTTTGCGCCCTTTATCGAGGTGCAATGCGCCGAAAAACTACCCTGGGCCGAAACCCGTGCCCGTTATGCGTTTGATCGCGAGCCGGACAGCGACGCTTTTTCCGCCGCCTGCGATGAATACGAAGCCCTAATCGACTCCAAGGAGCACTGACCGATGGCCGATCTCTCTACCAATTTTCTGGGCATCAAATCCCCCAACCCGTTCTGGCTGGCCTCCGCGCCGCCGACCGACAAAGAATACAACGTCCGCCGCGCCTTTGAGGCCGGCTGGGGCGGCGTCGTTTGGAAAACGCTCGGTTCCGAAGGTCCGCCTGTCGTGAACGTGAACGGCCCGCGCTACGGAGCGATCTGGGGTGCGGACCGCCGCCTGTTGGGGCTGAACAACATCGAACTGATCACGGACCGCCCGCTCGAGGTGAACCTCGAGGAAATGGCGCGGGTAAAGGCCGACTATCCCGACCGCGCCCTGATCGCGTCGATCATGGTGCCCTGCGACGAAGCCAGCTGGAAAGCGATCCTGCCTCGGGTTGCCGAAACCGGCTGTGACGGGATTGAACTGAACTTTGGTTGTCCCCACGGGATGAGCGAGCGCGGCATGGGCGCTGCGGTCGGTCAGGTGCCGGAATACATCGAAATGGTGACCCGCTGGTGCAAGAAATATTACGACAAACCTGTGATCGTGAAGCTGACGCCGAACATCACCGATGTCCGCTACCCAGCGCGCGCGGCAAAGAATGGCGGCGCGGATGCGGTCAGCTTGATCAACACGATCAGCTCTATCACCAGCGTGAACCTTGATACCTTTAGCCCCGAACCGTCGATCGACGGCAAGGGCAGCCATGGCGGCTACTGCGGACCCGCTGTCAAACCGATCGCCATGAACATGGTCGCCGAAATCGCCCGTGACGCCCAAACGCGCGGCCTCCCGATCAGCGGCATCGGCGGCGTAACCACGTGGCGCGACGCTGCCGAATTCATGGCGCTGGGCTGCGGCAACGTGCAGGTCTGCACGGCTGCAATGACCTATGGTTTCCGCATCGTCCAAGAGATGATCTCGGGTCTGTCGCAGTGGATGGACGAAAAAGGCTACGATCGGGTCGAAGATTTTATCGGCATGGCCATCCCGAACGTCACGGACTGGCAGTATCTGAACCTGAACTACGTGGCCAAGGCCAAGATCGATCAGGATGCCTGTATCAAGTGCGGACGCTGCTACGCCGCCTGCGAAGACACCAGCCACCAAGCAATCCTTATGAAAGAGGGCCGCGTCTTCGAAGTCGATGACAGCGAATGCGTTGCGTGCAATCTCTGTGTCGATGTCTGCCCCGTCGAAGACTGTATCACGATGGAGCAGATGGCCCCCGGAACAACCGACCCCCGTACCGGGCGGGTCGTTTCCGGAGACTATGCGAACTGGACGACCCATCCGAACAACCCGATGGCCAAAGCGGCCGAATAACGTCCTGGGCGGGACGCAACCTTGGGCGGGCCCTCGGGTCCGCCCTTGTCGTCAGAGGTTGATCTGTTGCCCCAGTTCGACCACTCGGTTTGTCGGCAGCTTGAAGAACTCGGTCGCGTTGACCGCCATCTTCGACATGCTCGCATAAAGCCGCGCCTGCCAGCGATACAATTCGCCTTTGGTCCCGATCCGGTAGCTTCGGCGGTTAAGGAAGAAGGACGTCGTCATGATGTCAAACTTCACCGCAAGGCGGAGCGCTTTGGGCACGTTGGGCGCGTCCATATACCCAAAGGTCATCCGGACTCGGGTGAACCTGTCGTCAAGCGCTTCGACCTGCACCATCTCTTCGGGGTCGATGTGCGGGCGGTTGGCGGTTCGGACCGACACGATAAGGTTTCGCGCGTGCAGCACCCCGTTGTGTTTGAGGTTATGCAACAGGGCAGGCGGCGCGGCGACCGGCTCGGCGGTCAGGAACACGGCCGTCCCCGGAGTGGCGGCAAGCCGGTTGGATTTCTTTAACGAATTGATCAGCGTATCAAGAGACACCAGCGACTCCCTCGATTTTGCTTGAACCACCGAAGTGCCGGTCGTCCACGTCCACATCGTGATCGCAAGAATGATCGCGACCGCGATGGGCAGGTAGCCGCCATCCGCGAATTTGGTCAGGTTCGCACCCAAGAGGGCGACCTCCATAATCCCGATGGGAATGAAAACGGCCAACACGACGGACCGCGACCAGTGCCAGACCGTGCGGAACACGATCACAGCCAGCACGGTTGTGATCAGCATCTCTCCGGTGACCGCAATGCCGTAGGCGGTGGCCAGCTTGGCCGAGCTGCCAAAGGTCACGACCAGAAGGATCACGAAAACCATCAGGATCAGGTTCACCCGTGGCAGGAATATCTGGCCCTGTTGGGTCTCCGAGGTATGAAGGACTTCGAACCGCGGCAGCAGGCCCAGCTGGGCGGCCTGATGGGCGAAACTGAAAGCGCCGGTGATCACGGCTTGGCTTGCGATGATCGTGGCCAGAGTGGCCAGTCCCACCAGCAACGGAAGCCCCCAAGTCGGCGCCAAAAGGAAGAAGGGGTTAGCCGCCGCCGAAGGATCGGAAAGCACCAACGCGCCCTGACCCAGATAGCTAAGCGCCAGAGCGGGCAGGACGATGGTGATCCACGCCAGCCGGATCGGCTTCCGGCCAAAGTGACCCATGTCCGCGTAAAGCGCCTCGGCGCCGGTGATGGCAAGAAAGACCGAGCCAAGCACCGGAACCGCATTTTCGCCATGAGTCAGAAGATAACTGATCCCCGGGACCGGGCTGAACGCCCAAAGGATTTGCGGGGCATCGAAAATGTGGATCAGACCCAGCAGCGCGATGGTCGCAAACCAGACCAGCATGATCGGTCCGAACATGCGCGAGATCCCGCCCGTTCCGCTGCTTTGGAACCAGAACAGTACCAATAGGATGCCCACGGTCGTGGGCACGACCCAAACAGCGAAACCGGGTGCGACCAGCGCGACGCCTTCGACCGCGGACAGAACCGAGATCGCAGGCGTGATCATCGCATCCCCGAAAAACAGAGCAGTGCCGACGATGCCGGCTGCCAGCACGAATTTCCGGTTTCCACCCAAAGCGCGCCGGCACAAAGCCAGCAGCGACAGGGTGCCGCCTTCGCCATTGTTGTCGGCACGCAGGATAAGAACCACGTATTTGCAAGTCGCAATGGTGATCAGCAGCCACAGCAGCAAGGATACGATGCCGATAACTTCGTTGGCTTGCGCGACATGGCCTTCGGTCGCCGCATGCAGGCCCTCGCGCAGCGCATAAAGCGGGCTCGTCCCGATGTCGCCATAGACGATACCGACAGAACCAAGAGAAAGGGAAAGAGTTGTCGCCTTTGGGGCGTGGTTGCCGGCAGAGTCGGCACGAATCGGAGACATGGCCAGTTGGCTCAGGGGGAAGTTGGCTGCGATTTACGCTCTTGCCGTCGACAAGACAAGTGGCATCACGTGCCCCGATCAGGGCGTCAGAAGCTTTGTAAAAAGGGTCTTCAGATAGGAGCCTGCCTCGGCAAAGGGTTCACGGGCCCCCAGAACGGCCCGCACCTGTACGTCGAAATCGGCGTAGTGCTGGGTCAAAGACCAAATCGAAAAGATCAGGTGATGCGGGTCAATAGGGGCGATCTGGCCCTCTTTGATCCACTGTTGGATCAGCGCCGCCTTTTCGTCGACCAGAGCCTTCAACTCGCCGTCGAGCGCGTCCTTGATCAACGGCGCGCCTTGCAGGATTTCATTGGCAAAGAGCCTGCTTTCGCGTGGAAAGTCCCGGCTCATGGCCAGCTTCCGGTCCACGTAATCCAGCAGTTCCGCCTTTGGGTCGCCGTCATGAACAAGTGCCCGCAAAGGATCAAGCCAGGTCTCCATCAACCCCTGCAGCAAGGTGTGATAGATCGCCTCCTTGCCGTCGAAGTAATAAAGGATGTTCGGCTTTGATAGACCCGCTTCCGTCGCGATCTGGTCCAGCGTTGCGCCTCGGAAGCCGAACTGGGAAAACACCTCCAGCGCCGCGTCCAGAATCTTTTTGCGGTTGCGCCTTTGAATGCGGCTAGGCTTTTTCAAGGTCTCGATCATGGCCATGCAACAAGTGTCCTTTTGCGCACAGTTTAATGGTCAAACACGCCGAGCACGAGCATTAATGCCGCGCAGGATGATGGATTTGACCGTGTCTTTGGCTCTTTTCCATTGGTCATCGTCAAAGGGCTGCCCGTTGTTCAAGGTTTCGATCTGGTGGCCGAAATCGGCATAGTGCTGCGTCGTGGCCCAAACCATGTACAAAAGGTGATGCGGGTCGACAGGGTCCATCAAGCCACGGTCTATCCATGTCTGGATGACGGCGACCCTGTCTTCGGTCCAGTCCCGCAACGTGGTCTCTAGATAATCCTGAATGACGGGCGCGCGGTGCATGATTTCTGACGCCCAGACTTTCGAACCAGCGGGGTGGCTGCGGCTGATCTCCATCTTTGCGTCGATGTAGGCGCCCAAACCGTCGATCGGACCTTCGGCGTCGTCGAAATAGGCTGCCGCATCAAGCCAGTCGTGAAAGATAGACTCTACAACCTGCCTGTACAGAGCCTCTTTCGTCGGGAAATAGTAATGCAGGTTCGCCTTTGGCAGACCCGCCACATCCGCGATCAGCTGCATGGTCGCGCCGCCGAAACCGGCTTCGGCAAAGACTTTCTCCGCTGCCTCTAGAATAAGCTTTTCGTTCTCCTGACGGATGATCTTTTTGCTGATCGTTCTGGGTACTGCGGGCATTGCGAAGCTCCCGTGAATTTTCTTGACCGGTTGGTCAGGTTGTGGTGCTCTAATCTCGACCATATGGTCAGGAATTGCGCCGATCAATAGACCGGAGAACCGGCATGCGGCGTTCCTGAAGACAGGGAGAAGACGATGACCGCACCCGGAGCGAACCTAAAGATCAATGGCGAGCGGCTGTGGGACAGCCTCATGGAGATGGCAAAGATCGGACCCGGTATCGCCGGAGGCAACAACCGCCAGACGTTGACCGATGCCGATGGCGAAGGTCGCCACCTTTTCCAAGACTGGTGCACGGCAGCCGGCTGCACCATGGGTGTGGACAAAATGGGCAATATGTTTGCCCGCCGCGAAGGGACCGACCCCGATGCGCTGCCGGTCTATGTCGGGAGCCATCTGGACACCCAGCCCACGGGCGGCAAATACGATGGCGTCCTGGGCGTGCTTGGCGGGCTAGAGATCCTGCGCACGATGAACGATCTGGGGATCAAAACAAAGCATCCGATTGTCGTGACCAACTGGACGAACGAAGAAGGCACCCGCTACGCCCCCGCGATGCTGGCGTCGGGCGTTTTCGCTGGCATGCACGAATTGGACTGGGCCTATGACCGCAAGGACGCCGAGGGCAAAAAGTTCGGGGACGAACTCAAGCGTATCGGCTGGCTTGGCGACGAAGACGTGGGCGCGCGCAAAATGCATGCGTTTTTCGAACTCCACATCGAGCAGGGTCCGATCCTCGAAGCGGAAGGCGTGGACATCGGCGTCGTGACCCATGGTCAGGGGCTTTGGTGGCTCGAGGTTACGCTCACCGGCAAGGACGCCCATACCGGATCGACTCCGATGAACATGCGGGTCAACGCGGGCCTGGGCATGGCGCGGATTACCGAAGCGGTCCACGAAATCGCGATGGGCCATCAACCGAATGCCGTGGGTGCCGTGGGTCAGGCCAACGTCTACCCCAACAGCCGCAACGTGATCCCCGGCAAGGCGGTCTTTACCATCGACATCCGTTCGCCCGAGGTGACCAAACTCACGTCGATGCGCGACATGATCGAACACGCCGCCGCCCAGATTGCACGCGACCTTGGGCTGGGGATCAAAATCGAGCCTGTGGGCCATTTCGACCCTGTTACCTTTGACGAAGGCTGCGTGACAGCCGTCCGCAACGCGGCCGAAAGGCTGGGCTATAGCCACCGCAATATCGTCTCTGGCGCGGGCCATGACGCCTGTTGGATCAACCGCATTGCGCCGACAAGCATGGTGATGTGCCCCTGCGTCGATGGTCTAAGTCACAACGAGGCCGAAGAGATCAGCCCCGAGTGGGCCGCCAAGGGCGCCGATGTGCTTTTTCACGCAGTCGTCGAGACAGCGCGCATTGTAACAGAATAGTCTCTAAAAGGCTTATTAGACACTGAAACGGGAGTGGAAAGATGTCGACGGTAATCAAAAACGGAACCATCGTTACCGCGGACCTGACCTATCAGGCGGATGTTCTGATCGAAGGCGGAGTGATCACCCAGATAGGCAAGGGCCTGAAGGGAAACGAGACTCTGGACGCGACCGGTTGCTACGTGATGCCCGGCGGGATCGACCCCCACACGCATTTGGAAATGCCGTTCATGGGCACCTATTCCAGTGACGATTTCGAAAGCGGCACGCGCGCGGCGCTGTCGGGCGGGACGACGATGGTAGTGGACTTTGCGCTGCCCAGCCCCGGACAGGGACTGCACGATGCGCTGCAGATGTGGCACAACAAATCCGGCCGCGCGAACTGCGATTACTCTTATCACATGGCGGTCACTTGGTGGGGCGAACAGGTCTTCAATGAAATGAAGTCCGTGATCGAGAAAGAGGGCATCACCACCTTCAAGCACTTTATGGCCTACAAGGGCGCGCTGATGGTGAATGACGACGAAATGTATGCGTCGTTCCAGCGGCTGGCCGAACTTGGCGGGATCGCGATGGTGCACGCCGAAAACGGCGACGTGGTTGCAGAGCTAAGCGCCAAACTCCTGCGGGAAGGCAACACCGGCCCCGAGGCGCATGCCTATTCGCGACCCTCGCAGGTCGAAGGCGAAGCCACCAACCGCGCGATCATGATTGCCGATATGGCAGGGGTTCCGCTGTATGTCGTGCATACGTCGTGCGAGGAAGCCCACGAAGCGATCCGCCGCGCGCGAATGCAAGGCAAGCGCGTCTGGGGCGAGCCTCTGATCCAGCACCTGACGCTGGACGAAAGCGAATACTTCAACTCAGACTGGGACCATGCCGCGCGGCGGGTCATGAGCCCTCCGTTCCGCAACAAGAAACACCAAGACAGCCTTTGGGCAGGTCTTCAGTCCGGTAGCCTTTCGGTCGTGGCGACGGACCATTGCGCCTTTACCACCGATCAAAAGCGGTTCGGCGTGGGCGATTTTACAAAGATCCCGAACGGCACAGGCGGGCTAGAGGACCGGATGCCCATGCTTTGGACCCACGGTGTGAACACCGGCCGCCTGACCCCGAACGAATTTGTGGCCGTGACCTCGACCAACATCGCAAAGATCCTGAACTGCTACCCGAAGAAGGGCGCCGTGCTGGTGGGGGCCGATGCCGATCTGGTCGTCTGGGACCCGAACAAGGAAAAGACGATCAGCGCCAAGGCGCAACAATCCGCCATCGACTACAACGTTTTCGAAGGCCATAAAGTCAAAGGCCTGCCGCGCTTCACCCTGACCCGCGGACATGTCGCGATCCACGACGGCGAAGTCCGCACCCAAGAGGGACACGGAAAATTCGTCCGCCGAGAGCCGAACACGGCCGTCAACAAGGCGCTGTCGAGCTGGAAAGAACTGACCGCGCCCCGTCCGGTGGAGCGGTCGGGGATTCCGGCAACGGGCGTCTAACGGAAAAGGCAGCATGACCGACCACATAATCTCCGCCAAGTCGCTCGATCTTACGTTCACCACGAACGACGGTCCGGTTCATGCGCTTCGCGACGTCAACCTCGATATCGACAAGGGCGAATTCGTGTCGTTCATCGGCCCGTCCGGCTGCGGCAAGACGACGTTTCTGCGCTGCATCGCGGGACTAGAGCAGCCGACCGGCGGAGCGTTGACGGTCAATGGCATGACGCCGGATGAAGCACGGCGGGCGCGGGCCTATGGGTATGTGTTTCAGGCGGCGGGGCTTTATCCGTGGCGCACGATCGCCGGAAACATCCGGCTACCGTTGGAGATCATGGGCTTTTCACGGGCCGAGCAATCCGAGCGCGTCCAGAAGACGCTTGATCTGGTCGAACTGTCGGGGTTCGAGAAAAAGTTCCCGTGGCAGCTGTCGGGTGGGATGCAGCAGCGGGCCAGTATAGCGCGGGCTCTGGCCTTTGACGCCGACATTCTTTTGATGGACGAACCATTCGGCGCGCTGGACGAAATCGTCCGCGACCGTCTGAACGAGGAACTGCTAAAGCTCTGGAACCGCACCAACAAGACGATCGGCTTTGTGACCCATTCGATCCCCGAAGCGGTCTATCTTTCGACCAAGATCGTGGTGATGAGTCCTCGTCCGGGTCGGATTACGGATATCATCGACAGCACCTTGCCGCGTGAGCGCCCGCTGGAAATCCGCGACAGCAAGGAGTTCATCGAAATCGCGCACCGCGTGCGGGACGGCCTAAGGGCGGGGCATGTCGATGACTGAGCTTCGCCGCGCGACATCCGATGACATTCCGGCCATGGCGCAGGTTGTTGCCGAATGGGTGACGCGGACCGACTGGGCCACCCCGAAACATGACGCAGAGACGCTACGAGGTCTTATCGCGGACGCCTTTCCCGACCGTGAAATCTGGGTCGGAGGCGACCCTGTGCAGGGCTACATGTCGATCGACCCGACCAGCAACAAGATCGGAGCGCTCTATTGCGCGGTAACGGGTCAGGGTCTGGGCAAACGGTTCATGGACCACGCTAAACTGGGTCGCGACCATCTTTGGCTTACCACTCACCAGCCGAACACCGCGGCCCAGCGGTTCTATCGTCGCGAAGGCTTTCAGGTCGTCGAAAGCCTACCAGCAAGCGAGGACGGAGGGCCGGCGGAATACCGGATGGAATGGCAGCGCGGGGCAGGCAATGCGTAACCTTGGCCCCATCCTGACCGTCGTCGCCGTGATCGTCGGCCTTTGGTACATCGCATGTGTTCCGATGAACGTTCAGGAAGTCCTGACAAACGCCGAACGTGCCGGAGAGGTCGTGCAGCCCGAAGGGGCGTCTACCCGCCGAGACATGAGCCGGATCGGACTCGCCTTCAGCAACTCTGATCTTCTGGGCGAAAGCTGGTCCACGGATCGGGCCCGCCTGCCCAGCCCGCATCAGGTCGTCGCAGAGCTTTGGTCCAGCACGTGGGACGAAGAGGTCAACGGACGCCGAGGCATCGTGAACTCGGGGACCCTGTCGAACCGGTCTTTGATCTATCACGGATGGATCACTCTGGGCGCTACCGTCGTCGGTTTCCTGATCGGGTCCGGACTGGGCATCTTGTTGGCCGTCGGTATCGTTCACAGCCGGACAATGGACATGAGCGTCATGCCTTGGGCCATTGTCAGCCAGACGATTCCGATTGTCGCGCTCGCGCCGATGATCATCGTGGTGCTCTATTCTATCGGGGTGGAAGGGTTGCTGCCAAAGGCCGTGATCAGTGCCTATCTATCGTTCTTTCCTGTCGTTGTGGGCATGGTCAAAGGGCTGCGCAGTCCCGATGCGATGCAGTTGGACCTGCTTCAGACCTACAATGCCTCGCGCAGTCAGACGTTTTGGATGCTGCGGTTGCCCAGTTCGGTTCCCTACCTGTTTGCCTCGCTCAAGATCGGAATCGCGGCCTCTCTGGTCGGCGCGATTGTGGGTGAACTGCCGGTGCAACGCGGAGGCTTGGGTGCGCGGATGCTGGGCGGGTCCTATTACGGACAGACCGAACAAATCTGGGCGGCCCTGTTCTTTGCGGCGGCAATCGCGGCGGTGCTGGTCTGGTTCATCGGCTGGGTCGAACGCCGGACAATGAAGCTGATGGGGGCAGAGGCATGACGATGGTTCTGCTCGCCTTGGTTGTCTGGCTGGTCGCATGGGCGCTGAACAGTTGGCTTGCGAACGGACCGATGCGAACGACAGTGCTGGCGCGGACAGTCGTGCCGCTGGTCTTTGGCCTGACGATCCTGATCATCTGGGAGCTTTTGGTAAGAGGGCTTTCGGTGCCGCTGGTCATCCTGCCGCCGCCATCAAAGATCCTGTCCACCCTTATGGCCAACAGCCATATTCTGTGGCCGGATTTCATCCAGACTTTCGCCAAGGGCGCGTTGTCGGGGTATCTGATCGGCTGCGGGCTGGCGATCCTGACCGCGATCGTGGTGGACCGCTATGATTTCCTTCGGCGGGGGCTTTTGCCGGTCGGCAATTTCTTGGCTGCGCTGCCGATCGTGGGCACCGCTCCGATTCTGGTGATGTGGTTCGGCTTTGACTGGCAGTCCAAGGCCGCGGTCGTGGTCGTCATGGTCTTTTTCCCGATGCTGGTGAACACGGTCGCAGGGCTGCGGGACACCAGCCAGATGCAACGCGACCTGATGCGGACCTATGGTGCGGGCTACTGGCAGACCTTGCGAAAACTCAGGCTTCCCGCTGCGCTGCCGTTCATGTTCAACGGGTTCAAGATCGCGACGACGCTTGCGCTTATCGGCGCCATCGTTGCTGAATTTTTCGGCTCTCCTACTCTGGGGATGGGCTTTCGCATCACGACGTCGGTCGGGCAATTGGCGATGGATCTGGTCTGGTCTGTAATCGTCGTTGCAGCGATCACGGGGACAGCATTCTATGGGGCAGTGGCGTGGATCGAGAAGCGACTCACCTTCTGGCACCCCTCGCACCGAAAATAACAATAAGGGCCGCAATAGGCCCAGCAACCAACCGAGTAACTGACAAGGAGGTCAGACAATGAAGAAGATGGTATTGGCAGCGGCAACCGCGCTGGGGTTCGCCTCGCCTGCGTTGGCCGCGGACGAAGTTCGTTTGCAGCTTCAGTGGGTCACACAGGCCCAGTTCGCCGGCTACTATGTCGCGCTGGATCAAGGGTTCTATGCCGAAGAGGATCTGGATGTCACGATCCTTCCGGGTGGTCCCGATATCGCTCCGCCGCAAGTTCTGGCGGGCGGTGGCGCCGATGCGATGCTGAACTGGATGCCGTCCGCGCTGGCTGCGCGGGAAAAGGGGCTTCCGGTCGTCAACATCGCGCAGCCCTTCGCGTCCTCGGGTCTGATGCTGACCTGCTGGAAAGATACTGGCATCACCGGTCCGCAGGATTTCCGCGGCAAGACAATCGGCGTCTGGTTCTTTGGCAACGAATACCCGTTCCTGTCCTGGATGAGCCAGGAAGGCATCCCGACCGAAGGCGGTCCTGACGGCGTCACGGTCCTGAAGCAGGGCTTTAACGTCGACCCGCTGCTGCAGCGTCAGGCCGACTGTATCTCTACCATGACCTACAACGAATACTGGCAGGTCATCGATGCAGGCGTCAGCCCTGACGAGCTTGTGAACTTCAAATACGAAGACATGGGCGTCGCCACGCTGGAAGACGGCATCTACGTTCTGGAAGCCAACCTTGCCGACGCCGCATTCGCCGACAAGATGGCTCGCTTTGTCCGCGCCTCTATGCGTGGCTGGAAATGGGCCGAAGAGAACCCGACCGAAGCCGCGATGATCGTGCTTGATTATGACGAAACCGGTGCCCAGACAGAAGAGCATCAGGTCCGCATGATGGGCGAGATCGCAAAGCTGACCGCAGGCTCTAACGGTGCCCTTGATCCCGCAGACTTTGACCGCACGGTAAGCACCCTGCTGGCCGGTGGTTCCGATCCGGTCATCACCGCCGTGCCCGAAGGCGCATGGACCCACGCAATCACCGACCTCGCGCTTCAGTAAGCGCCGGATCGGCAGAAAGATCGACGCGCCCCAAGGTGAGCTTTGGGGCGCGTTTTCGTTTTCAGGTCTCTATGGGGCCGTTTGGAGACGTTTTTGGCCCTTGCCGAACCGCGCCCATCCGATAAGTCAGGTGCAGCGCGCGAACGACAGGCCAAGGAACCAGAGACCATGGGATTTCTGCTGGGTGTGGACACCGGAGGAACCTATACGGATGCCGTTGTCATCGACGAAGGCACCGACAAGGTTCTGGGCAGCGCAAAGTCCCTGACCACGCGCCCTGACCTTGCTCTTGGGGTGGGTCGCGCGATTGACGCGGCGATCCGGACGTCCGGAGTCGCGCCTTCGGACATCGCGATGGTTTCGCTGTCGACCACGCTTGCCACCAATGCGCTGGTCGAAGGACAGGGCGGGCGGATCGCTTTGGTCGTAATCGGGTTCGACGAAGGAGAGCTGGGTCGCGCCGGTCTTGCCGACGCCCTAAGGGGCGATCCTGTAATCATGATGGCCGGCGGACACAGCCACTCTGGTACCGAGCGGGTTGCGTTGGACCTGGACCGGCTAGAGAAAGAGCTGGGCGCGCTGCCGGCAGGCATTACGGGATTTGCAATCGCGGCGAGCTTTGCGACACGGAATCCGGCGCATGAGGTCGCCGCCCGCGATCTGATCCGGAACGTGACGAACAAACCGGTCACTTGCAGCCACGAACTAAGTCAGTCCTTGGGCGGACCGAAGCGCGCGTTGACCGCGGTTCTGAACGCGCGGCTCATCGGGTTGATCGCCCGCCTGATTGCCGCTTGCGAAGCGCATCTTAAACAGATCGGGGTCGATGCGCGGCTGATGGTCGTGCGGGGCGACGGCGCATTGGTGTCCGCCGACCTTGCCCGCGAAAAGCCGATCGAAACAATCCTGAGCGGCCCCGCAGCAAGTATCGCAGGGGCAAGCTGGCTGACCGGCGAAACCGACGCCTTGGTCAGCGACATCGGCGGAACGACCACCGACATCTGCCTGCTTCGTGACGGCAAACCCATGATCGACCCGCAGGGCGCGCGCGTCGGACCCTATCGTACGATGGTCGAAGCGGTCGCCATGCGGACTTGGGGCTTGGGCGGCGACTCGGAGGTCCACGTCGAAGCGGGGCTTACCGGAGGTCTGCGTCTGGGGCCGAAACGACTGATGCCGATCAGCCTTGTCGGGCGCGATTACCCCGAGGTCGTTCACGCAGCGCTGGATTTCGCGCTGGCAAGCGATCTTCCGGCCGAAGACGGCGGTCGGTTCGCGATCCCCCTTTGGACCGAAGTCCCCGAAGGTCTGGACCCGCGTGAGGCGGCAATCGCCGCGCGACTTTCCGGCGGGGCAAAGCGACTGGGCGAAGCGGTGCTGACCCGCATGGAGAACCCTGCGCTGGCCCGAATGGTCAGCCGCGGACAAGTCATTATCGCGGGGGTCACGCCGTCCGACGCCGCGCATGTCTTGGGCATGGTCGACGCATGGGATGCCGACGCCGCGAAAAAGGCGATGACCCTCTTTGCACGCCGCCGTATCGGGAGTGGCGACAGGATCGCGCCGGATGGCAAAACCATCGCCCGCGCGATCATTGACCAACTGACCACGCAGACGGTGGATTGCTTGCTAGAGGCGGCCTTTGCCGAAGACGATCTGGACTGGCCCGACCCTGCGACCCTTGCTCGGCACCCGTTGACGCTGGCTGGTCTGGACCGTCATTCGGGCGTGGTCCGGATGCAGCTAAGCCTTGGCGTGCCGGTGATCGGGTTGGGTGCCTCTGCTCCGTCCTATTACGGCGCTGTGGGCGAGCGACTCGGGACGCGCATGGTGCTTCCGGAACATGCCGGCGTGGCGAACGCCATCGGGGCCGTGGCCGGTCAGGTCCGAATGCAGGCGCGCGGCACGGTCACAAGCCCCGGGCCGGGACTGTTCCTGGCCCATTTGCCCGAGGGGCCGCAGCGGTTTTCCGGTCGCGACGAGGCAATGACAGCGCTTCGCGATGCCCTGAATGCCGAGGCGACCGCCAAGGCCCGCGCCGCCGGAGTCGAGGAAATCAGGCTGTCCCACGACACCGACCTGAAAGAGGTCGAAATCGAGGGCTCTCCGATGTTTATCGAAGCAGAGATCAAGGTCACGGCACAGGGCCGCCCACGTATCGCCATCGGCTGAATTTTCGTGGACGACCGGTTTGTCATGCGCTAACGGTTCTATCGTCGCGCGCTCAAAGCGCTTTGAGTTTTCCGGAGGTCAAAGATGTCGATCAGAACTGTGGTCTGGGGCGAAAACGTCCATGAACAGAAAAACAAGGTAGTCGCGGGAATCTACCCGAAGGGGATGCACACCTGTATTGCCGATGCCTTGAACACGGATCCGGCAATCAAGGCCACGACCGCGACTTTGCAGGAACCCGAACACGGCCTGCCCGAACAGCGTCTGGCCGAGACCGACGTTCTGATCTGGTGGGGCCACGCGGCACATGGCGATGTCGACGACAAAATCGTCGAACGCGTCGCGGAACACGTCTGGTCGGGCATGGGGTTGTTGGTTCTTCACTCGGGTCACTTTGCGAAGATTTTCAAGCGGCTGATGGGCACCCCTTGCAACCTGACTTGGCGCGAGGCGGGTGAACGCGAACGGCTATGGTTGACCAGCCGCAACCACCCGATTGCCGCGGGCCTGCCCGACCACTTCGAACTGGAAAACGAAGAGATGTACGGCGAACCCTTCGGGATTCCCGAACCGATGGAAACCGTCTTTGTCAGCTGGTTCCAAGGAGGCGAAGTCTTCCGCTCTGGCGTCACCTATCGCCGTGGCGCGGGCAATGTCTTTTACTTCCGACCCGGACATGAAACCTATCCCACCTACCACGACGCCAACGTCCAGACGGTGCTGCGCAACGCTGTGAAATGGGCTGCGAACCCTGCCGCTCGGATCAAGAACCCGACAGACGCGCCGAACGTCCCCGTCGAAACCGCGCTGGAACCGATCACAGAGCGCGGCCCGCGCCTGCACCAAGACGGCGAGGAGGGCTACCGGTGAACGATATTCGCATCCTGATCCTTGGTACCGGAGGCATGGCCAACGCCCATGCCGAGGCCTATGCCAAAATGCCCGGCGTGACCCTGGTTGCCGGGATCGACACAAATGCCGACCGCCTCAAGGCGTTTCAAGCAAAGCACAAGATCCCGAACGGGTTTGCCTCGCTGGATGACGCCCTTGGGTGGGGCGAATTCGATGCGGTGTCGAACGTGACACCCGACGCGGCGCACCATCCCACCACGATGCCGTTGCTTGCTGCGGGCAAGCATGTGCTGTGTGAAAAGCCTCTGGCCGCGAATTATGCCGACGCCGCCGAAATGGCAAAGGCCGCCAAGGAAGCCGGTGTCATCAATATGGTGAACCTGACTTACCGCAACGTTCCGGCACTGATGCATGCCGCCAAGCTCGTGTCCGACGGCGCAATCGGAGAGGTCCGCCATTTCGAAGCCTCTTACCTGCAAAGCTGGCTTACCCAGCCGGCTTGGGGCGACTGGAAATCGGGCGACATGTGGCTGTGGCGACTGTCGACGAAACACGGCTCGATGGGGGTTTTGGGCGACATCGGCGTCCACATTCTGGACTATGCAACGCATGTCGCTGGGGCCTCGACCAAATCCGTGTCGTGCCGGTTGACCACCTTCGACAAGGCGCCAGGAGGCAAGATCGGAGACTATGTGCTGGACGCCAACGACAGCTTCAACATGCACGTGTCGCTGGACAACGGCACGGTCGGAGTGATCCACGCCAGCCGGATGGCCACTGGCCACTTCAACGACCTGCTTTTGCGGATATTCGGCACCAAGGGCGGCCTAGAAGTGCGCTATGAAAACAATGTGAGCCTGCTGCGCGGGTGCCTTGGCGACGACATGCTGACCGCAAACTGGAAAGACATCGCGACGCCCGAGGTCAAGACGAACTACGAACGGTTTGTCGACGCGATCCGGGCAGGCAAGCAGGAAACCCCTGATTTTGAACGCGGAGCGGCCTTGCAAAAGGTTCTGGATCTGGCTGTGAGTTCCGACCGGCAGGACAGTCGTAGTCTGACAGTCTGACCACCAAGAGCCCGTTAATCGTCACTTTACCCGGGCCTGTTAGCAATGGTTCCGGGTGAATAGTGGTGGTGACAATGACTGAGGCGGTAAACCGTGCTCCGGTAATAATCAAACGTAAGAAGGTGATCGCTGGCGGCGGTCACCACGGTGGGGCCTGGAAGGTCGCCTATGCGGACTTTGTTACCGCGATGATGGCGTTCTTCATGCTGATGTGGCTGCTGAACGCCACAACGGAACAGCAGCGCAAGGGCATCGCCGACTACTTTGCTCCGACCATTCCGATCAACCGAATCTCTGGCGGCGGTGACGGCAATTTTGGCGGCTCTAACATCTTTTCCGAAGATACTTTGGCCCGTGACGGCACTGGCGCCAGTGCCCGAAACCACGGATCAGAGGCTGGTGTTTTCCCTCAGGCAGCCGACCGTAACGACGAAAGTTTGCGCGAAGTGGACGACGCCCTTTCCGGTCTCAGCGGCGAGGCGTTGCTCTCCGAACTCGAACAGCGCCACATCATAACGCGGCTCACCGACGAAGGGCTGATGGTCGAGGTTTTTGACACCGCCGAGGCGTCTCTTTTTATCGGAAATACAGCCGAACCAACCGCAGCACTACGGGACATCGCGACGGCAATAGCTGCAGCATTTCAGATAGTTATCAATGACGTGGCCGTTTCGGGTCATACTGTTTCCCGCCCGATTGTGATGGTGGACCCAAAGGTGTGGGAAGTTTCGACCGAGCGTGCCGCGGTCATGCGCAAACTGCTGCAGGACAGCGGGCTCGCTCCCGACAGGTTCAGCAGACAAACCGGTGAGGCCGACAGACGCCCCGCCGATGCCAACCCGTTCTCGGTCAGGAACAATCGTCTAGAGATCATCCTGCTGCGCGATGACCTGAACCCGGAGCGGCGTTAGTCCTATGTTAAGGGGGCTGCTCTAACCCTTGGGGATCAAACGTCATCACCGATGCAGAAAGGCTCCTTAATGACGATCTCCTCTTCCTTGAACGCGAGCGTCGCAGGGCTCTCGGCAAATGCCAGCAGACTGGCGACGATTTCTGATAACATTTCCAACTCGGCCACATATGGCTACCGGCGCGCCGTCACGGATTTCCATTCGATGGTGATCGAAGGCGGTCAGGGCACCTATTCCGCTGGCGGAGTCAGGGCGACGAACACCCGACTTATCGATCAGGGCGGTTCGCTGGTGTCCACGTCGAATGCGACCGATTTGGCGGTCCGCGGCCGCGGAATGTTGCCCGTGACGACAAGCTCGTCCGTCGGACTCGCCAATGGCGAGACGCCTTTGTTGCTGGCGACGACCGGATCGTTCCGGGTGGATGACAACGGCTATCTGACCACGTCGAGCGACCTTGTCCTAATGGGTTGGCCGGCAGAGTCGGACGGCATGATTCCGGTGTTTCCTCGCGATTCTTCGGACGGACTCGAGCCGATCCGGATCAACTCGGCTGAATTCGCAGGTGAATCGA
Organism: Marivivens sp.; assembly: GCA_023263105.1. Classification (GTDB taxonomy): domain Bacteria; phylum Pseudomonadota; class Alphaproteobacteria; order Rhodobacterales; family Rhodobacteraceae; genus JALQXR01. The sequence goes on along the minus strand of JALQXR010000002.1, from coordinate 28,181 downwards.
CCGACCGAATGACAATCTCGCTTAACCTTCCGGCAACTTCGACAGAGGCGGGCTCGGACGGAATGATCGAAAATCTGTCGGTCGAGTACTTTGACAACCTCGGCCGGTCCGAAAGTTTGTCGATCTCGTTTACCCCGTCGGTTCCGACTGCGGGTATTTCCAACGAATGGACGATGGAGGTCTCGGACAGCGCCTCTGGCGGCGCGACCATTGCCGAATTCACGCTCACCTTTGACGATACCCGTGGTGCGGGCGGTCGGCTGGCTTCGGTCGTGCCGGTCTCTGGCGGCACCTACGACAGCGCGACGGGACAGCTGGACGTTTTGGTAGCCGGCGGCGATATGGGCATCTCGATTGGTCGCGTCGGCGAGAGCGGGGGTATCACCCAGCTGTCTGACAGCTTCCAACCGCTCTCCATTTCCAAGAACGGCACGCCGGTCGGCAACCTCACCTCCATCGAGGTGGACGCAAACGGACTTGTCAGGGCCTCTTATGACGTCGGCATCAGCCGGGTGATCTATCAAGTGCCTCTTGTCGACGTTCCAAATCTGAACGGGCTGGAGACACTGGATTACCAAAGCTACCGGCCGACACCGGACAGCGGCGCCTTCTTCCTTTGGGATGCCGGTGACGGTCCGACCGGCGACATTGTCAGCTTTGCCCGCGAAGAATCGGCAACAGATGTCGCGGGTGAGTTGACCCAGCTGATCCAGACCCAGCGCGCCTATTCGTCCAACGCCAAGGTCATCCAGACCGTTGCATTGTCCTTGGCCGAGTTCACGTTCTTGCCGGTCGAGATCATGGTCTGGGTTTTTGCCAGATCGCCATTGATCGACTTAAGGGTTTGCAGTGCGACCATCGCACCGTTGTTTGTCAAAATGCTCGACATCAGAATGTCCTTTCTAAGTGGCGCATTTTGCGCCGATGAATTTGAAACGCCGCTTTGGGCGCGAGAGGAACGTCATTCTGACGACTACGGCCAAGGGCCGGTATCCTTCGGGATGTGGGCTAAAGTTGAGGGATGGGGGTTAACAAGTCGTGAAACAAAGATGGCTATATCTATCAGATTTTAGATAGTTTTTCGCATCAGCCGGTGCTCTGCAGTCTGGCTGATGGAGCGGCCATTTTTGTCGTACCCACCCAGTCCATGCGCGACCTTTTGAGCTTCGTCTATGTGCTGGATCGCGCCTGTCACACCATCCTTGGCCGCCGACAGCAGTTCTGCATTTCGGTTCAATGACATCGCAATTTGGGCCAGCGCCTTTTCGGAAAGGGAAAGCTTTGACACGTCGTTGGTCAGTTGCTCGGCCTGCGCGACACAGCTGTCCAGACGAGCAAAGTCCCCGTCAAAAAGCGCCTCGCGCATGTCACGCAGCAGGGTCGAAAGGGGGATTGTTTCAGTTTCCATTTTCGGCCTCCTTCAGTGCCTCAAAGATCGATTGCGCGAGTCCAATTCCGCCGGATTCAGCAATCAGCCGTGACTGCTCATCGCGCAGATAAGAGCTAAAGTGGTCTTCTCCTGCGCCGCCGCCAAACGAGCTGCTCATGCCGCGCAAGCCAGCACCCTTCAGCATTTCACTTAGGAAAGCTGACTCCAGCTCCATCGCCACTTGGCGCAATTGCTCATCATTGGTCGACGCGGTGGCGACCGTGGAAGTCGGGGAAGTCAAAGCGGGAATCATGCCGATCCTTTCTTACAATTGGATCGACTTTCCCTCTCGTCGGTAAACATACGGTAAGTTTCTTGCTCCAAATATTCATTAGGTCGAATCTGGAGCACTTGATGAAAGTTCAGCTAGCCAATTGGGTTGCCATAGGCAGGGACAGTCCCGCCGAAAGCCGACTCGAGGTTGGTGACCCGGTATTCGACATTTCTGCATTTGACCCTGTGCCGGTCGAATCCGGCGAAACTCCTGCACTGTTGGAAAGTGAATGGATGGCGCCCGAAGGTAACATTGTGGCGCCCGATTTGCAGATCAAAGCTGTTGCAGGTCAAGCTATCGACCAAGATACAGAGATCGACCCACTTCCGGCCGACGGTGCTGATCACCTATTGGACGCCACGACCCTACCAAGTGAGGGCGAGGTGAGGGCATTAGATCTGCCCCATTTTCCCTTTTTGATGCGAATTTGGACAGGCGAAGCGAGTGCCGTACAGACCTATTCGCCAGCTGACATCGACATTCCAGATTCAGAAACCGAAAGATCGGCGCGGTTCGAATTGAGCTTTGGAGCGTTAGAAGGGGGCGCGCTCGGGGCAGTCGTGGCGGATGGCCAAACGGTCAAATCCATTCCTGATGAACCAAGCAAGGCTGCTGCGGTCCCGGAAGAAGCGCCCGAAGTAGACGTTCGTGAGGCACCCAAAATGGCGCTGGAGCCAGACTCGGACGGTGATGGCGTGGTCGAGCTTGTGCGAGCGATATCGACTAAAGGGCCGGAACGGCAGCAGAGCGAGCTGGCTAGTGGTGAGCCGAACAATGACATGGTCCGGCCAGAGCGTGTGAATGGTCACATACCGACCGACACCCGACGATCAGACCAAGGCGAGCAAGTCATTGTGGCTCCAACTCCGACATTGGTAGAGCCTGAGTCGGAACTGGTGCAGGATGCCCCGCGCGCCGCCAGCGCCGGTATCGACGCGGCCCGCCCCGAAGATGAGCCAACGCGAACAGACTCCAGCTCACAGGCCCCAGTGACTCGACAGTCGAATAAAGATTCGGCGATTGAGAGTAGTCGGCGTCCAGATCCGGAGTCGCTGGCACGCTCCAATTCTTCTGATTCCCTGGACCGTGAGGGCGCGCCGCCGCTAGCGAGTCGGCAACACGACCACACTGCCGCGACTGGTCCCTCGAGCGGTGCGGTTGCAGCCCAGATCAACCTGCCAAATGCACTTCAAACGGCGGAACCGCCGCAAATCGACGCCCCCAAATCACCTTTGGTGCCCGGCTCCACTGCCGAGTCTGAAGGTGATGAATTCGTTGCGGCCGAGGAAAGGGTTTCGTCGGTTCCGCCCGCAGGATTTACCGCTGGGCAAGTCGGCATGCTGGCACCAGATCGCGCTGCTGGGGCCAACTCGGTCCCGAGCCAGGGTGGCGGAAGTCCAAATGCTGCGGCTACTCAGATCGCGCAGCAGATTCTGGGACAACTTTCGGAGGCCCGAGCCTTTGCCTCGTCTGACGGTAATGACCTGACGGTGGTGATTGACCACGAAGACCTTGGGTCACTTCGGATTCATGTCCGGACTGATGGAGCGGCCTTAACGTTGGCTGTCGCGGCGGACCGTGCTGATGCGGCAGACTTTATGCGCCGTCATCTTGATCTGTTGCAGGACGCGATCCGCGAGCAGGGCTTCATGTCGCTCGATGTTGGGGTCGGGCAGGGCGACGGTCAGGCTGGCCGCGAAAGCCAAGAAGTTAACCGATTTGAAAACAATCTAAGCGAAATCGAACAGCCGAATACAGTTATGCCCCAGAGCCGTCGACTCGGGCATGGCGGCCTGGATATCAGAATGTGAGGTAAGCGATGATCGATGCCATTCAACCAGCCTTCGGAGGAACGTCTGCAGGGGCCGCAGATGGTTCCGCGGCGGCCGAGAGTTCGGACTTTGAGACTTTTCTGAAGATGCTTACCGTCCAGATGCAGAATCAGGATCCGCTGAATCCCGTCGAATCGACAGACTATGCTGTACAGTTGGCGACATTTTCCGGCGTCGAACAGCAGGTCCGCACCAATCAGTTGCTAGAGTCGCTAACGTCTGGATTGCTGTCGACCGGCGCGGGGGAAATGGTTTCTTGGATCGGGAAGGAGGCGCGCGCCCCTGTCCCCGTCCAGTTCGACGGGGCGCCGGTGCCGATATTCACCGAGACAGACCCCGCGGCAGAAAGCGCAGAGCTCATCGTCAGCGATAGCTACGGCAGAGAAGTATCGCGGCAGAACCTCCCGTTAGGGGAAGATGTGCACTATTGGGCGGGCACCAACGATGCGGGATCGCCATTGCCAAACGATCAATATCGCATCGAGGTGGTCAGTTATCTGGGCGATGAGGAAATCGCCCGTTCGCCAGCCCAGACCTATGATCGCATCACAGAGATTCGCACCGCAGCGTCTGGTCCGATCGCCGTGTTTGCGAGCGGTGAGACGATGCCTGTTGAACAGGTGACTGCGCTGCGCGAGGCAGCAGGCTAGAGAACGCTCCCGATCAGGATCGCGATCCCGCCGATTGCCCCGCCTGCGAACAAGAGGACCAAATCGCGACGAATTTTTCGACGCGGTGGTGCGACCGGTGGTTCCGATGATCTGCGCAACAGGGACTCGACGATCTGGGGCAGGCGCGGCCCGAAGTGTGACAGCACTCGTGCTGTGCGTATTAGATCGTTGACCATCGCGCTGGGCCCGATGCTGCGCTTGATATAGTCTTCGACGACTGGGCGCGCGACTTCCCAGATGTTGATGTGGGGATCAAGCGACCGCGCGACGCCTTCGACGACGACCATCGTTCGTTGCAGGAGGATCAGTTCCGTTCGGGTTTGCATTCCGAACCGTTCAGTCACCTCGAACAGGTAAGCCAACAGCCGACCCATTGAGATCCGGCTGGCATCCATGCCGAAGATCGGTTCGCCCACCGCGCGCAGCGCGCTTGCGAATTCATCGACATCGCGGTCGGCGGGGACATAGCCTGCTTCGAAATGAACCTCTGCAACGCGGCGATAGTCACGGCGGATAAAGCCAATCAGAATCTCGGCATAGACACGTCGGGTATAGGCGTCGATCCGCCCCATGATGCCAAAGTCGTAGGCAATGATATCGCCGTTCGCGCCGACTTTCAGGTTGCCTTGGTGCATATCCGCGTGGAAAAACCCGTCGCGGAGCGCATGGCTGAGAAATAGTTGCAGGACCCGCGTCGCGATCTTCGCCCTGTCATGGCCGGCTTCGTCCAAGGCGGCGTTGTCTCCGGCGCTGATGCCTTCGGCCCAGCCAAGCGTCATCACCCGCCGCGATGACAGGTCCCAGCGCACTTTTGGTACGGCAAATGCCTCATCACCCGACGTGTTGGCCGCGAATTCCGAGGCGCCCGCGCTTTCCAGTCGAAGGTCCAGTTCGCCGCGCACGACGCCCTCGAAATGGCGAATCACGTCCATCGGCCTTAGGCGCCGCGACGACGGTGACAGGATTTCAACCATCCGTGCAGCAAAATAAAAGGCGTCGATGTCGCGGTAAAACGCCCGCTCAACACCCGGGCGAAGGACTTTTACCGCCACCTCTTCACCGGTTTCCCGCACGACTGCCTTATGGACCTGCGCGATCGAGGCGGCGGCGACGGGCTCGCTGAAACTAGAGAACAGCCTGTCCACCGGCTGACCCAGTTCACGCTGGACCTCGGCCATTGCTTCGGCAACGGGGAACGGTGGCAATTTATCCTGAAGTACGCGCAGCTCTTGGGCCAGTTCGTCGCCGACCACATCGGGCCGCGTCGAAAGGATCTGGCCGAATTTGATGTAGGCGGGGCCCAAAGCCGTGACCGCACGGGTTGCGGGAGGAAGGCTCGGGTCTCCGCGGTAACCAAGCCACCGGAACGGCCATGCCAGCGCGCGGGCGGTAAATCGGACCGCGGGGCCTGTTTCGAAGGCGTCCAGAACAATCGTCATCGCGCCCGCGCGTTCAAGCGTCGCGCCGGTCCGGATCAATCGCCAGATATTGTGAGGTCCCCGCATCTTAGATCTTCCAGCCCGAGTGGAGGCAGGCGATGCCTAACGACAGGTTCCGGTATTTCGCGTTTCCGAAGCCGGCGGTGCGCACCATCGACAGGAACGTGTCCTGATCGGGGAATCGGCGGATCGATTCGACCAGATACTGATAGCTGTCGCGGTCGTTGGCGATCATTTGACCCATGCGGGGAATGACGTTGAAGCTGTATAGATCGTAGAGCTTTTGCAGGCCCTCGTTCGGGATCTGGCTGAATTCCAGCACCATCAAACGCCCGCCGGGTTTCAGGACTCGATAGGCCTCGTTCAATGCATCCTGTGGGCGGGTGACGTTCCGGATGCCAAAGCTAATCGTGTAAACATCAAACGTATTGTCGGCGAAGGGCAGCGCCATGGCGTCGCCAGTGACCCAATCCAGACTATCGGCCATATCGGCGGCCTCGGCGCGTTTGCGGCCCTCGACCAGCATAGATTCGGTCAGATCCAGCACCGTTGCGTGGCCATGACCCGCGCGCTTCAGAAACCGGAACGAAATGTCGCCAGTCCCGCCTGCCACATCCAAAAGCCGCTGACCCGGGCGCGGGGCAAGCCAGTCCATCATCGCGTCCTTCCAGACACGGTGGATGCCGACGCTCATCACGTCGTTCATGACGTCGTACTTTGAGGCGACGGATGTAAAGACGCCTTGGACGCGGCCTGCCTTTTCGTCTTCGTTGACGGTCTGGAACCCGAAATGGGTTGTCTTGTCGGTGGTTCGGGCCATGGGCACTTGCCGTCCTTGACACATGTCTCAACTATAGGTGCGATACGGGGCATACACCGGAGCCCCGACCATAGGAAGGGCGGCATGCCGGAATTACCAGAAGTAGAGACGGTCCGTCGCGGGTTGGAACCCGCTATGTCTGGTCATGTCGTCGAAAAAGCAGAGGTGAACCGCCCCGATCTGCGATGGCCCCTGCCAGAGAATATGGCCGCGCGGTTGTCGGGTCGGCGGGTGTTGGGTCTGCGGCGTCGGTCAAAGTACATCCTGATCGACCTCGACAAAGAGGAGACTCTGCTGGTCCACCTCGGGATGTCGGGGCGGATGTTGATTTCGGGCCGCATCGTCGGCGATTTCCATCATGACGTCGGGGTCGCAGAACATCCTGAACCGCAAAAGCACGATCACGTGGTCTTTCACATGACTTCGGGCGCGCGGGTCACCTTCAACGATGCGCGCCGGTTCGGGGCGATGGACATGTTTCCAACTGGATCAGAGAGCGAATACTGGCTGCTTCGGGACCTTGGACCAGAGCCGCTGGGCAACGAATTTGATGGCGACTACCTTGCGGCAAGGTTCGCGGGGCGCAAGACTCCGGTCAAATCGGCCCTTCTGGATCAGGGAATCGTTTCCGGTTTGGGCAACATCTATGTTTGCGAGGTCCTGTTTCGGGCCGGTATTGACCCCCGTAGGCATGCCGGACGGATCGCGGAACGCCGTGTGCAGTCGATGGTTCCGATCATTCGTGATGTCCTGTCCGAGGCCATTTTGGCGGGTGGTTCGTCGCTGCGGGACTACCGTCAGGCGGATGGGGAGTTGGGCTATTTTCAGCATACTTTTCAAGTATATGACCGCGAAGGTCAGCCCTGTGTCAGCGATGGCTGTACGGGAACGGTAACCCGATTCGTACAGTCCGGACGCTCAACTTTTGCCTGCCTGCAATGTCAAAGATAGCTTGAACCACCGGCGGGCTTCGTTAATCAGTTGGCTCCAATATGGGCAAACCGAGGCTTGGAATGGCATTCGAAACCATCATCGTGGACGTTCAGGAATACGTCTGTCTGATTACCCTGAACCGACCCGAGGCGCTGAACGCTTTGAACTCCGATCTTTTGGGGGAGCTGTGTCAGGCGCTTGAAGAAGCGGACGCGAACGACAAAGTCCGCGCCATCGTGATCACCGGCTCGGAAAAGGCGTTCGCCGCCGGTGCCGATATTTCCGAGATGGCGTCAAAGTCCTTTGTGGATATGTACATGTCCGCGTTCTTTGCGAACGAAGGCGACCGGTTCAACCGCATCCGCAAGCCGATCATCGCGGCCGTGTCTGGATACGCGTTGGGCGGGGGTTGTGAACTGGCGATGATGTGCGATTTCATCATTGCTTCGGACACCGCGAAATTCGGCCAGCCAGAGATCAACCTTGGCGTGATCGCCGGAATCGGCGGCACTCAGCGTCTGCCGCGGTATGTGGGCAAGGCCAAGGCCATGGACATGCACCTGACCGGCCGATTCATGGACGCGGCCGAGGCCGAACGGTGCGGACTCGTGAGCCGCGTTGTTCCGGTCAAAAAGCTGAAAGAAGAGGCGCTGGCCGCAGCTGGCAAGATCGCGGAAAAATCGCTTCTTGCGTCGGCTGCCGCAAAGCAGGCGGTCAATCAGGCGTTTGAAACCACGCTTGCGGCGGGCCTGACTCAGGAACGTGCGCTGTTCTACGCTCTGTTTTCCAGCGAAGACCAGAAAGAGGGCATGAACGCCTTTCTGGAAAAGCGCGAACCGCAGTTCCGCGACCGTTAAAGGCGCGACAGCCGTCCGAAACGGTTGTGAATGGCCACCCCGCCCGATCGGGCAAGGTGCCAGCCCAGAACCAGATTGCTGGACAGGGCCGTCAGACCGGTCTTGTCCTCGATCTCTTCGATGACGTCCAGCGTCCGAAGGTTCGTGCAAGACAGGAACAGACCCTCGACCGAGCCGGTGCCAGCAAGATGGACTGCCGCGTCAATGATGGATCGGCGGTCGATCCGCGCCACTTTTGCTTCCTCGGCTTCGTCAAAGCTCCCGAAGACGGGCGTCGCGATGCCCGCTCTTTCCAGAGTCGAACGCAAGGACTGGCTGACCTCTTCGACGTAGGGCGACAGGAATCCAAGCGTCTTCAGATCCAGCGCCTTGCACGCCGCGATCAGGCCAGAGACGGGCTCGGTCACCGATTTCGTGGTGCACCCCGCCTTAACCTGTTCCGCAACAACCGGAGCGCCGATGACCGCGGTGCCCGAGGTGCAGCCATAACCGACCGCATCAAACCGCGTGGGTCGCGGGAAAAGAGAGGCAGCCTCGGACAGGTGGCCTTTCATTTCGGACAGCGTTTCGGTGGAAACTTCTAATCCGCTCGGAACCCGCGACACCAGCAGCGACACGCCCTCGGATGGGATCATCCGGTGCAAATCGTGTTCGATGGTTTCATCCGATTGAAGCGCGATCAGCCCGAGTGTGGCGCGTGTCCCGATTGGTCCGTCAAGCGTGTAGCGATAGGTCATGTCAGATCACTTTCAGTTCTGGATCCGCAAAAGGAGAAAGCCGTTCCGGCCTGTCCGAGCGCACCACGATGTTTTCTTCGTGAACCAGTCCAAAGCCGCCTTCGATCTCGATTCCGGGTTCGATCGTCAGAACCATGCCGTCCGTCAGCACCGTATGATCGTCAGGAATAAGCGAGGGCCATTCAGTCAGTTGCATGCCCAGACCGTGCCCATAGCGTCCGGCGTCGGACCCGCCTGCGCCGCCCGTCAGGATCCGGTCCATCGCATGAAAAACGTCGGACGCGGTGGCGCCGACCTTTGCGGCTTCGACACCTGCGGCGGTCGCTTCGATCAGCTTATGATGGGCGTCGCGCGCCTTGGCGCTTGCGGTTTCGATGGCAAAGTTCCGGTCGAAATCACAAAAATACCCGTCGTAAACCAAGCCGGTGTCCAGCATCAGAATGTCGCCCTTCTCAAGCGGTCTCGACGACGCAGGAGAGATCACATCGGCATAGCCCGCAGGTCCAGCTCCACCCGCCAGATAGGGGACCCAATCCGCACCTTCGTCGAGGCAAAGCATCTGGAACCGCCTAAAGACCCGATCCAGCGGCTCGCCTACCTTTGCGATTTCGGGAACGCGGGAAAAGGCGCGACCGGCGATGGTGCAGGCCAAGCGGATCTTGTCGATCTCGGCTTCGGATTTGACCATCCGCAGGGACCGCATCAGGCCGTCATCGGGGGCAAGCATGGTCGGCCCGATCATTCCGCCAAGCCGCGCAAAGTCGGCAAGGGGCATCCGCAGGTGGGTTTCGTGGCCCATCGGAACAGCTACGGTGCCTTTGCCTGCGACCTCTTTCAGGCAGTCGGCCAACAGCGAAACGCCGTCGTCCGAAAGATCGGGAGACCGCCAGGTACGGATGTCCGAAAGCCATGTCCGCGCCATCACGGGCGCGCCGATGGACGGGATCACGGCGATCGGGTCCCCTGCTGCGGGAACCACGACAAACCACGGTCTGGTCGGGCTTTCCCAGAAACGGGTCAGGAAACCGGTGAAATATCGGACCTCGGGTTCGGTCGACAGAAGAAGTGCGGCAAAGCCCCGTTCCGCCATCAGCGTCTGCGCGCGGGCCACCCTTGACCGGTATTCGGTATCGTCAAATCCGCGTGCCATCAGGCTGGCCCCTCGGACAGAATACACAGGACGCGCGATCCGGCAGTCAGGCCAAGTTCGCGCCGATGGTCTGTCGACGAAAGCAAGGCAGCCACACCCGCCAGACCCGATGGCGACGCGTCGAGCCCCAATTCCGCGAGCGGCTCCATCGCGTCCTGCGCTTCGGCCTCTGAGATCAGGACGAAATCATCCGCCTCTTTCGCAAGGCCGTTCAAAGCGATCAGCGACGCCTCTTTGCAGTCCAGCCGGCCCATCTCTGAGACGGGACCGGAGGTGACGACGAACCGGCCTGCCGCAATCGAATCGTGCAGCGCCGGAGCGGCTTCGGGTTCGACCACAACGATGCGCGGGCCGTTTCCCATCCTGTGCCGAACAAGCGCGGTCACCGCACCAGCGAGTCCCCCGACTCCGGCCTGAAGAAAGACGTGGCTTGGGTCGCAGGCGTCCAGTGCCTCGGCGGCCAATTGCAGATACCCCTCCATCAGACGGTGGGGGCGGTCGGTGTAGCCTTCCCAGCTGCTGTCGGACAACAGAGCCCAACCGTTCTTGGCCGCGGCAGACTTTGCGGCGGCGACGCTGTCTTCATAGGTCGCGCCTTCGACCACGACGGACGCGCCTTTCGCCCGAAGCCGGTCCGCAAAGCCTGTCGGGACCGTTTCGGCCAGATAGATCACCGCATTAGCGCCAAACACGCGTGCACCTGCCGCCACGGACAAGCCGTGGTTTCCCGCGCTGGCGGTGACATAGGTGCGACCGGTCAGGGCCTTTTCCAGATCGCCGCCGACCTCGACCGCGTCGGTCGCGATCACATAGGCCGCACCAAGCGCCTTGAAGCTGCCCAGACCCATCCGCCCGCGTTCGTCCTTGATCCACAGCTTTGCGACACCTGCTTGCGCAGCAAGAGACTCTGCTTCGACCAGCGGAGTTGGCTTGTGAGCCGGGCACATCTCTAGCAAACGTGCGACCGCAGCGGCGTCACTTGAAGGCATTGGCGCCGGTGCCGGAACCGGCAGCCCGACCCCGCGGAAGGTATTGGCTAGGTGTTGCATTGGGTGATCCTATTGTAGTTGGGATCAACCTAGACCGATCTGAATCTGTTTTGGGGTTTTCTTTGCGACTTTTCTGGCATAAGCAGCGCCACACATGCGCGTGAGGCCCGCTCTGGCCAGAATCAGCCGGTTCTAGAACCCGGTCCGGGCTCATTGCGTCGATAGATATTTTTTGACCCGGAAAGTGGGAAGACGAACATGGCAAATACGCCCCAGTCCAAAAAGCGCGCCCGTCAGAACGAGCGCCGTTTTGCAATCAACAAGATGCGCCGTTCGCGCATCCGCACCTACCTGCGCAAAGTCGAAGAAGCCATCGCCTCGGGCGATAAGGACGCAGCAGCAGCCGCTCTGCGCGCCGCTCAGCCTGAGCTGATGCGCGGTGTGACCAAAGGCATCGTTCACAAGAACACTGCAGCCCGCAAGATGTCGCGCCTTTCGTCGCGCGTTAAGTCGATCGGCTGATTCTCGGAACTTCCTGAAAATCGGGAAGGTCAAGTTTGACCTAGGGGCGTGCCAGAGATGGCGCGCCCCTTTGCTTTGGGCGCAACAGTCAGGTCGATTTTCCCTTTGCTCTGAGGGGGGCACGAGATTCTTTTTTCGGATTCACTGAGTCAATAGCAAGGTTGAGTTGAAGACATCGAAGCGGGGTTGCTAGTCTGCCTATGCGATTCACGTCGTTCCTGGGGGGACGGAGGAAATCAATGCAGCAACACCCTAACGCGTGACGCGCGATATGGTTCGTTTGTTTGATTGAGAGCCTGCAAAAACTGTGCCGGGTGGCTCCGGCATATGGCCCCACGAGGACGAGATCCACCAACCGGTTTCTGGTTAAATAGTCATTGGCTTGACCAATGATGCTCCTCGCACTGGCAGGCGATGGAAAGGTGGATCTGGTGCTGGGACAAGTGGTCGCCGGACTGCGCCGTGTGGGGGCAGGCCGGGAATGTGTAGGGACAGGACAAACTATGACCGCTGAGAATTGGGCTGAGATCCGAGGCATACTGCGCGAGGCAATCGGGGCTAGTAAGTATTCTAATTGGATTGAACCGATCAGCTTTCGCCAAGAACTGAATGGTGTTTTGACGTTTGATGTCCCGTCGAACTTTATCGGCAACTATGTCTCCCGCAACTTCGGGGACCACATCCTGTATGAATTCCAGCGTCGTGGCCAAAGATCCGCGCAACGGCTTTCGTTCGAGGTCGTTCCGGCAACCGTCGCCGTTGCAGCGGCTGAATCCGGCACTGAAAAGTCCGCGGCCCGCTCTGTGGCGGATGTCACTGAAAAGAGCGGTTCGCCGCTTGATCCCCGCTTTACCTTTGAAAGCTATGTGGTCGGCAAGCCGAACGAACTGGCCCATGCCGCCGCACGCAGAGTGGCCGAAGGCGATGCCATCACGTTCAATCCGCTGTTCCTTTATGGCGGTGTCGGTCTGGGCAAGACCCACCTGATGCACGCCATTGCGCATGAACTTCGTCGCCGCCGCCCAGAGCAGAACATTCTTTATCTGTCCGCAGAACAGTTCATGTACCGGTTCATCACGGCGCTGCGCGACAAGAAGATGATGGACTTCAAACAGATGTTCCGGTCCGTGGATGTGCTGATGGTCGATGACGTGCAGTTCATCGCGGGCAAGGAAAGCACTCAGGAAGAATTCTTTCACACCTTCAACGCGCTGATCGAAAGCCAGAAGCAGATCATCATTTCTGCCGACCGCAGCCCCGGCGAAATCAAGGACATGGAAGAGCGGATCAAATCGCGGATGCAATGCGGCCTTGTCGTTGACCTGCACCCGACGGACTATGAGCTTCGGCTGGGCATCCTGCAGACCAAGACAGAGCTCTATCGCGAACAGTATCCCGACCTTCAGATCGCCAGTGGCGTGCTGGAATTTCTGGCCCACCGCATCACGACAAACGTTCGGGTTCTTGAAGGCGCGCTGACGCGACTCTTTGCCTTTGCAAGCCTTGTGGGACGGGAAATCACGCTTGATCTGGCACAGGACTGTCTGGCCGACATTCTGAAGTCCGCAGACCGCAAGGTCACGGTCGAAGAAATCCAGCGACGAGTGAGTGAACATTTCAACATTCGCCTGTCGGACCTGATCGGGCCAAAGCGCCTGCGCACCTATGCCCGACCCCGTCAGATGGCGATGTATCTGGCCAAGACCCTGACCAGCCGGTCGCTGCCAGAGATCGGACGACGCTTTGGTGGGCGCGACCACACCACGGTCCTGCATGGTGTGAAGCGCATCGAAGAGCTGCGCGCCAAGGACAGCCAGATTGCCGACGATCTGGAGCTGTTGCAGCGTTCGCTGCAGGCTTGACGCTGCCGCAACAGTTGGAAACAGTCTGACAAAACCACTTGAGCCGGTTGGGAAAACGGATAGTTTTGCCATCCGGCCCTTTGTGTCGGAACACAGCGGAGCGAGGGACATGAAATTTAGTATCGAACGCGCGGCACTCCTGAAGGCAGTTGCTCAGGCGCAATCGGTTGTCGAGCGGCGCAACACGATCCCGATCCTTGCGAACGTGCTGATCGAGGCCGAAGGTGACACCGTCATGTTCCGAGCAACCGATCTGGACATCGAGGTGGTGGACCGCGCCCCCGCCAAGGTCGAGCGCGCCGGTGCCACGACTGTCGCGGCAGTGACGCTGAATGAAATCGTCCGCAAGCTGCCCGACGGCGCCTTGGTGACCCTGAGCGAAAGCGGGTCGTCGGGACGTTTGACGATCGAAGCAGGCCGGTCGAACTTCAGCCTTGCCACCCTGCCGAAAGAAGATTTTCCGGTGATGGCGTCGTCTGACTACGCCTCGAATTTCTCGGCGCCTGCTCCGGTTTTGCGCCGCCTGTTCGACAAGTCGAAATTCGCAATCTCGACCGAAGAAACCCGGTATTACCTGAACGGCGTCTATATGCATGTGGCCGACTCTGACGGCGGCAAAGTCCTGCGCTGCGTTGCGACCGACGGTCACCGTCTGGCCCGCATCGACGCGGACCTTCCTTCGGGCGCAGAGGGCATGGCCGGTGTCATCGTCCCGCGCAAGACCGTGGGCGAACTGCGCAAGCTGCTGGACGACGACGATGCGCAGATCGCGGTCTCGGTCAGCGAAACCAAAGTGCGTTTTGCCACACCGCAGATCACCCTGACGTCCAAGGTCATCGACGGCACTTTCCCCGACTACACCCGCGTGATTCCAACCGGCAACACCCGCCGTCTGGAAGTCGATGCGGCAGAATTCGCAAAGGCCGTGGATCGCGTCGCGACCGTATCGTCCGAACGCAGCCGCGCGGTGAAACTCAGCCTTGATGAAGACCGGTTGATCCTGTCCGTGAACGCGCCGGACAGCGGCGCGGCCGAGGAAGAGCTGGCAGTGGCCTACGGCGACGATCGTCTAGAAATTGGCTTTAATGCTAAATACTTGCTGGAAATTGCGAGTCAGGTAGACCGCGAAAACGCCGTGTTCATGTTCAATTCGTCCGGCGATCCGACCCTGATGCGCGAAGGCAATGACACCACCGCCGTCTACGTCGTGATGCCGATGCGCGTGTGACGTGACCGCTAGTCCCGAACACCAAAAGGGCCGCCCGTCATGAGCGGCCTTTTCCTTTCCCGCCTGACGTTGTCGCATTTCCGGTCGCACAAGCGGGCGGTGGTCGAGTCGGACGCTCGGCCTGTCGCCATCTATGGGCCGAATGGCGCAGGGAAAACCAACCTGCTGGAGGCCGTATCGCTGCTTACACCGGGTCGTGGCCTGCGACGGGCGGCAGCAGAGGATTTCGTGCGCCGACCCGAGTCGCTGGGATGGAAGGTCACCGCCAACCTTCATTCGCTGGGGCATATCCACGAAGTCGAAACCTTCGCCGAAGCGGGCGGCGCGCGGCAAGTCAGAATCGACGACAAGGCCGCGACGCAGATCGCCCTTGGCCAGATCGGTCGGGTCCTTTGGCTGGTTCCCGCGATGGACCGGCTCTGGATCGAAGGGGCCGACGGCCGCCGAAGGTTCCTTGATCGCGCCGCGCTCAGCTTTGAGCCACGCCACGCCGAATCCTCGGTCACTTATGAAAAGGCGATGCGCGAACGCAACCGGCTCTTAAAGGACATGGTCCGCGATCCGCATTGGTATGGCGCATTAGAGCAGCAGATGGCCGAGGCGGGCGCGCAGGTTCTGGCGAACCGGCGGCTGGCGGTAGAGATGCTGATGTCGGCCCAGACCGAGGCCGCCACAGCGTTTCCGATGGCAGATCTTTCCCTGTCGCACCCCGATACGGAACTGCCTGACACCGAAGACGGGCTGCGTGACGCTCTGGCCGATAACCGTCGAAGCGATCTGGCGGCGGGCCGGACTCTGATCGGGCCACATCGCACCGATTTGGACGCGGTGTTCCGCGCCAAGGGCGTCGCCGCACGGGACTGTTCAACGGGCGAACAAAAGGCGCTGCTGATTTCGCTGATCCTCGCGAATGCGCGGGCTTTGGAACAGATGATCGGGATGCCGCCGATCCTGCTTTTGGACGAGGTAGCGGCCCATCTGGACGAAGGTCGCCGCGCTACGCTTTACGATGAGATTTGCGCGTTGGGGGCGCAGGCGTGGATGACCGGAACCGGCGCGGAACTGTTTGCCGAGTTGGGCGACCGCGCGCAGTATCTGGAGGTCACAGATGATGCCGGAACGTCGTCGGTAACAATGAAAGAGGCACCATGACACCGCAGCGCGTGACACTGATCACCCTTGGTGTTCGCGATCTGGCGCGCGCCAGGGCGTTCTACGAATCCCTTGGGTGGCGGGACACAAGGCCGCAGGAAGGCATTGTTTTCTATCAGTTAAACGGTCTTGCTCTGGGTCTGTTTCCGCTGGCGGACCTGGCCAAGGACCAGACCCGAAATATGTCTGATCTGGGCACGGGGGCCATGACCTTGGCGATAAACTACGGTTCCGAATCCGAGGTCGACACCGCATACGCTGCCGCCATTCGGGCCGGAGCGGCGGGTTTGAAACGTCCCGAGAAAGTGTTCTGGGGCGGCTACTCGGGCTACTATGCCGATCCCGACGGGCATGTCTGGGAAGTGGCGCACAACCCCTTTTGGCCCTTGAGCGAGGATGGGTCGCTGACCCTGCCGACTGATGAAAATTGAACGCATCCCCGAAACCGCGCTGTCCCCGACAGTAGAGGCAGAGATCGCGGACCTGTTGGGCAGGTGTTTCGACACTGACTTTGGCGGCCGCAGCTATTACCAGCAGCGTCACCACCTGCGTCTGACGGCGCGGGTCGACGGGGCTTTGGTGGGGCATGTGGCACTGTGTCTGCGTGATGTCCGTCTGGGCGATTCTCTGGTGTCGATCGCCGGTCTGGCCGAGGTCGCGACCGACCCTGCCGCACGCGGGCAGGGGATAGCGGGGGCCCTGCTTGACGCCGCGATAGCCGAGGTCCGCAATTGGCCGGTCCGGTTCTTTGCGCTGTTCGGAGACCGCCCGCTTTATGCCGCGCGCGGGTTTCGTCCGCAGCCCAATACGATCACTTATCTGGTGCTGGACGGGGCACGGACGGGACCGCTTCGGACGGGGGCGGACGGAGGTCTGATGGTCCTTCCGATAGGACCGCATGATTGGGACGGCACACAGCCACTCGACTTGCTGGGGCACAAGTTCTAGCAAGTGAGGGACCCTCGATTTGGACCCCTGCTCTGATGACCCTGCATTTCGCTGACCTTGCTTTCTACGCCTTCGGAATTCTGCTGTTGTTCCTGACCCCCGGCCCTGTCTGGGTGGCTCTTTTGGCGCGCGCGATGTCGGGCGGGTTCGCCGCCGCTTGGCCGTTGGCTGTCGGGGTCACCTTGGGCGACATCCTTTGGCCGCTGCTGGCCATACTTGGGGTAAGCTGGATCCTGTCGGTCTACGGCGATTTTCTAGAGCTTTTGCGCTGGGTGGCGGCTGCGACGTTTCTGGTCATGGGCTATCTCGTGATCCGGTCGGCGGGCCAGACGATCGGTGCAAACAGCAGGCTGACTAGGCCCGGACGATGGGCGGGATTTGCCGCCGGCGTCGCGGTGATCGTCGGGAATCCGAAAGCGATCCTGTTCTACATGGGCATGTTGCCCGGGTTTTTCGACATCACAAAGGTCACGCCCATCGACATCGCTTTGATCTGCCTTGTGTCGATGGTCATTCCGCTGATCGGGAACCTGTGCCTGTCGCTTTTCGTCGATCGCGCCCGTCGGCTCTTGCGGTCGCCCGCGGCGCTGAAACGGCTGAATGTCACCGCCGGAGCGCTGCTGATGGCCGTCGGCTGTGTGATCCCGTTCGTCTGACTGGGCCGCCTGTCGTTTAGCCACAAAATATGGGGTTTCGCCGTGACATTCCCCTGCGAATTTCCTATATTTTGTCGACTAGTACCAAGGTGAGACGCAATGTCCGACAATGAGCAGCAACCAGCCGAGTACGGCGCCGATTCCATTAAGGTTCTCAAGGGGTTGGACGCTGTCCGCAAACGCCCCGGGATGTATATCGGCGACACCGACGATGGCTCGGGTCTGCACCACATGGTCTACGAAGCCGTCGACAACGGCATCGACGAGGCCCTGGCCGGTCATGCGGACTATGTTCATGTGAAAATCCACGCCGATAACTCGGTTTCCGTGGCAGACAACGGTCGCGGAATCCCGGTCGACATGCACAAGGAAGAGGGCGTCTCGGCGGCCGAGGTCATCATGACCCAGCTTCACGCTGGCGGCAAATTCGACCAGAACTCTTACAAGGTTTCGGGCGGCCTGCACGGCGTCGGAATCTCGGTTGTGAACGCGCTTTCCGATTGGCTGGAACTGCGCATCTGGCGCAACGGAAAAGAACACTTTGTCCGGTTCGAAAGCAGCCTCACGACGGCCCCCCTTAAGGTCGTCGGCGACGCCAATGGCCGAAAGGGCACCGAGGTCCGGTTCCTTGCGTCGGACAAGACGTTTTCGAACCTCGAATACAGCTTTGAGACGCTGGAAAAGCGCTTGCGCGAACTGGCGTTCCTGAACTCTGGCGTAAGGATCATCCTAGAAGACGACCGCCCCGCGCAGCCGCTGCGGACCGAGCTTTTCTACGATGGCGGCGTTCGCGAATTCGTCAAATACCTTGACCGGTCAAAGCATCCGATGATGCCCGAGCCGATCTTTGTCAGCGGTGAACGAGACGGCATCAGCGTCGAGGTCGCGATGTGGTGGAACGACAGCTACCACGAGACGGTGCTGCCCTTTACCAACAACATCCCGCAGCGCGATGGCGGCACCCATCTGGCCGGTTTCCGCGGCGCGCTGACCCGCACGATCAACAACTATGCCCAGTCGAGCGGCATCGCCAAAAAGGAAAAAGTCACCTTCTCCGGCGACGATGCGCGCGAAGGTTTGACCTGTGTTCTTTCGGTCAAGGTGCCCGACCCGAAGTTTTCCAGCCAGACCAAAGACAAACTGGTTTCCTCCGAGGTGCGTCCGGCGGTCGAAAGCCTTGTGAACGAAAAACTGAGCGAGTGGTTCGAAGAAAACCCCGCGATGGCCAAGCAGGTCGTGGGCAAGATCATCGAAGCCGCTCTGGCCCGCGAAGCCGCGCGAAAGGCCCGCGAACTGACCCGCCGCAAGACCGCGATGGACGTGAATTTTCTGGCCGGAAAGCTCAAGGATTGCTCGGAAAAGGACCCGTCCAAGACCGAAGTCTTTTTGGTCGAGGGCGACAGCGCGGGCGGTTCGGCGCAGACCGGACGCGACCGGCGCACGCAGGCCGTGTTGCCTTTGCGCGGTAAGATCCTGAATGTCGAGAGGGCTCGGTTTGACCGGATGTTGGCCAGTCAGGAAATCGGCAACCTTGTCATGGCGCTGGGCACCGGCATTGGCCGCGACGAATTCAACGTCAAGAAACTGCGCTACCACAAGATCGTCATCATGACCGACGCCGACGTCGACGGTGCGCATATCCGGACGCTGTTGCTGACGTTCTTCTTCCGCCAGATGCCCGAACTGATCGAAGGCGGCTATCTCTACATCGCCCAGCCGCCGCTGTTCAAAGTGTCCCGCGGCAAGTCCGAGGTTTACCTGAAGGACCAAGCCGCGCTGGACGATTACCTGATCGAACAAGGCGTCGACGGCGCTGTCTTGCGGTTGGGCGACGGGGCCGAACTGGCTGGTGCGGACCTGACCCGAGTGGTCGAAGAGGCGCGCCAGTTGCGCCGTGTTCTGGATGCTTTCCCGACGCACTATCCCCGCCACATCCTAGAGCAGGCAGCCATTGCCGGTGCCTTTGTGCCCGGTGCGGTGGATGCCGACCTGCAAGGCGTTGCGAACAAGGTCGCGCAGCGACTCGACCTGATCGCGCTTGAATATGAGCGCGGCTGGCAGGGGCGGATCACGCAGGATCACGGCATCCGTCTGGCCCGTATCCTGCGCGGCGTCGAAGAGGTCCGGACGCTGGACGGCCCGATGCTCCGGTCCGGCGAGGCGCGGAAAACCGGCAGCTTTACGAGGTCGCTACAGGAAATCTACAACGTCCCCGCCACGCTGGTCCGCAAGGACCGCAGCCAGATGATCTATGGCCCGCTTGATCTGCTAAAAGCGATCCTGTCAGAAGGCGAAAAGGGGCTGTCTTTGCAGCGTTACAAGGGTCTGGGCGAAATGAACCCCGGGCAGCTTTGGGAAACCACTCTGGACCCGGATGCGCGCACCCTGCTGCAGGTCAAGGTCGCCGACGTGACCGAAGCGGACGACCTCTTTACCAAACTGATGGGCGACGAAGTCGAACCCCGCCGCGAGTTCATCCAGCAAAACGCCCTGAGCGTGGAGCATTTGGACTTCTGATTCCCGATAAGCGCCCTTTTGCCGATTTTCGGGGGGTTGGAAAGCTTTGCTGGCGAAAGATCTGAGCCCGCGTCTAAGTGGCGCGGGAAACAGATTTGGAGCCTTGTAATTGCTTCTCACTCGTCGTGGCTTTGTGGTTGCCGCTGCTCTTGCAGTCGCAGGATGCGCTTCTCAACCTGAGGTGATGGTGACGCGGCGGGCCGCTCATGCGCCTTCGCTCTACCCCAACGAAACGCCGGAACTGCGCGCTTTGATCAACCAGTACGCGGACTTTTATGATGTTCCGCGCAGCTTGGTGCACCGCGTGATCCAGCGCGAAAGCGACTATCGTCCGACCGCACGGAATGGCCGATACATGGGGCTGATGCAGATCGATCCGCGGACAGCGGGCGCGATGGGGCACACGGGCTCGGCCGAGGATTTGTTGGATGCCGAAACCAACCTGCGGTACGCGGTGCGATATCTGCGCGGCGCTTGGCTGGTGTCTGGCGGCGATCAAGAGGCAGCCGTCATGTGGTATGCGCGCGGCTACTACTATGAAGCAAAGCGTCTGGGGCTTTTGACCGAGACCGGCCTTAGGACTTGATCCCTCGGCGCCCGAAAACAAAGGGCGCCGCGACAATTACCATCAGAATACGCAGGATATGCATCACTGAGACATAGGCCACGTCCTGCCCGAGTGCGAGGGCAAGGAGGGACATCTCGGTCAGGCCACCAGGCGAATAGGCCAGGAAAACCTGACTCAGCGGTGTGCCGGTCAGTTGCCACGTGACCACGCTGAACAACACGGCGACCACCAGCATCACGATGGACGACGCCATCCCCAGCTTCAGGTCTTGCGCGACTTCGCGGGCCGTGGCGCCGACGAACCGGCAACCGATCACCGACCCCAGCACGATCTGCGCCCCGATCACCAACAGCGAAGGCGGCGGGACTTCGACCAGATGCAGCAAATGAGCGGCGGCGCTGACCAGCATCGGCCCCAGCATGAGCGGGGCGGGCAGGCGAACCAGTCGTCCCAGCGGCACGCCCAGCACGACGCATCCGCCCAGCCAGACCCAGTCCGCAATCGATAGGGCGCCCAACCCGACCCAAGCCTTCGCGCCCGCCGCGCCGGACTGGACGCCCAGCACGATCCCGTAAAAGAGTCCGACAAAAGTCACGACCAGCAGCACGCGCGACGCGTGGGCAAGTGCGATTCGACGCTCGATCCCGCCGTTTGCGCCGCCGATCAGCAACATTTCCGCCAACCCGCCGGGCATCGACGAAAAATAGGCGGTCACGGCATCGTATTTCCCGATCCGCCGATAGATCGTGTAGGACCCAAGCGCCGCAGTCGCCAGAAACGGCACCATCACGACCAGTGTCAGGGTCCATTCGTCCAGCTGCTGCAGGATTTCGGCGGTGATAGACGACCCCAGCATCACCCCGATCACCGGAATCACGATCGGGCGCAGCTTTATCGGAGCAAGGATCGGACCGTGCATCACCGCAACGACCGTGTTCGCGATCATCGGTCCCAGCATCCACGGCAGTGGCATCCCGACCCGATAAGCCAGCAGGCCAGCACTTGTCCCGATCAGGAGGGCGATGGCCTGCTTGAGGATCGGCGTCACGCAGCGCCTCCGCCGATATGAGACTCTCCGCGCGCTCTGGCGAGTTCGATCTGCTTTTGCCGCTCGCGGAACCGCGCCTTGTCGGCGTCAGAGGTTTCGCCGTGACACTGGTGGCAGGCGACGCCTTCTTCATATTCGGGGCGATCGCGGTCTTCGGGAAGGATCGGGCGACGGCAGGCGTGGCATAGGCCGTGGGGGCCTTCCTTCAGTCCGTGACCGACCGAAACGCGGCCATCAAAGACAAAACATTCCCCGTCCCAAAGACTTTGATCTTCGGGCACGGTTTCAAGGTATTTCAGGATGCCGCCCTTAAGGTGATAGACGTCATCGACCCCCTGACCGATCAGGTAGTTTGTCGATTTCTCACAGCGGATACCGCCCGTGCAGAACATCGCGACCCGCTTGTTGTGGAACCGGTCGCGGTTGGCTTCCCACCACGCGGGGAACTCGCGAAAGCTTTTGGTATGCGGATCGACCGCGCCGCGAAAGGTTCCGATGGCGACTTCGTAGTCATTTCGGGTGTCGATCACGACGACATCAGGAGCCGAAATCAGGTCGTTCCAATCCTGTGCCGCAACGTAGTGTCCGACCGATGCAGTCGGGTCCACGTCAGGCTGGCCCATGGTCACGATCTCTTTTTTCAGGCGGACCTTCATGCGGTTGAACGGCTGGTCGGTTGCGGTGCTTTCTTTCCAGTCCAGATCGGCACAACCCGGTAGGGATCGGATATGGGACAAAGCGGCGTCGATACCGGCGCGGGTGCCGGCGATGGTGCCGTTGATCCCCTCTTTGGCCAACAGCAGTGTCCCCGTCACGCCATTGGCGCAACACGTCGCGGCCAGCGGGGCTTTTAGCGACGCCGGATCCGAAAAGGGCGTAAAATGGTATAGCGCTGCGACTGTGAACATGAGGTCGGGAATACGCCCATCGGCGGAAACGTCAACCCGCTAAGCCGCGCGGGCCGCCGCAATCGCAAGCCCGTCGACCACCGCTGTAAAGACATCTCCGCGTTCGATTTCGGCAGCTGGCAACAGGTCGCGGATTGCTGTGTCGACCGCAGTCAAAAGCGACGAGCCACCGACCATGACCACCTTACGGATGTCCGCCGCATCGGCTCCGGCAGCGGCGATGGCTTCTGCCGCGCCCTCTCTGATCAGGTCGACGCTGCCGGACAGGTCGTGGGTCAGATCGCCGGACGTCAGAGGCACGCTCAGACCGCGTTCGACCAGCCCAAGGTTGATCGCATCCGCACCCGAATTCGCCCCGATCTTACCCGACTCGACCGCCAAGGCGACGTCATGGCCCAGTTCGTGTTCCAGCACCTCGACCAGCCGCCCGAAGGCCCGTTGATCCACGGCCATCTTTGCCATGTCCACGACACGGCGCCGGACTTCGCCGGTATAGAGGAACGGGATCGCCTCCCATGTTGCAAGCTCGTGGAAGATCGCGTTTGGCGCGGTCGAGGTCTGCGACCCGAACACGGCTTTGATCTCTGTGCCCATGCCGAAAAGAGGCATCACATGCGCAAGCGACAGCAGCCGGTCAAAGTCGGTTCCGCCAAGTCGGATCCCGTGGCTCGCCAGCACGTCGACCGCGCCGGCCGTGCCGCGAAAGACCGAAAAGTCGGAGGTGCCGCCGCCGATATCGACGACCAGCCCCAGCCCCGACGAAACCCCGCCCGAGGCGATCGCGGCCGCTTCGGGTTCCGGCAGAAACCGGACCTCTTTGAAACCGGCCTTGTGGTAGGCGGCGGTCAGGTCGGCTGTCGCACGGGCATGGCGGTCGGGGTCGTGGTGGAACCGGACGGGGCGGCCCGAAACGACCTTGTCAAAGTCCTGCCCTGTCGCGGTTTCGGCGCGCTCCCGGACCTGCTCTAGAAAGCGGGCGACCAGATCGATCAGAGCGACACGTTCGTGCTGCAACACGCGCACCTCGTGCATCAGGGGCGTGCCAAGAACCGATTTCAGCGCCCGCATGAACCGCCCCTCGCGGCCATCGACCAGAGCGTCCAGCGCATCCTGCCCGAACACGGTTTTCCGCGCGTTCCCGTCCAGAAACACCGCCGTCGGCTGGGTTCGCGCCCCCGAGTCCAGCGTGATCACCCGCGGCGCACCCTGTTCCACGATGGCCGCCGCCGTGTTCGACGTGCCGAAGTCCAAACCAATCCACGCCATCTGCGGCCCCTTTCGCGAAACGCCCGAGATAGGCTCGGGTCGGGCGGCTTGCAACCCCGTACTTTCCCCCGCTCGCCCGCTTGGATAAGGTCCGCGCAATCGAAATCAAAGGATATCCAGATGCAGCCTTCGACCCACGCCCTAGTCGTCATCGACGTACAGAACGACTTTTGTCCGGGTGGCGCTTTGGCGGTTGACGGCGGATCGGACATCGTCGCTGGCATCAACGCGCTGATGGCGGATTTCGCCACGGTAATCCTGACCCAGGACTGGCACCCCGCGGGGCATACTTCGTTTGCCTCAAGCCATAGTGGCAAAGAGCCCTACGACATGACGCAGATGCCCTACGGCCCGCAGGTCCTTTGGCCCGACCACTGTGTGCAGGGCACCGATGGGGCGTCCTTTCACCCCGGATTGCGGACCGACGGCGATCTGATCATCCGCAAGGGATTCAATCCGGACATCGACAGCTATTCGGCCTTTTATGAAAACGACCGCAGCACCCCGACGGGGCTGGAAGGATATTTGCGCACCCGAGGGATCACAGACCTGACTCTGGTCGGGTTGGCGACCGACTATTGCGTGGCATATTCGGCCATCGACGCCGCAGGGTTGGGATTCTCGGTCTCGGTCCGCCAAAACCTGTGCCGTGCGATCGACCTGAACGGTTCGCTGGACCAAGCGCTGACCGACATGAAGGCCGCCGGAGTGGCGGTTCTGTAAACCATAAGCTTAGATTTCGGGTCGTCAGGCGGCATTAAACCCGCCTATCGTCCAAACTTGGCTTTCCCATCAGTCGGAAGTTCGGATAGAACCGGATTGAACGATTGCCGGAACACTTGCGGGGGGCAAGGACGGATGAATACTGCTTTGTTGCGATCCGCTGTTGCGGTGCTGCTGTCTACAACGGCGGCAAACGCGCAAGACTCTTGGTCCCACTATGACCTGTTCGGCGGAAGCGGCATGATCGACATGCCCATCGCAACGTCCATGCCGGACGGACAGATCGGGGTGACCGCAGGTGTTTTTGGACCGGCTGACCAGATCCGCCTCAGCTTCAATTTTCAGGCGTTCGACCGATTTGGCGCGACGCTGCGCTATTCGCGGATCGACAACTATTTCCTGCCGGGGCTGGAGCCTATCCTCGATCACAGCTTTGACCTGCACTACCGCTTTCTGGACGAGACCGACGTTCTGCCGGCTATGACCATCGGCGTCAGGGACATCATGGGAACGGGGCTCTATGCCTCGGAGTACATCGTCGCGACCAAGACGTTCGGCGACAACCTGCGCGTCACCGGCGGTCTGGGCTGGGGTCGCATGGGGTCCTACAACGGTTTTGACAACCCGCTTGGCGCGCTGAACCCCGCTATGTCCGAGCGTCCTGACCGCGACTGGGAACTGGGCGGCAAGCTGGAGCTTGACCAATTGTTCCGTGGCGACGCCGCGCTGTTTGGCGGGCTAGAGTATAGGCTGAACGACACTTGGACCGTCGTCGCCGAGTATTCGTCGGATGCCTACGCCCGGGAAGAGTCGACAGGCACCTTTACGCACCGCAGCCCGTTCAACTTTGGCGTCACCTACGCGCCAAGCGACATGTACAACCTCAGCGCCTATGCCCTCTACGGCAGCGAAATCGGCGTGAGCGCGACCATCGTTCTGGACCCCAAGACGCCGCAGTTCCCCAGCGGCATCGAACCCGCGCCTGTACCCGTGTCGGTCCGGCCTGAATCGACCCGCAATACCGAAACTTGGGACCGCTCGATGTTGCCGGACACCATGTTGCGCACGCTGATGACTCAGGTGTTGTCGGCCGAAGGGATCGACCTGCTTGCTCTCGAGGTGTCGGATCGCGTCATGCGACTGCGGTATTCGAACAACCGCTACCGGTCCGAAGTGCAGGCAGCGGGTCGCGTTGCCCGTATCCTGACTCAGGTTGCACCCCATTCGATCGAGACATTCATTCTAGAGCCGGTGTTCAACGGAATCCCAGCCTCTGCCATCCGTCTGAACCGCAGCGACATCGAGGATCTGGAAAACGAACCGGGTGCCGCCGAGGCGATCTATGACCGCGCGGTGATCAGCCATGCCGGACAGACAGAAGGTCTGGTCGAAACCGCGGCCACCGAACCGCGGTTCACTTGGGGCATCATTCCTTACGTTGAAATGACGCTGTTTGATGGCGATACGCCCGTCAGAGGCGACGCCGGTATCGATCTGAAGGCCGAGTATCGCATCAGGCCGAACCTGATTCTCTCTGGCGCGATCCGCAAAAGCCTGTTCGGCAACGCCGCCGACGCGCCTGTCGAACCGCCGGTCGGTGACGCTCCGCAGGTTCGGACGCTGGCGCCGCTTTATGCGCAGGAAGGCGATCCCGCGCTGCAGTATCTGACCCTTTCGTACTACGGAAACCCCGCGCCCAACGTCTATTCGCGCGTGACCGCCGGCTATCTCGAACGGATGTTCGGCGGCGTGTCCGCAGAGCTTCTCTGGATGCCGGTCGACAGCCCGCTCGCACTTGGGGTGGAGCTGAACTATGCGGTCCAGCGGGATTTTGACCTGCGTCTGGGGTTCCAGGACTATAGCATCGTGACCGGCCACCTGTCGGCCTACTACGAATTCGAGAACGGCTTTCAGGGCCAGATCGACGTCGGTCGCTACCTTGCTGGCGACTGGGGGGCGACATTCTCGCTGGATCGGGAATTCTTTAACGGCTGGCGCGTGGGCGCGTACTTTACCGTCACCGACATGCCTTTCGAGGACTTCGGCGAAGGCTCCTTTGACAAAGGCGTCCGCGTAACGGTGCCGCTGGACTGGGCAACCGGCCGTGGTCGGCAGGTGCTTGGCGCATCTCTTGCCTCGCCGTCGCGGGATGGCGGCGCCAGACTTGGCGTTCAGGGACGGCTTTATGACATGCTAGAGGACGGGCAGCCGTCACGACTCTCTGATGGTTGGGGGCGGTTCTGGCGATGACGCGGCTGATCCTTACCAAGGTTGCGGTCGGCGCTGTTCTGCTGCTGGCCTCTTGCGGACCAATGGCGCAGGGCACCCCGCTCCGGACCATCGGTTCTGAATTGCGTGGCGTGTTAACCCCGTCGGAAGAGCCGCAGCCCGCCGCAGCAGCCGCTGAAACCGAAGGCGCGACCGCCGAACCGGCAGAGGCACCTGCGGCTCCTGCCGCACCTCATGCGGGTCCGGGTGGCGCAGGGTCCGAAGCCATGCTCGTGTCGCTGCCGACTCGCGGTGTCGGCGCGCGGGTCGCTTCGGTCGGACGCAATCAGGACAAGATCACCTGGTTTTCGCCGGACGGCATCGGCATCGTCACACGGAACGGGATATTGATCGGAACGCGCGGATTGGGACACGACCTGATGGGCGCCGATGTCGCCAGTTTCGACGTGATCGCAAGCGGGGCGGCAAACCAGCGGTTGATCGAACGACTGACCGGACAGGACCAGATCGAAAGCCTGATTTTCAACTGTGCCTTGACCGGCCAAGCGAGCGAAGAGATCGACATCGCGGGTGGCAAGCTCATGACGACCCGCTACGAAGAGGAATGTCGCAGCAGCGGCTATGTCTTCACGAACAAGTACTGGACGAATGAGTCCGGCGACCTTGTTCGGTCGCTCCAACTGGTGTCTCCGGGTGTCGGATACATGATCATCCAGCCGATATAGTTTTTTTGTCACAACGCCTTACTCAATCGTCTTTGGGCTATCTTGAGTTAGCCGACCGGTTTCGCTAATCTCCGCTGCGAGAGCAACCAACCCTAAGTTTTTGGAGAGATCCTATGAAAAAATTCGCCCTTGCCGCCGCCGCTCTGGTGTCGTCCGCTGCTGCTGCTATCGCTGGCGGCCTCGAGCCCGTCGTGATCGAAGCTCCGGTCGTCGTTGAACCCGCTCCCATGGGCAGCGGCCTCGGCTACCTGATCCCGCTGCTGATCATCGCAGCGCTGATCTTCGCAGCGTCGTCGACGACCGAAAACATCTAAGAATATTCATAACCGCTAGCGGTTTGAGAAAAGAAGGGTCCGTCGAAAGACGGGCCCTATCTTTTTGTCTGGGCGTAGGTCCTGGATCTTGGCTGGCCTCGAACTGGCCCTCCTGCCGGCGGGTCGTGGGTCGGATCGCCAGAGCATCGCATGGGCAACATCAGTACGCCAAAGTCATCGCGAATTGGGATATCATTGATTATTGCTCGTTTTTGTTATCAAGATGTCCAATCACTCTACTCATTTATCTATAGGATACACCGATGAAAAAGATCTACCTTGCTACCGCCGCGCTTGCTGCTTCCGCTGTTTCCGCCGTTGCTGGCGGGCTCGAGCCCGTCGTGATCGAAGCACCGGTCGTCGTTGAGCCCGCTCCCATGGGCA
>JALQXR010000029.1:249-18999 GCA_023263105.1 Marivivens sp. | reverse complement strand
GAAACCGCAGGATGATCAAAGATGTCCCGGTAGGTTCCGTTTTCGTCGAATGATCCGATATCGACCACCTGCACCCTGTCTCCGGCCGTCAGATGGGGCGCAAAGTGCCGGTCAAATACGCGGCGCATGTTCTTAAGGGACTCTGGGTGCATCGGGGTTTTTGGCTCCTGGGTTTTCGGCCTGATATTCGCGTCGTTGCGTGGTTAACTGAACCAAGACCGGAGCACGGGACGCAGGGTGTCGCGCTTTTCTTCGAGCGACGGATGCCGGATATTTGCCATTTCAAGACACAGGTAATTCAGAGCCGCATATCGCCGGTACAGAGACTTTCGACCCTCGGACGATAGCCTTTCGCGCCTTTGGTTGCTAAGGCTCGCGCCCTTTTCATGAAAGACGATGCAGTCGGTCGCGACCAATAGCTCAAGCCCCTTGGCGCGCATGCGCAGCGACAGATCCTGGAATTCGCCATAGCCTTCGGGAAAGATTTCTTGGTCCAGCCCGTCACAGGCATCATATGCGGCTCGGTCGACCATGACGCAAAACCCGTGCAGGAAATGGACCGGCACATAGTCAGCCCCTTCCCAACCTGCGGCCACCGACGCGACATCCTTGCGGTAACTTGGCTGCGGCATTCCCGTGCCGGCAAACACTCCGTCTTGGGACAGCGCCGCCCCATAGTTTTGCCATGCGGCGTTGTTCGACATCGGCCCCACCATCCCCGTGTCCGGAGACGACCGGAGCGCGGTCCAGAGCCGACCAAGCCAGCCGTCGGTCACAACAGTGTCACTGTTCAAAACGACAAACGCGCCTGCGTCGCTTCGGGCGACCCCAAGACACACAGACCGCGTGAACCCCAACCGGCTGGGCGTATCGATCAAGGTGATCCGCCGATCAGTTTCCGCGAATTCAGCCAGCCTCTCTCGCACCTTCGGGTCGCTGTCGTCGTTGACAACAATGATCCGCCCCAACCGGTCGATATCGGTCGACAGCACCGACGTGAGGCAGCGATCGGTCGCCCCCCATGCGTTGTGAACCGGAACGATGACGTCGATCAGGTCCTTGCCAGACCCGTCATCCGGTCCGCCGGGTCTGGATCTAGGCGTCCCGAGCGCGGCGAAATGATCTAGGCCCGCCAAAAAGTCCGCCAGATCCTCTGAGCGGTCGCTTGCGTCAAAAGCGGCGTAGGATCGCCGAAAAGCAGTCAAGCAGTCGCGAGAGTCGGGGTGCCTCTCGCAGAGTTCGGCCGCAAGATAGAGCGCGACTTCGAAGTCCCCGTCGTCAAGGAACAAATCGACCTCTAGCAGGCGGGTCTCGTGTTCTTTGTATTTGCTCTGTTGAACGATCCTTAGGTCCTGCCGCCCTTCTTCAAAGTTGCCAGCCGCGATCTCTGCCCGCGCGCGGCACAGGCGGCTTTCCAGACGGTCGGGGTCTATCGAAAGGGCTTTGGTTGCGAACCGCTTCGCGGCCCCAAGATCACCCAGATAAAGATGGGCCACAGCAAGCGATTCCAGAACATCCAGATTACTTTGGTCCATGGCGAGCGCGTCCTGCAGCTTAGCAATGGCCGCATTGATGTCGCCGGTCTGAAAGTAGGCAATGCCAAGACCGGCCAGACTGGCGGAAGTTCTTTCAAAGCCAAGCGACGCCTTCCACGACCGGATCGCGCGGTCAATCAGGCCCAGAGACATTTCACAACGCGCGACTCTTGCGTGGGTGACGGCACCTGCCCCGACACGCTCCAGTTCCGTCACCGCGGACGAAAGTGCTGCAAAATCCCTTCGGTCTTTGATCTGACGGGCGATCAGGTCGTCGATGGGCAGACCGCTTTTGACGCTGAGGTTACGATTGCGCTGCAAAAGGGCCTTGAACGCATCGCTGCCATCTTGGTTGGCTTTCGGCTGGGCAGGGTTTTCGGATGTCATGGCCGATCCTCTGATTTTGACGCGGACAGAGCCGGTTTGACCAAAGCTGTGTCCCGACGAACCGGCGATTCTGCGGTCCTCACCTTTCGCAACAAGGCCCACAGCAGGTCGGAATATGTTTTGTCCTCTCGGCCCAGATGTTCGTGCAAAGATCCGATCATTCGAGCGCTGAGCCGCGCATCGGTCATTTCAGAAACCTCCGACGACCCCCAGTCGTAGCCGAACCATTTGTCGAAGAACGCCTCTGCGCTGTCGATAAACATCCGTTGGCGAGAGGTCTGGCGCGGGTGCTCGCGCCACTTGAAGACGGTTGCAGGGCAGTAGCTGACTTCGCTTCCGGCCAGCAGCATCCGAAGCCATAGATCGTCATCTTCGTAGCCGCGCAGCCTTTGGTCGAATCCACCGACCTCCAGAAATTTCCTTTTTGAAATCAGAGTCGCGCTGGGCCACATGAAGGCATTTCGGGAAATGAAGTCGGGTGGGTTTTCCAGAACCGGCAAGGCTCCATACGGAAAGAGGTTTTCGGAAACCGTATTCAGGTTCTGGTCGGCAAGGATCAGGTCCGCAAAGACCCAACCCAAGTTCGGTTTTGCGGGGGCCACGGCCCTCCAGTGTTCCAGAAGGGCCCTGTTGTGATCAGGAAGAAACGCGTCGTCCTGATCAAGCAGACAGACGTGGGTGCCCAAAGCCGCCTGAACGCCTGCGTTCCGTGCGCCGCCCTGACCGGTGTTCTGCTGGGTGATAAGCCTTAGCCCCTTGTCTTTGGCAAAGGTTTCGACCCACTGCGTCTCTTCGGGGTCAGAGCCGTCATTCACGACAATGACCTCCCTGGCGGGGAAGCTCTGAAGGTGAACAGACTCGACCGCATCGGGCAACATTGCACTGCCGTTATAGAATGGGATGACGACCGAAATCGAAATCGCATCATCGGGCTCGCGGATGCTTTGCGTCGTGACGGTTGTGGCTTCTTTTCCCGGGGGAACGGACTCGGAACCGTCGACCAACAACGAAAGCTTTGCGATTGATGCCTTACGGCCCTGCACCGTCCTTTTGCCTAGCGTGGTTTGGGTCAGGTTGCCCTTCCGGATCACAACCATCGAATTGAGGATTTCCACAGACTGGATCGTCGAAAGGATCTGCGGATCAATCGACAGGTCGTAGGCGTCTTCAAATCGTGCGAACCGGCTCTGGACCGAAGCGTCTTCTTGCCAGTGTTCGCGGTTGATCACGTTTGTGATTTCTTTGAAAAAGTCGAGCGACGAAGTCCGCAGATCAAGCCCGCCGTCGAACTCTTTCCAAAAGCTGCAAGCCATGTCCTCGACGACAAAGAGCCCGTCCTCTGCCAGCGCAGGCAGGAACGACAGGAACGCGCGGATGATATCCCGAGACATATGTGACCCGTCGTCGATGATAAGGTCGAACTGTCCGCAAATTCGCATCGCGCTTGTCTTGGCAATGGTCGCTCCGGCATCCGCGACGATGACCGACACCCTCGGGTCCGTGTATTTCAGCTTTCCGCACCTTGGATCGATATCGCAGCCCACAAAGGCCCTGCCGTTTTCAAAGTACTTGGTCCAGATCTGCAGTGATCCACCATTCTGAACACCGATTTCCAGCAACCGGATGTCGGTGTCCCGACGGTCCTGTAACAGCCGTTCGTAGTGGACCAGATTGCCAGTCCACTTGTCGGACACGAACCCGTCATGCTGTCGGTGCAGTTCATATAGTGAGGGCCGGGTCCCAACCGCCAAGGGCCGCGCGTTCTGGTCGTCTTTTTCTAGCTTGGCGATCACAGCGCCAAAGTCAGTGTCGCCCCGCACGACCCTTGCTTTGGCAATATTTGCCTTTCCATCCCAGAGCATGATCTTCTTGTCGCTTTGACTGGCGATTAGGCCGAATGCCCTCTCAACCACATGCTCTGGTTGGCCGTCATTGTCGAAATGCGCCTCGAAACACGCCTGGGGATAGTCGCTTTCCAACTGCACAAAGGCACTCGGGCGGCACCAAAACATGGTTCCACCAAAGAACCCGTAGTGTCCCTGCGGCATGCCATGCTGCAAAGCGAGAGCCCTTTTGCTCGCCCCTTCATGGCTTGGCCCGTCAAGGTAGTAATCCCGCGGCCCTGCCAGAACCAGGTCCGGCTCTGCCGCAAAGGCATCAAGATATGCGCCGACAGCGTCACGGCTGCCCAGCAGTCCATCGACCAACGACTGGCGCCACGCCGTGTGCGTGCCGGACGAACGCTTTGTATGAACCTTGCAAAC
Source organism: Marivivens sp. (assembly GCA_023263105.1). Classification (GTDB taxonomy): domain Bacteria; phylum Pseudomonadota; class Alphaproteobacteria; order Rhodobacterales; family Rhodobacteraceae; genus JALQXR01. Next base: position 14,813 of record JALQXR010000029.1, on the reverse strand, counting down.
GACATCGTGGGCAGCAAGCCGAGGTAGCAGAGCCAAGAAAGGAGCAACATCCCGCCCGAGGTTCGGCACCGGCTGCACGATGGCCTCTGGATGCGTCTTGTGTATGACGTCGTGAATCCGGCTTTCGGGATTGGTCGTCACATACAGGGTAAAGTCGCCCGGCAGATTCTTCAGTTTCTCTTGGAATTCGGGCCACTGATCTTCGTAGTAAAGGTGAATAACTACTGCAACGTCGGTCTTGGTCTTAGCCATGCGTCTTCCTGGTGTTTGATCGACTTACGGCCAAGACCGCCATGCCTGAACCCGTCTCTGCAGTGGCGGGCAGACGTCCAGTCCGATCATTCCTATTTGACCACGGTAGCGGCTGGAACAGGGCTTGCAACGCCTTTGATGCCAAAGCCCCTCGTCTCCGCGTTGCATCCGATTGGTCGACCAAGGGCTGGTCGCGCCGAACCGCAATCTACAATCCGTCGCAAGCGCACTCTGCCAGTTCCCAAATGCGTCGACCGTAAGTCTGTCGCCCGAAAGATCATGTTTTCGGCCCTGCCGCACGGCCACATTCCGACACTTGGACCGATCGATCGACCTGATTTCCCTACAAAACCAGAGCTCAATGGCACCAGAGCAGCAGACGCCCCCTGGACGACAGATTTGTGCTTTATTAATGCCATATTCATCTTCTTGTATTTGTCTGGTATGATCGGGCCGCTCTTGAGGCTACACTTGCTGCGCCTCGAGTACATCGGATCGTCGGACTAAGAGGAAAGAACATGACCGAGAAAACCAAAACCGTGTCCCGCCGCGCCCTGCTCAGCCGGATTGGCGCACTTGCAACGGTTAGCTATGTCGCTCCGTCGATGACCGCATTGGGCATGGCACATGCAAGCACGCCTTCTGCGGCAAGCGCACCCTCCGAACCGTCTGAACCCAGCGCTCCGTCTGAACCCAGCGCACCGTCGGAGGCAAGCGCACCGTCCGAGGCCAGCGCACCGTCCGGGGCCAGCGTACCTTCGGTGCCCAGCGGCGCTTCGTCGCCGAGCGGAGTTTCTCTGCCCAGCGCGGTGAATGACACCATGTCGAGCGAACAGCGCACGTCCTTCGAAAGCTGCGCCAGCGCCGCAACCAATGCGGACGAATTCAACTCTTGCTTGGTCAACGCCGGCATCGACCCCACGCTCGTTGCAAATCCGTTTGCGCAGTAGCAGACTTCCTCCGGCCTGACCTTTGTTGGGCCGGAACCCAAGGGGAAGTGACTGTTGAGCGACGGGAACAGATACATCCACAGCCAAGGCTTTGCGGGATGTATCCACATGTTCAATTGCCAATATCTGGAACAGGATTTGCCCCGGTATTTTCCGGGGCATTCGATTCAGGTCTCTCGGGCGCCGGCGGGCGAAGTCATCTCTTCGCTTGTGTTCAGCGGCTCGAACTATCGCCTCACCAACCGAACGAACAAAGAGCCGCGTTTTCATAAGACAGCGGTCAACGCGATGTGCGACCTGATCAGCGATTTGGCGCTGGCAGAAGCAGAAAACAGCACGAGCGACCTTTGCTTCCATGCCTCCGCCACCGCGACCGCGTCCGGGCTGATCCTGTTCCCGGCGACCCGGCGCGCCGGAAAGTCGGTTCTGTCACTGGCGCTCGCTGACCAAGGCGCGCGCCTGTTTTCCGACGACTTTCTTCCTGTCACGTTAGAGAACGACCTTGCCGTCGGGCAGGCGACCGGCATTTCCCCGCGCCTCCGCCTGCCGCTGCCGGACATGATCGCGGGAACGGTGAACGGCCTTGTCGCGGAGCGTTCCGCGCCGAACAACGACCAATATCTTTATGTGCCGCTTGATGCCAAATACTTGGCCAGCGCGCGGGAACCTTTGGGCATTTCGGCGATCGTGCTTCCGACACGGCAAGAGGACGGACCCGCAGTCCTAACGCCCTTGCCCCCGTCCACCGTGCTGAAGTCCCTGCTGAAGCAAAACTTCGCCACCCAAAGACACGGCGCGCTGGTGCTCGATGACCTTGCGACGATTGCGACGTCGATCCAAGGATACGAACTAAGCTACTGCGACCCGCACGAAGCCGCAGGCTTAATCATGTCACGACTCGGCGGCCTGACGCCTCCTTTGCTGACCCGATTTTCCGCCCCGAAAGCACGTGCAGACCAGACGCAGGCAACTGGCGACCCCAAAGAATACCGCCGCAACAGTGATTGCCACGCCTTCGTCATCGACGATTGCCTGTTCTACGCCCGTCCCGATGGCAGTCAGGTCGGTCACATGGACGGCAGCGCGGTATACCTCTGGACGCTCTTGCTAGAACCAACGTCAGAGTCGCAGGCGATCGAACTTCTGCAAGACGCATTCTCGGCCGTCCCCGCCGACCAAATCGCCGCGGACACCAAAGTTGTGTTCCAAAAGTTGAAAGAACAGGGACTTATCCAAAGCGCATAACGCGACCTGACCAGGCCGAAATGGGCGCCACAAGTGTCGCCGGAACGGTCGGTCTGGAGTACGCGATTTGCACGACGCGCTTCGTTCGCTCCCACCGCCTATTTCAGGGGTCCGGCCTCCGGCGAAAGCTATCTGGCCCGCGATAACGCTGTAGAGGCTGACTGGTTGCCGACCGCCCCGAACACCGCCGAGTGAGGGCATTTGATCGCCTCAGGCTGCAAAAGGCAAAATACTTGATCGAAGTCGAAACCGAACCTACGCTTGGTCGGACCAACAAACCTAGTTTCACATCGTGAGGTTCTTGACGAAAAAGAGGGGTTGATACCTATCGTGGTTGCCAAGACAAAGCTTTCTACAGCATTGATTTTATCGCTTTCTTTGAATTCACTTGCTGCTCCGGCTCGTGCCGATGGCCACGGTGCGGCACTGCTGTTCGGGATACTAGGAGCGGCAATCGCAGCCGATCAAGGCCAAGGACAGTCCCGCACGAATTCTCAGGCAACCGCCCGCAGGAACGCATACAGGCAACTCGTCGTCCGAGCACAGACAGCCCTTCAAACTCTGGGCTTTTACGACATGGCGATCGACGGGTCGGCCGGACCCGGAACAGACCGCGCCGTAAGGTCCTACCTTCGGGCGTTTGATGTACGATCCTTCGACTTCACCGAAGAGAATGTCGCGGCTCTGGAGCTTGCTGCAACGTCAGGGTTTCGCAGCGCCACCGAACTAAACCGAGCGGCGGCGAGAGGCTTCAGCACTCGCGAAGAGATGCAAACGGCCGAAGCCGCTGGCTATTCAAGTATGCCAGAATACGAAGAAGGTCAGCGGCTCGGCGTCGCTAATGCCGCCGAGTACAGATCCTTCAAGCGTTCGGGCTTTGACCAGATGGACGCCTATCGCCAAGCATTAGGCAACGGCTTTGAGAGACGCGAAGACCAAGAGCGCGCGCAGGCGGCCGGATTCATCAACGGCGACGAATATCGTGCGTTTCTGGCATCAGGGGAGGAAGACAAAGAGGCTTACCTCGATCTGCTCGCGGAACAACAGATGCTCGCCGAATATCGAGACCTCTGCATATCCAGGGCTGAGGGCCGCTCGACCGCCATTGCCTGTGCCGAGGCATTGGCCGTCGCCGGTGATGATCGGCGTGTCAGAGATAGCTACTCGTCAATCAGGGATGAGATCCTTGCCGAGCTGGCGCTGAAGAAAACCCAACTTGAGGCGGACATCGCCGAGCGGGAAGGCGGCAACTCTAATTCGACACTCGCGATGCGGATTCAATTGACCGAGAGACGGGTCGCCGACTTGTCGGGCGCCGCAGCCTTGGCGGAGTGTGTGCTTGGCGCAAGTACTGACCTGAGTTCTGCCGATCTCGCTGGTCTGGAAGCCACTTGTGATGCTGCAATCAGTGCCTTTCCAGATGTCCAAGGCGCACGAACGAGTTTGGTTCGCGTCAACGATATCCAGACAAAGCGTCAAGAGGAGGCCGTGCGAGCCCAACAGGCGATCGCGTTGGAAAATGGACGTCGAGATGCACGGGAGCTATTGGATCGGATCGAGCAGTTCAACGCCGAGGGCGGTCGCTTTTCGGACGCGGTCCAAGTTGCGCGGGTCGTGCTTAATCTTCGTACCGCATTGGGAACCGACGACGCGGACTCTACTGTTCGGGCCCTGAATGCCGCCCAAGAGATCACAACAGCAGATGTTGCGTTCACAGGCTTTCTGGCGCGCGCCGAGCTGGCCGAAAGGCAGGCCCGCGCCGATGCGATTGAATCCGCGCGTGTTGATCTGGAAAGATATAGCGCGTTCCTCGAGTCCTATGTGTCCGGCAACCTCTTGGATCCCAACACTCCGGATTATCTTGCACTGTTGGAACGCATCACGCGCGCTTTGACCTCTGGCGGAGGCGAGGCACTGACTTTGGAACGCGCGGCCGCGGTGAACGAGCTTCGCAACTACGGGCTGCTGTCTGATGCCGAAGCTTTCGAGCTGGAAGTTGAAAAACAGGCCGAAGAACAAACCTTGGCCGAGGTAGGCACAGCCGTCATCGTGGCGGACCGTGCAAAGGGCCAAGCTCAGAACTTGTTGTCAGACGTTCGCAGATTTGCGGAAAGCGGCGGCTCGTTCGATAATCCTCTCGAAGTCGCCCGAGCGATCAACGGCCTGATGCAGTCCCTTGAGGGTAGCGGAACTTTGGACCTTGATAGTGCCATGGTTGCCGCCAATGCGGCGTTCGGCACCAGTGACGAATTCTCGGCATTCAGAGCTGAGCAGGAAGCGCTTAGAAATGCTGGTATTTCGGATGCAATGGCGGTTTCCGAAGCCAGAGCCCGCGCCATCAACGACTACATCGTGGCGTCACTATCCCGAAACCCGTTCGATCCCAACCTGCCGACGCTTCTTGAAATTCAGGGTGACCTTGACCGCGTCCTGAGTGAAGGAAATGGACCCGCGATAACCGCATCGCAGGAACGGGCTGTCTCGATCTTGAACGGTTTGGGTTTGTCTGCGGAAATAGACGCGGTTCTGCAAGGAGCCGAGATAGAGGTCGGCTCGGATACCACAGAGGTCTCCGTTACGGGGCTTTCGATCACCGCCCTTAATCGGGAAGTGCTTGAAGGCAACCCAGAAGACATTCTGTTGCTAGAGAACAGAACTCTGGGTGCGCCGAACATGCGCCGAAACCTGAGGGGCGATATTGTCTTCGAACAAGGTCAGCTAGCCCTATGTTGGGCCCACCCCGTGCCAGCCAGAACCGCTGCAGTGAGGATGGCTCTTGATGGGCTACGTGATATCGCTGACGTCCAGTCCATCTCGATCGAACAATGCACCGCGGGCGGCTACCTCTCGTCCGATATTGTGGCGCTACGTCGGGGGGATTTCCTTGAGTTGCCGGCAAATGTCGCGGCAGGTGTCGTGGCCTTGTTTGAAGACAAAGAGCTGTCGGTGCTGAGGACTCTGGAATGGAGCGAGGTTTCCGCGCGGGTCGAAGAATATCAAGAAACCTCGCGGGCTATCCGAGAAGAAGTCGAAGCCGGTGTTCGATCGGGGCTTGGCTACATTTCGTTTGACTTCGATGGCGCTGCGTTTTGCGTTGTCGGCTCTGATAGCTACGAACCACGCGTCGCGGCATTTCATAGCGAACTCTACGCGCGCGACCTGCGCCTGCACCTACCTGAGGTCAAATCCAACCTGTTCGACAGTGCCGAGCTGATCTTTGCCCGAACACGGCGCGGAGAGTGTTCTGTACTTCAAGTCGACGCAATCGCTATGGCGGACTTTCTGGGGGCTTTGGACCGAGAGCGCATTCCATTTACCGTCGCGCCGATCTGGGCAACGGAAGAAGAATTGGATCGCATAGCAGCGGCGTTTGCTGCCGACGATGCCAGCACCGCCGAACGCCTTGCGGAAATGGCGCAAGAGGTTGAGGCAAAGCGCCAAGCGGATATCGAAAGGTACAACATTGAGGACGGCGAGCGGCGCGATCGGCAGGCAGCCATGCGGGCGCAGTTTTCTCAGGAAGCTCGGGCCGCGCAAGATGACCTTGCGTCCCTTCTTGCTCCAACCTTTGATACCGAAAATCCGCAAACTTCGAACATCGTTCGTCAAATGTTTCCCGACGTGACCGCATGGGCCGAACAGAACAGAACGGCGTTGTGGGAATATGAGGGACATAGCGTAACCCTGATTGACTACGGCACGGCTGGATGGATGGGACGTCAGCTCGAAGCGGTCGTGATCGAGGTCGTCGTAAACACGTTCAACCGGCCAATGGGCGCCCGCAATACCGAGTGCTTCCTTCTTGGGTATCTGATTGACGCAGAGTTCGAGATGCGCCGGGATCCGGTCTTTGCTCAATGCAGCGATGCCGGTGGATTTGTTCAGGACTGGATGGCAGGCCGTGGCTTTGAAAGCCGGTGGATAGCAAAGTGATTGAACCCGTTTGCAAGCAAACGGTTGTTCCATCCGCAGCTGGCATCATCGGATAGCGGGTAGGTCCGGCTGCCACCGCCAAAGTTACTTTGCGACCTAGTCGCGCCATGTCGGCATCCGCGGGCACATCAAAGGCTCATGTCTTACGCCGCGCCACTTCAAAGTCCCGCCAAAGTAAGGATGCGTTAACCATTTTCACGTTGGAATGGAGCTATCGGCCCTAGGGACCGAAGCATTGCATAGGTCCGGCACGTCGTTGAAATGTGGACCCCCTCAAGCGGTCTTAACTTGTCGTGGAGTCGACAAATGAAGAAAGCGGTTATCACCGGCGTGACCGGCCAGGACGGCTCGTACCTTGCGGAGTTTCTGCTTGCGAAGGGCTACGAGGTTCACGGGATCAAACGGCGGGCGTCGTCGCTGAACACCCAGCGTGTGGATCATATTTACGAAGACCCGCACACCCAGAACGCCAGGTTCAAGCTGCATTACGGCGACCTGAGCGACACGTCGAACCTCACGCGGATCTTGCGGGATATTGAGCCGGACGAGGTCTATAACCTTGGGGCGCAAAGCCACGTTGCGGTGAGCTTTGAGGCGCCGGAATACACGGCCGATGTGGACGCGATTGGCACGCTGCGACTGTTGGAGGCGATCCGGTTTCTGGGGCTGAACGAAAAGACGCGGTTTTATCAGGCCTCGACGTCCGAGCTATACGGTCTCGTACAGGAAACGCCGCAGCGAGAGACGACGCCGTTCCATCCGCGCTCGCCCTATGCGGTGGCCAAGATGTATGCTTACTGGATCACGGTAAACTACCGAGAGGCCTATGGCATGTACGCCTGCAACGGCATCCTCTTTAACCATGAAAGCCCGCGGCGAGGAGAGACCTTTGTCACGCGCAAGATCACCCGTGGCCTGTCGAACATCGCGATGGGGCTGGAGCCGTGCCTGTTCATGGGCAACATCGACAGCCTTCGTGACTGGGGCCACGCAAAGGACTATGTCCGGATGCAATGGATGATGCTGCAGCAGGACGAGGCCGAGGATTACGTGATCGCGACCGGTGTTCAGTATTCCGTGCGGGAGTTCATCACTTGGACGGCGGCAGAGCTTGGCCTCGCGCTCGAGTTCTCGGGCGACGGCGTGAACGAGATCGCGACCGTGACGGCGATTGAGGGCGACCTCGCGCCCGCACTGAAGGTTGGCGATGTCGTCATGCGGATCGACCCGCGCTACTTCCGGCCCGCCGAAGTCGACACGCTGCTCGGTGACCCGTCGAAAGCCAAACAAAAGCTCGGCTGGACGCCCGAGATCACGGCGCAAGAGATGTGCGCCGAGATGGTGGCCGAGGATCACAAGGCCGCGCGGCGTGTTGCGCTGCTTAAGGAACACGGGCTGGACCTGCCGGTCTCGGTCGAGGGGTAAGCGATGCCAAAGATCTATGTCGCGGGCCACAGGGGCATGGTGGGCAGCGCCATTCTGCGTGGGCTGAAAGCGCAGGGCGAGGCAGAGGTTGTCACCCGCACCCACGCCGAACTGGACCTGACCGATCAGGCGGCGGTGCGCGACTTTATGCAGGCCGAGCGGCCCGAGGTCGTGATCCTTGCCGCGGCAAAGGTGGGCGGAATCCACGCCAACAACAGCTATCCGGCGGACTTCATCTACGACAACCTGATGATCCAGTCGAACGTGATCCATCAGGCGTTCTTGGCTGGGGTCACGCGACTGCTTCAGCTGGGCTCGTCCTGCATTTACCCCCGCGCGGTGCCGCAGCCGATGCGCGAGGATGCGCTGTTGACCGGCGTGCTGGAGCCCACGAACGAACCCTACGCCGTGGCCAAGATCGCGGGCATCAAGCTCTGCGAAAGCTACAACAGGCAGCACGGGGTCGACTACCGCTCGGTCATGCCGACAAACCTTTATGGCCCCGGCGACAACTTCCACCCCGAGAACAGCCACGTCCTGCCCGCGCTGATCCGCCGCTTCCACGAAGCGGCCCGCAGCGGTCAGGACGAGGTCACGATCTGGGGCACCGGCACCCCGCGGCGCGAGTTCCTGCACGTGGACGACATGGCCGCCGCTTCGCTCTTTGTGCTCGACCTGCCGAAAGCCGCCTATGACGCCAATACGGCGCCGATGCTAAGCCACATCAACGTCGGCTGCGGCACCGACATCTCTATCCTCGAACTTGCCCAAAAGGTCGCCGCCATCACCGGCTTTACAGGCCGCATCACGACCGACCCCAGCAAGCCGGACGGCACACAGCGCAAGCTGATGAACGTCTCCCGCCTTGCCGACATGGGTTGGCGCGCCAGCATCCGGTTGGACGAGGGGCTGAGGGGAACCTACGAGTGGTTCCTTGCCAATCAGGGGAAGGTCAGGGGCTAACGTCAGACGACGTCCCGCGACACGCATTCGCCGATAGCGCGATGTCGTTGCCTGACTTGACCGGTCCATGGGCCGACCGTCTCTCAAGCATTGTCGGACGGAAACCAATCTTTGGCGCGGGGCGGAAGTTCGTTATCAGACCCACATTTAACGCCGAAACCTGGCCCACCGGCGCCCTTGAGACGCGCCAGCCAAGGACGCACTTTCTTAGGTTCGCGGGGAAGAAATAGCGGACCTTGCAGAGTTGACGGTCAAATGCCGAAAGTTGCGCAGAATGAGCCCTGTTTGGAAGAGGCCGCTGCGCAGTATCGGATAGGTCACTGGCCAAAAGTCATGGCCTTGAGCAACCAGTCCTCGGGAAAGTGTTGCCCCGCTCAAACAAAAAAGGCACCGGCCGCAACTGGCCGGTGCCTATAGAAGAAATGTACTGACTTAGAAGCTGAACGACGCTCTTAGCGACACGCTTTGGAACGGATCGTTCGGGTCTGGATTGCCGCCCGAGGTATAACCCGTCATCGTACGCTGGATGAACTCAGCACCGATCGAGACATTGTCGTTGATGGCATAATCGATGCCGATACCAAGGTTTCCACCGGACGTCGTGTAAACCGTACTGTCACTGTAGCCAGTTCCGGTGCCGAACGATACACCGCCAAAGCCGTAGATCAGGGCCTTTCCGACCGGAATACCTGCCGAAATCTTAATGTCTGTCAGCCCATTCAACATATAGTCTTCGGGATCGCTGCCGCCATCATCCTGAATGTCGGCATTGATCGGGCCGCTTATCGCAGCTTCAAGACCAAGGATAACGTTGCCGGTTGCGGCCCACCGAACACCTGCAAAGACGCCGAAAGATCGTCCGCCGACTCGGTACCCGTCTGCGTCATCCACATAAGGCTGATAGGGCGATGTGCCCGTGTTGTTTGCTGCCGAAACACCGGCGTACATGCCGGTCCAGTCCTGAGCATATGCTTGGCTTCCGGCGACGAGTGCCACCACAGAGGTAGCGCTCCCTTTGATAATAGTCGAAGTTTTCATCAGTGCACTCCCCGCATGCGGTCTAAAAAAGACGCTGAATTCTTTCGATGCTTGCGCCGGTCCGGTAATAAATCAAGCTTATTGAGTCCGATCAGCGCAATATTTGTTCTCTTCGTGCCATTGTGGGGATTCGTGGCAACAAAATTTGATCAATATTTTGGTCGAAGTTTCGGTCTTTTCTGAGCGTCCGCCCTGCATTTCACCTAGTTCCGCGGCGCGACACGCAGGACCATCGCAGCACATTCCGCCCTGTCCGGGGTCCCGTCCGGTCGGCGGGGCACTTGATTTACTGGCTGGATGACGCGGGGGACAACCAGGTCGCCGAACTGCTCGGACAGTGCAAATCGAAGGGACGCCGTTGCCTGAAGCCGGTTGGCTGCTTCGTCGAACACGACAAAAGCAAAAAGTTCGTCCTTCGCCCCGGGCTTCGGGTTCTTAAAGCAGATTGCGTCGGTAATCCCTTGGGTCGACCGCATGACACGATCAATAAAGAGCGCGTTGAACTTCGCTCCAAAGAGGTTGATCACAGTTTCTTTCCGATCAAGGAAATGAAGACGCCCGTCACTGTCCTGCCGCGCCATGTCGCCGGGATAGAACCAGCCGTCCCTGAACGCCTCGGACGTTGCGACGGGGTCGTTAAGATAGGATCGGGCCATATAGGGGTTCCTGACCCTTACGGCCCCGATCTCGCCCTTTGCCACTTTGGTGCCGTCGGCTTCGACCAGTTCGATTTGGCTGTCACGCACGACGCCTTTGGTTGCAGCCCGTCCGGAGGCCCCAATGGTCCACAGAGTCGAGTAGCTCTTGCTGGTTTCGCTGGCGCCATAGGTGTCGTCCACGACTTCGAAACTGTGCAACAGCGCGAGTGCCTCTTCGTCCGGCAGCTTTGATCCCTGAAGCTCGACCCGTGGCAGGCGTTTCCCGAGTGTCTTTGAGCCTAACACGCTCTGGATCAAGGAGCGCGACCCGTGAACCCCGTCGATCCCGCTGCCCGCCCATTGTTCGGGCGCTAGTTCGAAGTGAAGTTCCGAAAGGTTCAAAAGCGCCGCCGCCGCGCGCGCCAGAAACGGGCGGCTGTTGACGTGGGCCAAAAGGACGTGTCGCGATCCCCGGCGGAACTCGTCCGCCACGGCCAGCGAACGGCCGACGACCATGTTTTGGCTCAGCCCCAGATACTTTGGGAGTCCCGTCGTGCCCGACGTGTGGACCCACAACCAGTCAGCGTCGGGATCACCCGCGGTTTCGTCGGCAATTTCCAGCGGCCCTGTCAAAGCCGGGGACCAGGTTCCGTCGATTTCGATGGCGCCCGCTGTAGGCGCGGTCCGGATCGACGACGAGAACAGAACATGGGTGGGTGCCAGGTCGGCAGGTGTGTTTCCCTCGCCGGCAAAGGGCACAAACGCGGCCCCAAGCCAGCTACACCCCAGAATTGTCGCAAGCGTCAGCAACGGCTCGGGCGAACGCAATGTGACACGGGATGTCCGGCCGATTCCGTGCTCTCTCATACGGTGGGCAAAGGCTTCTCCCAACCGAGCAAGCTGTCCGTGAGTGAAAGTCCGGTCGGGAAAGACCATGGCTCTCAGGTCCGGATCTACTGCGGACAGTTCGCGGTGCTTTGCGGCAAATAACTGGTTCATTGACATAGTGTTACACGATTGGCGGTTGGGATTGGGCAAACATTTTCTGCGCCAGTGCCGCGCATTCCTGACGGCGCGGGGTTCCGTCCGGAGTTGTTGGAATCGCGGGCAGAACTATGGCGGTGGCTGGCGTCCAGCGGGGTCCGATTTCGGCAAGGCATTTTCGGATTGCCGATTCCAATGTGCGGTCATGGTTCGCTTCGGGCTCGAGCTCAAACGCTGCCAATATCACGGGTCCGCTCTCCGGCCTCGGGTCGCGAAAAACCGCGGCCAGCCTGACGCCGCTGACGGACATTAGGACGGACTCGATTGCGACCGGGTCGATCTTGTCGCCGTCAACATTCAAGAGGGTGTCGGTGCGCCCCAAAATCGAAAGCGCGCCAGACTCTGACCAACTGGCCCGATCTCCTGGCAGAAACCAGCCATCCCGAAAGGTCCGCGACGTTGCTTCGGGGGCGTCTTCGTAGTGGTCGACACTGTAGGTGTTCTTGATCCGGATCAGACCGGGGGCACCGGCTTTGCAGGGCTGCCCCTGATCATCGACGATCTCAACGACCGAGTCTTGGGGCACGCCAGCGGACTCGATGCCATCGGGGCCGGCGCGGTAGTATGTGACATAGGCTTTGTTTGTTTCGCTCGATCCATAGACGTCCTCGACTACGTCGAAATGCCGCAAAAGATCTTCGATCTGCAACTTGGACAAGGCCGCGCCGCTGACTTGCAACTTTGGCAGTTTCCGCGTGGCTCTGGATTTTGCTGCCCAGTCCGTCGCGTGGCGGGGGGCCCCTGCAACCAGCGTGACCTGTTCTTTGATGAGGAACGCGGGATCAAGAGAGTCGACAATGGTCGATCCGTTCAGCAATGCCGCCATCGCTCGGACAAAGAATGGGCGGACCGTGCAGGGAAACAGACTGCAAAATCGCGTTTCGGCACCAGAGAAGTCCCCTCGAACCGCCGCCGAACGGTCAAAGGCCATTCGATAACTAAGCAAAAGGGCTTTCGGTTTGCCCGTCGTCCCCGAGGTGTACATTGTCCACCAGCTGTCGTCCGCGTTTAGATATCCGGGGCAGGATTCTGGGGTCGCGTCAGGGACTTTGGTGTGCTTGGGCGACCATGCGGGTGTCATCTGGACTGCGCTCAATGTGTCGGGCAGACCGTCCGGTTCGCGTTGATCCGGCGAGTACAGCAAGAAACCTGTCGGCGTCCGCGCAACCCCTTGTTCGCTGTACAGTTCAAACCGGGATCCCAACAGCTGGGTGCCCAGCATCACAGCGACTGACGCAATCGCATCGCGCGAATGCACAAAGACCATCGTGCCGCGCCCGACCCCGAGAGCCTTCATTCGCGCGGCAAAGACCAGACTGATCTGCCAGAGCGCGCGGTAGCTAAGCCGGATGTCCAACGCAACCAGCGCCTCTTGGTCGGGGGCGGTTTGCGCATGGCGATAGACCGCGGCCGCGATATTGCTGGTCTGGCCGATCGCGCCGATCATCGCGGACCATCCGTCACCGCCGCGCGCGCAACGACAAGGTTCGCACAGGCGCGACGGTCCACTTGGCCATCCTCATCCCGCGGCAAAGCGGGAACCGGTTTTACGTTGCGCAGCGTCAACCCGAACCCGAACGTCCGCTCGAACAGTTTGACGATCTCGTCGGCTTGCCTGCCGATCTGGGCCTTGTCACGGAACACGACAAAAGCAATCAGCGGGTCCCCCGCATTCGGCAGAGGATTTCGGAAGACGGCGGCCTCGACCACGCCGTCGACCGAATTGACGAGCGCATCGGCCAAATCGGCCTGCAACTTGAAACCGCCCAGATTGATGACATCGTCTTGACGGCCAAGCACGACGAGTTCGCCATGTTCGCCCCATTTGGCAAAGTCCCCGGGATAGAACCACCCGTCGCGAAATGCTTTGGCTGAGGCCTCTGGCTGGCCGATATAACCCGCGCACATATAGGCGTTGCGGACACGAACGGTTCCCATTTCGCCGACGCCGCAAACAGATCCATCGTCACGGAGGATCTGGACTTCGCTGTCCTGCGGAAGCCCCTTGGCCGCGACCAACCCGTTTGCGTCCATGTATAGTTCCGTCGCAAAACTTTTGGCGGTTTCGCTGGCTCCGTAGACATCCAGCACCCGGTCAAAGCTCTGCAGATATACCTGCGCGGCATCGGGCGGAATCTTTGCGCCGCTCACCTCCAGCCTTGCCAGTTTGCGGGGAAGCGGGGCAGCCAGCGCGGCCTTTATCTGAACCGGAGAGGCCGCGACAAAATTCACGCCCGCTGCGCCCCACCTTTCAGGCGCCGGTTCATCGACAATGGCGCAGGCTTGAAGCAGCGCCGCAATCGCGCGAGCCAGAAACGGGCGCGACGTGCAGGGAAAGAGCGTCGCAAGGGTGGTGGCACGGAAGGGAAAGTCGACTTCGGCAGCTTTGCTCCGGTCGCGGATCGCCGATTGAGGCAGCCCGATGTACTTGGGCGTACCGGTGGTGCCCGATGAATGAAGAAACAACCACGGCGCATCGGGATCAGTTAGGCCAAAGTCCGGCAAGCGGGCAGGTTTGCCGCTGCTGATCCACGCCAAGTCAAGAACCTGGAACGGGACTGCCGGATGCCCCGCGACTTCCGGTGATCTTAGAAAATGGGTCGGGGTGACGTTCTTTTCCCGCGCAAGGTACCGGTTCGCGACCACCAGACCGGAGCCAAGCAGGGCAGTGGCAAAGGTCACCCCCAGCATCACCGGCGTACTGGTGGTGTTGATGGCAACGACCGATCCGCGACCTATTCCAAGGCTCTGCAAATGACCTGACAGGGTCAGGATAAGATTGGCGAACTCGGCATGGGAAAACGCGGCCTCCGCGCCTACCAGCGCAGGAAAGTCCGGCGATTTGGCGGCGACGTCCAGATAATGCTGACCAAGGTTGTACATCTATTTCTGCCGTCTGTGCTCTTGGCCCGTTCGTGCGGTCGATATCTGCAAATCAATCCACAAGGGCGCCCCCACCACAGTCGGAAAGTCTAATCGACCCATCGTTCGGCGCAACTCTAGAACTCGCACCACGACTGTGCCATCCTCGACTCCTATAACACGTTCGGCAAGCGCCGCATGTGCTCGGTTGGGG
>JALQXR010000029.1:0-239 GCA_023263105.1 Marivivens sp. | reverse complement strand
ATGTCACTTAAGGTGATCGGTGCCGGCTTTGGTCGGACTGGTACACACTCACTGAAACTGGCCTTGGAAACCCTTGGGTTTTCTCCTTGTCACCACATGTACGAAGTGCGTGACAACCCGGGGCAACTGCCGCTTTGGCAGGCCGCGGTGCGTGGCGAAACAGTGGATTGGGATTTGGCGTTTCAAGGCTACCAAGCGCAGGTAGACTGGCCCGGGTCTAGGTTCTGGAAACAACTGAG
>JALQXR010000300.1 GCA_023263105.1 Marivivens sp. | reverse complement strand
ATGTGCGGGGCGAACGGGTCCATCTGGATCGCGGTCTGGTGCGCGACCTGATAGCCTCGATCCCCGAGACCTTTACCTACGCCGCCCGCAATCCCGCAAACAACCTGCCGTTCGGACTGGACCACGGGATGTTCGTCCCGATGACCGGCGCGCCCTATGTGCGGGATCTGGACGACAAGCGCCGGAACCCGACGCTCGACGACCTCGCGAATTTTCACAAGCTGGCGCATATGCTGCCCGCGATGCATTCCAGCGCGCATCACATCGTCGAACCCTACGACCACCCGATCAGTCACAGGCACCTGCGGATCACCTACAGTTCGATGAAATATTCGGACAAGACGTTCATGGGCATGACCACCAGCCCCAAGAACGCCGAGGACGTGATCGCGATGTGCCGCATCCTGTTCGGCTCTGACTTTGTCGAACAGAACCCGGTCGTCACCGGCAACTGTAACGGCAATTCGCCGTTGGTCTGGGACGAAACCATGCTGGGTGCGATGCGGGCGTTTTCGCGCGCCAACCAGCCTGTGCTTTGTTCGCCCTTCGTGCTGGGCGGCGCCAACACCCCCGCCAGCGTCGCGCCCGCCGTCGCGCAATTGAACGCCGAGGCCCTCTCTGCGCTGGCCTATACCCAAGTCATCCGCAAAGGCGCGCCCGCGATCTACGGCCACTACCTGTCGACCGTGTCGATGAAGTCCGGAGCACCGATGGCCGGAACGCCCGAGATCAGCCTGATGAACTTTATGATCGGCCAGATGGCGCGGTTCTATCGGGTGCCTTGGCGGACCTCGAACACCTTGGGCGGATCGAAAGTGTTCGACGCGCAGGCCGGTTACGAAAGCGCGATGACGATGAACGCGGTGCTCATGGCGGGGGCGAACTACATCTGGCACTCGGCCGGCTGGAACGAGGCGGGGATGCATTGCTCGATGGCGAAATTCGTCGTCGATGCCGAAATGTGCGCCATGGGTTATCGCATGGCGGAAGGCATCCGCTGGGACGATTTCGACGAAGCGATGCAGGCCGTGCGCGACGTGGGGCCGGGGGGGCATTACCTTGGCCATCCGCACACGCTGGAGAATTTCCAGCGCGCATTCTTCATGCCCGAGATGTTCGACAACAACTCTTACGAACAATGGATGAGCGAAGGGTCGGTCGACACCAACACCCGCGGACTGCGGCGGGCAAAGGCTCTGTTGCAGGACTACGAAGAGCCAAGGCTGGACGCAGGCAGGGACGAGGCCCTGCGCGACTACATCGCGCGGCGGGAACGCGAAATTCCTGCCGCCGATGCCCTGAACCAAACCTACTGACCCGTCCAGCGGAGAGCCCCCGAATGGCCCAGATCACGGTAAAGCGACTGCCCAAGGATCCCGGTCCTGCGGCTTGGAACGCCATACTGCCGCCAGCGCCCGCCGCCCGCCCGCTTTCGGGACCGGCCGAGGCCGATTTCATCGTGATCGGCGCGGGCTTTGCGGGGCTGGCCGCCGCGCGCCGTCTGACGCAGCTGTCTCCGACCGCGCGGGTCGTGGTGCTAGAGGCCCGCCGCGTGGCCGAGGGGCCCGCCGGACGCAATTCAGGGTTCATGATCGACCTCCCGCATGACCTGTCGTCGGACGACTACGGCGGCGACGTGACCTCGGACCGCGACACGATCCTCGCCAACCGCGCCGCGATAGATTTTGCCGCCTCGATGGCTGCCGACTTTGGCCTGACCAGCGAAGCCTTTGTCCGGTCGGGCAAGATCAACGCGGCGGTGTCGGCGCGCGGCTTGCAGCACAACGCCGATTTCGGGCGGCATCTGAGCACTCTGGGCGAGCCGCACGAGTTCCTTGATCCGGTGGCGATGCAACAGGTCACCGGCATCCCCTATTATCGCGGCGGGCTGGTGACACCCGGTTGCGCGATGATCCAGCCCGCTTTGTTCGTGCGCGGGGTTGCGGCCGGTCTGCAGTCCGACCGGCTACGGCTTTGCGAAGAAAGCCCCGTGACGGGACTATCTCGCGAAGCGGGCAAGTGGCAGGCCGTGACGCCGAACG
>JALQXR010000299.1 GCA_023263105.1 Marivivens sp. | reverse complement strand
GGTGGTCGACGGAATAGACCTCGGTTTTGTGGCTGCTGCGGCCATCCAGTACGTCGCGGGCGGGCATCGCCTTTCCATCGGCGTCGAGTTTGTTTTCGATCAGGAAGAATTCCAGCTCGAAGGCGCCGGCGGGATAGAGGCCTTCGGATGCCAGCGCATCGACCTGTCTTTGCAGGGCGTGGCGGGGGTCCGAAGTCATCGGGCGTCCGTCCAGTTCGTAAAGCGACATCAGCACTTCGGCGCGCGGCGGGTTGGTGCCATGCAGCGGCACGATGGTGCCGGGCACGGGCCAGGCGCGCAGGTCGCCGTCACCCTGATCCCAGATCAGGCCGGTTTCGTGCACGTCCTCGCCGCAGATATCCAGACCGAGGATCGAAATCGGCATGTGCCGTCCGTTTTCATAAAGACCCATCAGTTCGTGCCGGCGGATGATCTTGCCTCGGCCGATGCCGTTGCTGTCGTTCAGGACGATGTCGATCGCCTCGATTTCGGGGTGGGCGGCAAGGAAGGTTTCGGCTTCGGCGGGGGTCGAACCGGAGGGGCTTTGGGTCATGGTCGTTAACTCAGAAGGTCAGAGAGGACCGCATCGAAGGCGGCGATCAGGCGGTCGATCTGCGCCGGTTTGGTGGCGGGCGAGATCAGCATCATGTTGTGGAACGGCGCAATCAGGCAGCCTCGGTTCAGGAGGGCGGAATGGAGCGCCGCTTCCAGTTCGTATTTATGGGCGTCTGCGGCTTCGGTTCCGTTCTTGAGGGGCGTCGGATAGCAGATGAATTCGACCCGAGCGCCGACGCGGACCACATGCCACGGGGCCCCGTGACGTCGGATCGCGGCATCAAGCCCTTTCCAGAGGCGTTTCGCGCCGCGCTCCATCTTGGCGTAATTGGCGGGGGTCATGACCTCGGCCAAGGTGGCGCGAAGGCAGGCGAACTGCATCGGGTTGGCCGATAGGGTGGTGCCCATGCCGGAATGGCCGCTGTCGCGGTCGCCGTTGGCGATCTGGTAGCGGCGGGCCACGTCTTCGGACAGGCCCCAGACGCTGGTCGGCATGCCTCCGGCGACGCACTTGCCCACCACAAAGATATCGGGTTGCAGGCCGTGGACGCGGGTATAGCCGCCGTGGCCGGAGGAGATCGTATGGGTTTCGTCGATCATCAGCAGCGCGCCGTATTTGGTGGCAAGCGCGCGAAGGCCGTCGTGGAAGCCGGGCTCGGGCAGGACCATGCAAGAGTTGGTCATGACGGGCTCGGTCAGGATCGCGGCGACGTCGCCCTTGGCCAGCGCGGCCTCGACCCCTGCGAGATCGTTGAATTCACAGGCGACGCCGGTCAGCGTCAGGTCGGCGGCTTGGCCCAGAAGCCCGGGGCGGGTGACGGTCCGGCCGTCCTTTAGCGAAACCATCGCGTCGTCGATGGTGCCGTGATAGCAGCCGTTGAACACCAGCACCTTGGATTTGCGGGTCACCGCCCGCGCCACCCGCAGGGCAAAGCGGTTCGCGTCGGTGGCCGTGGTGGCGATCTGCCAACGCATTGCGCCAAAGGTTTCCGACAGCAGGCGGCCTGCTTCCAGCGCGTCTTCGGTCGGCAACATATAGGTCAGGCCATGACCTGCCTGCGCCTTGATCGCGCGGGTGACCGGAGCGGGCGAATGGCCGAACATCGAGCCGGTATCGCCAAGGCAGAAATCGTCAAAGCTGTTGCCGTCGATATCCGTGATCGTGGCGCCTTTGGCGGTCTGGACCAGCATGGGGAAAGGCTGGGGCCAGTCCTTCATCCAGTGCAGCGGCACACCGTCCAGGTAGTGAGCGGCTCCGGCTTCCAGCGCCGCGCGTGTCTTTGGGCGGGCGGCGGTGTAGGTTGCGGCCCCACGCGTGGCGAGTCCGGCGATCCGGTCGGTGAGCACTCCGGCAATTTTTGACATGTCTGGCCTCAGAGTCGGCTAAGATAGGCGTGGTATTCTGCGGGGGGGATGACCCGTGTCAGTCGCGCCGCTTCGTCTTCTTTGATGGCGCAATAGACGTGGTGATAGTCCGGCCCCAGCAAGCT
>JALQXR010000298.1 GCA_023263105.1 Marivivens sp. | reverse complement strand
AAAGACCTCGGCGTCGGGGCCAATCCCGACCTCGAGGTATTGCGACCACAGCCCCTCGGCCTTCAGCACCTCTTTGGCGCGCGACGCGGCCTCTGATCCGGGGACAAGGTTGCGCAGGTTGTCCCCTATGGCGCCTGCCACTTTGGCGCGGACCTCGGTGGCGCGGGCCGGATCGCCTGCCGCGCGTTCCTCGATCACCCGTTCGATCATAGAGCGGGCAAAGGTCACCCCGCAGGCCTTGACCGCCTGCAGATCACAGGGCGCCAACAGCCGGTCCGCGTCAGGGTCCCCGCCTTGGGCCGCTGCGGTCCGGCTGGCCGCGTCCCAGTCTTCGACGGCTCCCAGATCGGGTCCGTCACAGTTGGCAATTGCGACGGGATCGTCGGCCTCTAGCAGATCCCGCATGGTCGGCGTGTCGCGATTGGTGATGTCGATACAGCGCCCGTCACGCACCGCAACCAGCACCGGACCGGTGCCGCGCTGCCAGACACGTCCGACAAAGATCCCTTTTGACGGCACCGCGCCCATGATCGTCCGCCCTTGCTGAGTCATCTTGACCGATGATGCCGCGCATCGCTTTCACGGGGCAAGCGCCGAAACGGCTCAGTCGCTTTTGGTCAGGCTTTCGGGCTGTATCAGGACTCTGGTCGCGGTGCCGATCAGGTCCAACAGCACCCAGACCCGTTTGTCCGGAGCCAGCGACGCGATCTGGGCCACGAAACCGGCGAACGGGCCGGTGGTTACCTCGACGCGGTCCCCGACCGAAAGGTCAGCGGCGCCTTGCAGGATACCCTCGGGCGAGCAGCGGTCGGCTATCGCGTCGACCAAACCAGAGGGGACCGGTCGGGGCGCGGCCCCAAAGGCCACCACGCACGATACGCCACTGGTCGAATTGATCACCCGCCAGCCAGAGACCTCGGGATCGAACCGGACAAAAAGATAGCCTGGAAACAGGGGCTTGCTGCGTTCCACGAACCGGCCCTTTTCGCGGACCGAGCGGGTTTCAAGCGGGCAGAAACAGTCAAATCCCTGCCGCTCCAGATTGCGTCGGGCGATGTTGACCGAATTCGGTTTGAGCTGGACAAGGTACCAGTCTTGCTCCGCCATGGGATCCTTCGTGCGCCTGTTTTCTCGGCCAATGCCGGTCCGATAGCAAAGCAGTACCGCCCGAGGCGCTCGCCCGCAAGGCGAAGTGGGACCCGCGCCTGCCCCGCCTAGCTGTCCTCCAGACAGCCGCGGGCCGCCAGCGCGGACAGCGCCAGCATCAGCCCCGAGGTCAACAGCATCAGCCCCAGCCCGCCAGCCTGATAGGTCAGACCCGACAAAAGCGTTCCCGCCAGCCGCCCGCCTGCGTTGGACATGTAATAAAACCCCACATCCATCGTCACGCGGTCCGATTTGGAAAAGGCAAGGATCAGATAGGAATGAAGCGACGAATTCACCGCAAGGACCACGCCGAAGACCAACAACCCCAGAACCAGCAGCGCAGTCAGTCCCGCCCCTGCCCCGAACACGACCGCCGCAAGCGCCAGCAGCAGCGGCACCACCGCCAGAGCCCCCGCCCAGACCGACGCCGCGCGGGTCAGGGCGGGCTCGTCCTTGCCCGCAAGCAGTTTCGGGGCAATCGCCTGCACCCCGCCATAAAGGATGATCCAGCCCGCCATGAAGGCGCCGATCAGGAAAAAGGCCGACCGGTTTCCGGCCTCTGATCCGTCCGACAGAATTTCGTAGAAATAGATCGGAATCCCGACGACAAACCAGACATCGCGGGCTCCGAACAGCAGGAAACGCGCCGCCGAAAGCCAGTTGACGCGGCGTGACCGCGACCAGATCTCAGAGAATTTCGCGGCCCGATTGCTGGTCGGCAGACCTGCGGGCATCAGCAGGGCAACGGCCAGCAGCACCGCCGCCAAAGCAGCCGCCATGCCGTAGACCGACGCCTCGAACCCGACCAGCGCCAGCAGGGCGGTGCCCAGAAAATAGCCCGCGCCTTTGACCGCGTTCTTTGATCCCGTCAGCACGGCGACCCAGCGGAACAGCGCGCCTTCGGTCGT
>JALQXR010000297.1 GCA_023263105.1 Marivivens sp. | reverse complement strand
ATCCGGTTTTCGGTCCGGTTGCTCTCTGGTCCGATTTTTGGCCCCGTCCTGTTCTGTCAGGGCGGGGTTTGTCGTTGTTGAATACCCCTGCGGCTTCGTCCTATGGTGCGGCTATGACAGATCGCCTTGCCGTTTATCTCGTTATTCTGCTCGTGAGCGCGGCGCTGGCCCTTGGCTTTGTCTGGCCGGACAGCGGAATGTTTCTGTTGCGCAAATTCTACGACGCGATCGAGTACCTCGTCTTCTGGCGGTGAACCGCCAAATCGATGACGTCAGGAAAAGACCTGTTGACCTTTTGACGCAAATCGCAATGTTAGCGCCAACATAAACGCATTCCGCGAAGGAGCCCCGACATGGCAGTCAAAGTTGCAATCAACGGTTTTGGCCGGATCGGCCGGAACGTCCTGCGGGCGATCATTGAATCGGGCCGCACCGACATCGACGTGGTGGCGATCAACGATCTGGGTCCGGTCGAAACCAACGCCCACCTGCTGCGCTACGATTCGGTGCACGGCAAATTTCCGGCCAAGGTCACCGTGAACGGCAACACCATCGACGTGGGCCGTGGCCCGATCGAGGTGACAGCGATCCGCAACCCCGCCGACCTGCCATGGAGCAACGTGGACGTGGTGATGGAATGCACCGGCATCTTTACCTCTAAGGAAAAATGCCTGCCGCACCTCGAAAACGGCTCTAAGCGGGTGCTGATTTCGGCCCCCGGCGAAGGCGCGGACAAGACAATCGTTTTCGGCGTCAATCACAACACGCTGACCAAGGACGACATCGTGGTGTCGAACGCGTCCTGCACCACCAACTGCCTCAGCCCCGTGGCAAAAGTGCTGAACGACACGATCGGCATCGCCAAGGGCTTTATGACGACGATCCACAGCTACACCGGCGACCAGCCGACGCTGGACACGATGCACAAGGATCTTTATCGCGCCCGCGCCGCGGCGCTGTCGATGATCCCGACGTCGACCGGCGCGGCCAAGGCCGTGGGCCTTGTCCTGCCGGAACTCAAGGGCCGTCTGGACGGCGTCGCGATCCGCGTGCCGACCCCGAACGTGTCCGTCGTCGATCTGGTGTTCGAAGCAAAGCGCCCGACCTCGATCGAAGAAGTGAACGCCGCGATCCGCGCCGCAGCGGATGGCCCGCTTCGGGGGGTGCTGGCCTATACGGACGAACCGCTTGTGTCTTGCGACATCAACCACGACCCGCATTCGTCGGTCTTCCACATGGACCAGACCAAGGTCATGGAAGGCAACATGGTGCGCATCCTGACGTGGTACGACAACGAATGGGGTTTCTCGAACCGGATGTCGGACACCGCCGTGGCGATGGGCAAGCTGATCTGATCCACCCGCCCCGAAAAAAACGAAGCCGCCCCCTGGGGCGGCTTTTTCATTTCTTGATGTCGAACTTGGACTCGAGCCGTTCCTTGATCGAAGGCGGCACGAATTTCGTCACATCACCGCCAAGCCTGCAGATTTCCTTGACCAGCTTTGACGCGATGGCCTGGTTCTTGGCATCCGCCATCAGAAAGACCGTCTCGATCGAATTGTCGAGGCTGCGGTTCATGCCCACCATCTGGAATTCGTATTCAAAGTCCGCGACGGCGCGCAATCCACGAATGATCACATTCGCTCCGACATCGCGGGCGCAGTTGATCAGCAGGTTTTCAAAGGGATGGACCACGATTTCCGTCCCCAGCTTTTCGCCCAGCGGCACGCATTCCTCGCGGATCATTTCGACCCGTTCTTCCAGCGAAAACAGCGGGCCCTTGTCGCGGTTGATCGCCACGCCGATGACCAGCCGGTCGACCAGCGTGCAGGCACGGCGGATGATGTCGATATGTCCGTGGGTGACCGGGTCATAGGTCCCCGGATAAAGGCCGACA
The DNA here is from genome assembly GCA_023263105.1 of Marivivens sp. GTDB lineage: Bacteria > Pseudomonadota > Alphaproteobacteria > Rhodobacterales > Rhodobacteraceae > JALQXR01. The sequence goes on along the minus strand of JALQXR010000297.1, from coordinate 168 downwards.
CGCATGGGCTTTCCTCGTCTAACTCGTTAGGCGCACGCAACAATATTGCGCACTGAATTGCAAGCCCGCGACGCGGTCAATGCCCCATAATCATCCCTTCGAGCGCGTCTTTTTCCATCGCGAGTTCCGACAGGCGACCCTTGACCACGTCCCCGATAGAGATGAGTC
>JALQXR010000296.1 GCA_023263105.1 Marivivens sp. | reverse complement strand
CACCGGTGTCGCAGCCGCGCTGAAACTGGCGCATAGCCTTGGATCGAACCGCTTTTCGGACAAACTGGCCGCGCGGGTTGCATCCGCCGCCGCCCTCGCCCAAGATGCTCTGACCGGCGCGGAAAAGACGTCGGACGTGGCAGAGGACGAACGGAAGTCATGACCATACGATCGGTTGTCAAAGGCGTCGGCCACTACCTGCCCGAAAAAATCGTCCCCAACAGCTATTTCGAGTCCTTCCTCGACACCACGAACGAATGGATCATCAGCCGCTCGGGCATCGAGCGCCGCCATTTCGCCGCCGAGGGTCAGACGACGTCCGATCTGGCCACCAAAGCCGCGGCAAAAGCGCTGGCCATGGCCGGCATGACCGGCGAAGACCTTGACGCGATCGTGGTCGCCACGTCGACCGCCGACCTGACCTTTCCGTCGGTCGCGACGATGGTGCAAAACAATCTGGGCAATACCACCGGCTTCGCCTTTGACGTCCAGGCGGTCTGCGCCGGTTTCGTCTTTGCCCTGTCGAACGCCAATGCGCTGATCCTCTCGGGTCAGGCAAAACGGGTTCTGGTGATCGGGGCCGAGACCTTTAGCAGGATCATGGACTGGACCGACCGCGGCACCTGCGTGCTGTTCGGCGACGGCGCGGGCGCGCTGGTGCTTCAGGCCGAGGACGCTGCCGGAACCTCCGGCGACCGCGGGATTCTGGCGACCGATCTGAATTCGGACGGGCGGTTCAAGGACCTGCTTTACGTCGACGGCGGCGTGTCCACCCAGACCACCGGCAGGCTCCGGATGGAGGGCAAAGAAGTCTTCCGTCACGCGGTAGAGAAACTGGCCGACACGGCCGACAAGGCTTTGACCAAGGCCGGTCTGGCTCACGATGACGTGGACTGGGTCGTGCCCCATCAGGCAAATATCCGCATCATTCAGGCCACAGCGCGCAAACTGGGCGTGAGCATGGACAAGGTCGTGGTGACCGTTCAGGACCACGGCAATACCTCGGCGGCGTCCATTCCTCTTGCGCTTTCCGTGGGCGTCCAGAACGGCCAGATCAAGCAAGGCGACCTTGTCGTCACCGAAGCAATCGGCGGCGGTTTGGCATGGGGATCCGTGGTCATCCGCTGGTAAGCTGGCCACCGCTCTAACGTCGCCGGACAAGTCACTGTTATTGACTCGGAAATTGCCTCTCGCCTAAGGTTCAAGTAAGCACAACGGGGACTTGACATGACTGGCAAGACTTTGACCCGCATGGACCTCGCCGAGGCCGTGCATAACGAGGTTGGACTATCTCGGAACGACAGCGCATCTCTGGTCGAATCCGTGCTTTCGCACGTGTCCGACGCTCTGGTGCGTGGCGAGTCGGTGAAGATCAGTTCATTCGGCACATTTTCGGTCCGGGATAAAGTTGCCCGAATCGGTCGCAATCCCAAGACCGGCGAGGAAGTCCCGATTCTGCCCCGCCGCGTCCTGACATTCCGTCCCTCGCACCTGATGCGCGACAAGGTGGCGGACGGCAACAAATAGTAAGGAGGGGTTCGTTGGGAAAGTCCCGCGACGCCTTTCGCACAATTTCTGAGGTTGCGGAGTGGCTTGACACTCCGGCCCACGTGCTGCGCTTTTGGGAGAGTAAATTCACTCAAATCAAGCCGGTAAAGCGCGCGGGTGGCCGTCGCTACTATCGGCCCGAGGACATGGCGCTGTTGGCGGGGATCAAGGTCCTGCTGCACGAACAGGGTCTGACCATCAAGGGCGCGCAGAAGCTGATCCGTGAAAAAGGCGTCACTGCCGTTGCGGGAATCGGCGACGGGTACTTTGACGACTCGGATGACGAAATCGACCTTCAGCCCGACACCGCCGCCCAGCCCGAACCCGATGCGGACACCGCGTTGGACGATCGCGACGATGGTGATGGCGGTGGCGATGGCACAACAAAAACGCCGGCCTCGGGCGAAAAATCCGACACCGACCGTGGCCCGGATCAGGGCGTCACTCTGACCTCACCTGATAGCGAACCGCGCGTGGTGCCTTTTGCCATGCCTCCGGCGGCGCGGTCGCCCGAATCAGTAAGGAC
>JALQXR010000295.1 GCA_023263105.1 Marivivens sp. | reverse complement strand
CACGCAGGTCGACGACGACCACGTCGCCCTTGGACAGTCCGGAAATCGCGTCGTTCACAGTAAGATGTTTGGTCATTTTGGTGTCCTTTGAAACCGTTGGGATCTATATACATGTCAAAAGTGAAATGTAAAGGGGAACCTGTTTCGAAATGGCAATGTTCCCCTCTTGTTCTTGCTTTTTGGTTGGAGACTCATCGAAGTTGATCTATTTGTTAACCGTCTCACCCAAGGGGGCGTCATGCCAGAGCTGAAACACATCGAGGTCCGCGGCGCCCGCGAGCATAACCTTAAGAATATCGACGTGAATATTCCTCGTGACCAGCTGGTGGTGATCACCGGCCTGTCGGGGTCGGGAAAGTCGTCGCTTGCCTTTGATACGATCTATGCCGAAGGGCAGCGCCGCTACGTCGAGAGCCTCTCGGCCTATGCGCGGCAGTTCCTTGATATGATGGAAAAGCCCGACGTCGACCATATCTCGGGCCTGTCGCCCGCGATTTCGATCGAACAAAAGACGACCTCGAAAAACCCGCGCTCGACCGTGGGCACAGTGACCGAGATCTACGACTATCTGCGTCTGCTTTTTGCCCGCGTCGGCACTCCGTTCAGCCCCGCCACCGGCCTGCCGATCGAAGCGCAGCAGGTGCAAGACATGGTCGACCGCGTGATGACGATGGAGGAGGGCACCCGAGGCTATCTGCTGGCCCCCATCGTGCGCGACCGCAAAGGCGAATACCGCAAGGAATTCCTTGAACTGCGCAAGCAGGGTTTCCAACGGGTGAAGGTGGACGGCCAGTTCTACGAATTGGACAGCCCGCCCGAACTGGACAAGAAATTCCGCCATGACATCGACGTGGTCGTCGACCGGCTTGTGGTGCGCGAAGGGCTGGAGACACGGCTGGCCGACAGCTTCCGGACGGCTCTTGACCTGGCCAGCGGGATCGCGATCCTTGAAACCGCGCCGTCCGAGGGCGAGCCGGAGCGGATCACCTTCTCGGAGAATTTCGCCTGTCCGGTGTCGGGCTTCACCATCCCCGAAATCGAGCCGAGGCTGTTTTCGTTCAACGCCCCGTTCGGAGCCTGTCCGACCTGCGACGGGCTTGGGCACGAGCTGTTCTTTGACGAACGGCTGGTGGTTCCGGACGTCACGCTGAAAATCTCGGACGGGGCTTTGGCGCCGTGGCGAAAGGGCAAGTCGCCCTATTTCCTGCAGACCATCGACTCGATCGCCAAACACTATGGCTTTGACCAGAACGCCCGCTGGAAAGACGTGCCGGAAAAGGTCCAAGAGGTGTTCCTGCGCGGTTCGGGCGACGAAGAAATCCAGTTCCGCTATGACGAAGGCGGCCGCATCTATCAGGTCAAACGGTCGTTCGAAGGCGTGATCCCGAATATGGAGCGCCGTTACAAGGAAACCGACAGCGCGTGGATTCGCGAAGAGTTCGAGCAATATCAGAACAACCGCCCATGCGGCGCCTGCGGCGGCTACCGTCTGCGGGCCGAGGCGCTGGCCGTAAAGATCGCGGGACTCCACGTCGGCCAAGTGGTGCAGATGTCGATCAAGGAAGCACATTCCTGGGTCGAAACCGTGCCGGCGGCGCTGACCAAGCAAAAGAACGAAATCGCTCATGTGATCCTGAAAGAAATCCGCGAAAGGCTGGGTTTCCTGAATAACGTCGGGCTGGACTATCTGACCCTCAGCCGGAATGCAGGCACTTTGTCGGGCGGTGAAAGCCAGCGGATCCGGCTGGCCAGCCAGATCGGTTCGGGTCTGACGGGTGTTCTCTATGTCCTTGACGAACCGTCGATCGGCCTGCACCAGCGCGACAACGACCGGCTTTTGACCACGCTGAAGAACCTGCGCGATCAGGGCAATACGGTGATCGTCGTCGAACACGACGAAGAAGCGATCCGCGAGGCGGACTATGTCTTTGACATCGGCCCCGGAGCGGGCGTTCATGGCGGTCAGGTGGTGGCCGAGGGCACTCCGGCCGAGATCATCGCAAATCCGGCCAGCGTCACCGGCGACTATCTGTCGGGCCGCCGCGAGATTCCGGTCCCCAAAGAGCGCCGCAAGGGCAACAAAAAGAC
>JALQXR010000294.1 GCA_023263105.1 Marivivens sp. | reverse complement strand
GTCAAAAGTGGCCCCCATGGGGTAGGGGTGGCCTGCCTCGATCTTAAAATTGCCGCTCATTCCGAGGCCAGAGCATCCCTGTAAAGTGCCGCGTAGCGGGATGCCGACGCGCCCCAGCCCACGGGGTGTTTCATCGCGTTTCGCTGGAGTGATGCCCAGAGTTTCGGCTGGGCAAAGAGGTCGCACAACCGCATCAGCGCGCCGCGCAGGGCGTCGGCGGTGACGGGGTGGAACTGGATGCCGGTCGCGCAGCCCGCCGCCAGCCCCGCCGGAGAGGCATTGATGACCGTATCGGCCAGCCCTCCGGTCAGCGCCACCACCGGCAGCGTTCCGTAGCGCAGCCCATAAAGCTGGGTCAGCCCGCAGGGTTCAAACCGCGACGGCACAAGGATCGCGTCGCCGCCGGCGATCAGGCGGTGGCTCAGGGCTTCGTCATAGCCCAGCCGGACGCCGACATTGGGATCGTTGGCCGCGGCGCGGTAGGCGGATTCGAGCGTCGCATCGCCGGACCCGAGGATCGCCAGCTGCCCGCCGCGCGCGGTCAGGGTCGGCAGCGCCTCTAGCAGCAGGTCCAGCCCCTTTTGATGCGTCAGCCGCGAAACCACCACGCAGAGCGGGCCGTCGCTGTCGGGCAGGCCGAATTCGGCCCGCAGGGCGGCCTTGTTCGCGGCCTTCTTTGCCGGTGTCTTATAGGGGGTGATGTCTGGATCGGTCGCGGGGTTCCAGACGTCTTCGTCGATGCCGTTGACGATTCCCGACAGCGCGTCGCGGCGGTGGCGCATGACGCCGTCCAGCCCCATCCCGAATTCGGGGGTCATCAGTTCGTCGGCATAGGTCTGGGACACTGTTGTCAGGCGGGTGGCGGTCAGCAGCCCTGCCTTCAGCGCCGACACTTTGCCCCAGTATTCATAGCCCTCGCGGGTGTAGCGGCGCGGGTCCAGACCCAAGGTCCCGATCAAGGACGGATCGGCCAGCCCATGGAAGGCGATATTGTGGACCGTAATCACCACCGGAGTCCGGGTTCCGTCTGCCAGCAGGTAATCGCCCACCAGCCCCGCCTGCCAGTCGTGCCCGTGGATCACGTCCGGCGTCCAGCCGTCAGCCCCATCCCGCGCGATGATCGCGGCGGCACGGCACAGGGCCGCGAACCGCTGCGGGTTATCGGACCAGTCGCGGCCATCGGGACCAAGGTAGATGTTGCCCGCACGGTCATAAAGATGCGCGGCCTCCACCACCAAAAGCTCTAGCCCGCCGCCGGTTCCGGCCAAAAGACGCACCGGACCTCCGAACATCGGACCCAGATCCGCCACGACCTGTGTCGAGCCAAGCGCCGCCAGCACCGCCGGGTACCCGGGCAGCAGGGTGCGCATCGTGATCCCCTCGGGCGCGATGGCGGCGGGCAGGGCGCCCACGACATCCGCCAGCCCGCCGGTTTTCACCAGCGGGGCACATTCGGACGCGACAGAGAGGACCGACAGGCTCATTGCGCGGCGGACCAGCGGTCGACCATGGACTGGGTGATCAGCGTGGTGCCCTTTTCGGTCACGCGGAACCACTTTGCGTCTTCATCGGGATCCTCGCCCACGACCAGCCCTTCGGGGATGGTCACGCCACGGTCGATCACGACCTTTCGCAGCCGTGCCGAGCGGTTCACGGTCACGTAAGGCAGCACCACCGCATGGTCCAGAACGGCGTAGGAATTGGTGTGCACTTCGGTAAACAGCAGCGAATTGCGCACCACAGTCCCCGAGATGATACAGCCGCCCGACACCATCGACGAAATCGCCATGCCGCGCCGGTCCTTTTCGTCGTGGATGAATTTCGCGGGCGGCACGCTTTCGGCATAGGTCCAGATCGGCCAGTCCTTGTCCCAGAGGTTCAGTTCGGGCGTAAAGGTGGTCAGGTCGATGTTTGCCTCCCAGAAGGCGTCGACCGTTCCAACGTCCTTCCAATAGGCCGTCGCCCCCGGAGCACGCACGCAGCTTTCGTCGAAACGGTGGGCCATCGCCTTGCCGTTCTTGACGATGTCGGGGATCAGATCGTTGCCGAAATCATGGCTGGAATTCACGTCCTCGGCATCGGCCAGCA
>JALQXR010000293.1 GCA_023263105.1 Marivivens sp. | reverse complement strand
ATCAGAATGCCGACCGGATGGTTGCGGCCCATCAGCGCCACGGCGATGCCGATAAAGCCCGCCCCCTCGGCCGAGTTCAGAACCAGACGTTCGGCTTCACCCATCACGTTGTTGACGCTCATCATGCCAGCCAGCGCGCCCGAGATGATCATCGACACCATGATGATTTTGGTGGCCGAAACACCTGCATAGCGGGCGGCGGGCTCGGAATGGCCGAACTGGCGGATCTGGTAACCAATGCGGGTTTTCCAGATCAGCACATAGACCAGCCAGCACGACAGCAGCGCCAGCAGGAAGGCAAAGTTCGCGGGGGCATCGGTCGGGAATGAGATGCCGAAGACGCTGAACATATCCGCAAAGCTGGGCAGATGGGTTGCGGCAGGGAAGCTGCCGGTTGCGGGCTCCATCGAGCCTGCGGGTTTCAGAACTTCGACCAGCAGGTAGTTGATCAGCGCAAAGGCGATAAAGTTGAACATGATCGTGTTGATCACGATGTGGCTGCCACGCTTTGCCTGCAGAAACGCGGGAATGGCGGCCCAGAAGGCTCCGAACGCGGCGGACAGCGCGACCGCGCCGACCAGTGCAAGCGTCCAATGCGGCCACGGGATGAACAGACAGGCCAGCGCTACGCCGACCCCGCCCAACAGGGCCTGCCCTTCGCCACCGATATTGAACATGCGGGCGTGGAACGCGACCGACACAGCCAAGCCGGTAAAGATAAAGTTGGTGGCATAATAGAGCGTATAGCCCCAGTTCTTGGCGTTGCCAAAGCCGCCCTCGACCATGATCCACAGCGCTCTCAGCGGGTTGTGCCCCGTCGCCGCCAGCACCACGCCCGAGATGATCGCCGCCAGCATAAGCGACACAAAGGGGATGAGCACGACGTCAGCCCATTTTGGCATCTTTTCCATTACGCAGCCTCCCCGCCGATACCGGCCATCAACAGGCCAAGGTCTTTTGCATTCGTCTTGGCCGGATCGCGTTCGCCCATGATGCGACCGTCGAACATGACCGCGATGCGGTCCGACAGGCTCATGATCTCGTCCAGTTCGACGGACACCAGCAGGATCGCCTTGCCCGAGTCGCGCAGGGCGACGATCTGTTTGTGAATGAACTCGATCGCGCCGATGTCCACGCCGCGGGTCGGCTGGCCGACCAGCAGCAGATCGGGGTTCCGTTCGATTTCTCGGGCGACGACGATCTTTTGCTGGTTCCCGCCCGAGAAGCTAGAGGCCTTCAGCTCTGTGTTCGGGGGGCGGACGTCAAAACGGGCCATCTTTTCGGCCATGTCAGCGCGCATCGCGGCATGGTCCATCACGAACCAGTTCTTCTGGAATTTCGGATCGTTGTGATATCCCAGCGCCCCGTTTTCCCAAGCGGCAAAGTCCATGACCAGCCCTTCGCGCTGGCGGTCTTCGGGGACATGGGCGATGCCGCGCGCGCGGCGGGTCTGGCCGTCGGAATGGGCGCCCGTCAGGTCCAGCGCCGTTCCGTTCAGCTTGATCTGACCCGTGCCGCGTTCGTATCCGCCCAGCACCTCTAGCAGTTCGGACTGACCGTTGCCCGCCACGCCAGCGATCCCAAGGATTTCGCCCGCCCGGATGGTGAACGACACGTCTTTCAGGCGCTGGACACCAAAGCTGTCGGTGACATTCAGGTTCTTGACCTCAAGCACCGTTTCGCCGGGCTTTGCGGGTGCCTTTTCGACCTGCAGCAGCACCTTTCGGCCAACCATCATTTCCGCCAGTTCCGGCGGCGAGGTCTTGGAGGTGCTTACATGGCCGACCATTTCGCCGCGTCGCATCACGCTGACTTCGTCGGTGATTTCCATGATCTCGCGCAGCTTGTGGGTGATCAGGATGATCGTTTTGCCCTCTTCCTTCAGGCGCTGGAGGATGCGGAACAACTGGTCCGCCTCGGCGGGGGTCAGCACGCCGGTAGGTTCGTCAAGGATCAGGATATCTGCCTTGCGATACAATGCCTTAAGGATCTCGACCCGCTGTTGCATGCCGACGCCGATTTCCTCGACGATCGCATCGGGGTCCACGCTCAGTTCATAGTCGTCGGCAAGCTGCTTAAGCTGCGCGCGGGCCTTG
>JALQXR010000292.1 GCA_023263105.1 Marivivens sp. | reverse complement strand
CTCGCTGAACCCGCCGGGCGGCGAGGCCATGAAGGCGCGCATGCCGATCATCAGCAGCGGCGCCGTTTCGCCGAGCGCACGCGCCATGCCGATGATGGTGCCCGTGAGGATGCCCGGCAGTGCCAGCGGCAGGACGTGGTGGAACACAGTCTGCATCCGGCTTGCGCCGACACCCAGCGCCGCGTCGCGGATCGACGGCGGCACCGACTTTAGCGCGGCGCGCGCGGGAATGATGATCCGCGGCAGCGTCATCAGCGTCAGGACCAGCCCGCCCACCAGCGGCGACGACTGGTTGAGATGCGCAAAGTTGATAAAGATCGCAAGCCCGAGGATCCCGTAAACGATCGACGGCACAGCGGCGAGGTTCGAGATATTCACCTCGATCAGGTCGGTCAGGCGGTTCTTGGCGGCGAACTCTTCCAGATAGACCGCGGCCGCGACACCCAGCGGCAGGGCCAGCGCCAGAACGACGATCATCATGTACAGCGACCCAAGGATCGCCACGCCAAGACCGGCTGCTTCGGGCCGCTGGTCCGATGCGTCCGGCATGGTCAGAAAGCCCCAGTTGAACCGCGTTTCGATCACGCCGGCCTCGACCAGTTGCTCGACCACTTCCAGCAGCTCGGGCGAGGTGTTGCGGTCCAAAGCCGCGCTTTCCATCGTGACGCGGCCCTTGAAAAAGCCGTCCGTGCGGCCATCGGCCAGCACCCACATCTGCACCGATCCGCCGATCAGGTCGGGATTGGCCAGAACCCTGTCACGCAGGCTTGCCGCTGCCTCTTTCGAGATCATGTCGGAAAGGTCCTTGGCGGACAGGTCGGTGACGATGCCCAGCCGCTCGACCTCGGCGGCCAGCGCATCCTTTAGAAGGGGCGCGTAGCCGATGGTCGTGACCTTGGACATCACCGCCATGTCGCGGACGCCGGATTTGTCCAGCTTGGCTTCGGGCAGGTCGATGGTCAGCTGGATATAGGTTTGGCGATAGGCCCCTGCCCCGTTCGTGACGACGGACACCAAAAGCATGATCAGCGCGGCGATTGCGACGATGATGGCGGCGGCACCATAGGTGCGGAACCGCTTTTCGGCCGCGTTGCGACGGCGCGTCCGGTCATCCAGCTCTAGGATCGAGCGGCCCTTTTTGACAGCTTCGGTCATTCGTACTGCTCCCGGTATTTACGCACGATATAGAGCGCGAAGACGTTCAGGCCGAGCGTCATGACAAACAGCGTCAGGCCCAGCGCGAAAGCCACCAGCGTTTCGGGGCTTGCAAAGTCGGTGTCGCCGGTCAGCTGGCTGACGATCTTGACGGTCACCGTGGTCATTGCCTCGAACGGGTTAAGGCTAAGCCGCGCGGCGGCACCGGCGCCCAGCACCACGATCATCGTTTCACCGATGGCGCGGCTGGCGGCCAAAAGGATCGCACCCACGATCCCCGGAAGGGCGGCGGGCAGAACGACCTGACGGATGGTTTCGGACTGGGTCGCGCCCAGCCCATAGGACCCGTCCCGCAGCGATTGCGGCACGGCATTGATGATGTCGTCGGACAGGGACGACACGAAGGGGATCAGCATGATGCCCATGACCAGACCTGCGGTCATCACCGACGACGCGCTGTCGCCGAACCCCATCGGCTGGGCGATCCAGTCCCGCAGCAGCGGCCCGACCGTCATCAGCGCGAACAGGCCGTAGACGATGGTGGGGATACCGGCCAGCAGCTCGATCATCGGCTTGGCAAAGCTGCGCACGCGGGACGACGCGTATTCGGACAGGTAAATGGCCGAGAACAGCCCGATCGGCACCGCGAAAACCAGCGCGATAAAGCTGATGTAAAGCGTGCCCCAAAGGAGCGGCAGGATGCCCAGCTGCGAATTCCCGCGAAAGTTCGGGGACCACGTGGTCGAGAAGAAGAAGTCGCGCCAGTCATACTGCTGGAAGAAGGATCCGGTCTCGAACACCATCGACAGCACGATCCCAAGCGTGGTCAGGATCGCAACGGTCGAGGCAAAAACCAACAGGCCAAGGATCCAGCGCTCGGCCACCGTGCGGGCGCGAAAGTCGGGACCGATCTTTGCCATCGACAGGACAAATCCGGTTGCCGCCACGCCGATGATCA
>JALQXR010000291.1 GCA_023263105.1 Marivivens sp. | reverse complement strand
ATTGGACCACGAGCTACCTTCTTCTCTGCACAGTGTTCCGACTTTTTAAGGGCAACCCCGAGCCACCCCCCCTCACCCGGTAAGGGGAGGACCACCCGCCCAGCCCAATGTATACTCCACCGGTGCACATTATGCACCCCTAGCTCCGGTGAATGCCGCCGGGCTACCCTTATGCCAACACGAATTCATTTTGCCGATTTGCTTGCCTGTAATGTCCAATCACACACACACACACACACACACACACACACCGCTCTCTTTCCTGCAAGGGAGCTGGGGGAGTCTCTGCCATGCCATACGCGATGCGCTCCGCTTCGCGGCCGCCCACCGACTGGCGGCCAGGCGCCCCCGGCTGTTCGCGGGCTTGGGGTGTGGCCCCAACCGAGATTTGGTGCAGGGGGCACTGCGGGACCTACATGAGCTGGACGCGTCGCTGCTGCGCGGAGCTATGGCGGGGGCCATTTGGACAGCACGGCGGGCCCACGCGCGAGGCCTCCGGGTGGACGCGGTCTGCCCCTACTGCGCTACCGGGGCCACCGAAGATGAGGAGCATATCCTGTGGGCGTGCCCGCGGTGGGACGAAGCCAGGGGCACTCACCTGGCGGATCTAGAAGCCTCCCTCCCGCAGGCGCCAGTGCTGGGTCTGCGATCGGACTGGCCGCCGTGCCTGCGACTCTGTGGGCTGCTGCCGGAGAGGGACTACCCGGAGGAGCACCGGGACGCCGTGCAGGGCGTGGTGGAGTGCTTGCATGCCATGATGCTCGCGGTTCTGCGGGCGCGGATGCGCGTAGATCAGCAGGCCCCTTTGCTGTTTGGACCACGGGGTCTGGTGCGGGGCCTCCGGGGCTACCCGTATGGCCAGTTGGTTGGGCCCCTGCCGAGACCGCCTATGGGCCTGCGCGGGCTGGAGCTGAGTGGGATCTCATCGTCGACGTGGCCGTGGGAGATGCCATTCCTGTCGGAGCTCCTGTCCTGGTTGGGAGAGCTGGTCTGGACGGACGAGGTGGGGACCGTCACCTACCTGGAGCTGGCCATGGATTTTGAGGCCCATGCGGGCAGGGCGCTCCCGAGCGCGCCCCAAGCGCAGTTCAGGGGACTCTCTCTGCCCCTGCAGGAGCGGGGCAGGGTGCTGCGCCTAGCCCTGAATCACCTGCAGAAGATGGTCGTGGCGGGCTCGCTATTTCCCGCGGGGACGCTGCCCAAGTGTGGATCTCTGGTGCCGCTGGGGGGACCGCAGCTCTGTGGCCTCAACCGGAGGCCTTACTTCACCAGGCGGGAGGCCATGCTGCACCACGTGCAGGAGCTGCGGGACTACTGCGAGAGCAGGATGACCCTGGGGACTAGGGGCTGGCACAAGAGGCCATATGTGCACAGGCCGCGCCGCACGGCAGTGGAGGTGGAGCAGACGAGGGTGCACAGGGCGCTGCATGGCCACCTCAGCACGGCGCTACTACCGGCATCCGCAGCCGCGGCGGCCCCCCCGCCCATGGCCAAGGGGGGAGGCGGAGGCACCTTTGGCGGTGACCTGTACCCTAAGCCCCTGGGATGTGACCGCCCGCTCTTACCCTTCGCCCTCCTCAAGCGACGCGGACAGCGACTGGAGGCTCAGGCCCACCGGGGAGAGCCAGCGGCGCCGGCAGATGTGCCTGTACACGGGGCAGACCCTCCAGGGCGGCAGCATGCGCCAGCGGGCCCCGCAGCCGGAGGCGGGCGGCAGGGCCCCCCCCCCCCAGCCCCAGCACCAGCTCCGGGGAGTGCCTGCCAGGCCCACGGCCTGCTGGCATGCGCCAGCTGCAAGCGCCTGCGACGCGCGGCGCGCGACTGCTGCCAGCGTGGGCACCATGCGGTAGGGCATGTGGTGCGGCGGCCTATGACCGAGCGCTGCGGAGACCACAGCATGCCAGCCTGCTTGGACTGCGCCAGGCACCAGCGCGGCGTGCGGCATTGCTGCCCCAGGCACCACAGAGAGCAGGAATCGATTCCAGGGGGGTGCAGTGGACCGCAGGCCTCGGTCGCCAAGAGGGCGCGGTCAGCCTCAGCGGCGGGCCATCCCGGGGTGGTGGACAAGAGGCGGCGGCAGCAGGAGGGCCAGCAGGAGCTGATAGACCTCACGATCGACGAA
>JALQXR010000028.1 GCA_023263105.1 Marivivens sp. | reverse complement strand
TTTCGGGTGCGGGCACGTTGCCGGTGATCGGCAGCACGTCCTCGGGCGATGTGCCCCAGGTCACGACCGGAGCGATGTCTTCGCCCTTGATCGTGATGACCTTGTCCCAATGCGCACCTTCGTCGGTGAACAGCGTCTTCCAATAGGTCAGAGCGGCTTCCCAAGCGGCGCCCTTGGGGGCGTGGGGGCGGCCCATGACATAGTCAAAGGTCTTTTGGTCCGGCGCGATCAGGCCAGCGCGTGCGCCGCCTTCGATTGCCATGTTGCAGACCGTCATGCGGCCTTCCATCGACAGGTCGCGGATCGCTTCGCCGCAGTATTCGATGACATAGCCCGTGCCGCCCGCAGTGCCGGTGGCGCCGATGACGGACAGTGTGATGTCCTTGGCCGTGACACCGGGGCGGAGCTTGCCGGTGATTTCGACCTTCATGTTCTTGGACTTTTTCTGGATCAGCGTCTGGGTCGCCAGAACGTGCTCGACCTCGGAGGTGCCGATGCCGTGGGCAAGGCTGCCAAAAGCGCCATGAGTCGCCGTGTGGCTGTCGCCGCAGACAACGGTCATGCCCGGCAGGGTCCAGCCCTGTTCGGGGCCGACGATGTGAACGATGCCCTGACGCACGTCGCTGACGGGGTAATAGTGAATGCCAAAGTCCTTGGCGTTCTTGTCCAGCGCCTCGACCTGCACGCGGCTGTCTTCGGTCATGGTCGCGGCATTCGCGCGGTCCAGTGTCGTGGGCACGTTGTGGTCCGGCACGGCGATGGTCTTTTCCGGCGCGCGCACTTTGCGGCCAGCCATGCGCAGACCTTCAAAGGCCTGAGGGCTGGTCACTTCGTGGACAAGGTGGCGGTCGATATAGAGCAGGCAGGTGCCGTCGTCGGCTTCGTGGGCGACGTGGGCATCCCAGATTTTGTCATAGAGCGTCTTGGGGGACATGGGTCCTCTCCGGTTCTGTCATGGATCAGGAATAGGCGTTCGATTGCGCCGGTGCGCGGCGCAGCACCCGTCAAATTCGGGCGAGGATCGTGTGCGTCGCCCCGTAAAATCGCCAGGGCAGGCGGGACCGGTCCGATATGTCGAAAACCATGTTCATGCGGTGCAGATACACCCGAAGCCCCAGTCCCGCAAGGTCCGGTCGTCGTGTGGGAACACTATTGAAAACCGCCGGAGGCTCATTATGTAATATCATTATGATATCGGAGTGATGCCAATGTCTTCAGAGTCCAAATATTCGAAAACTGCCCGTGCCTTTGTCATGCCGGGGGTGGCCGCTCTTTTCCTGTGGGCGGCGACCGTGGTCGTGCTGGGCATGGTCTTTCTGTTTGCCGTCGGTGAGCGGGCGGTCGCGCTGGCGCTTTTTAGTGCGCTGGCGGGGGTGCTTGCGGTCGTTCTGGGCGCGATGGGGTTCTACCTGAACCAGCCAAAGCAAGCACGTGTTCTGACCTTGTTCGGGGACTATCGCGGGACAGACGCCGAGGCAGGGCTTCGCTGGACGATCCCGTTCTATTTTCCACGGATCAAGGTGTCGACCCGGCTGCATAACTTTGAAAGCAACCGGTCAAAGGTAAACGACGCCCACGGCAACCCGATTGAAATCAGCGCGATCGTCGTCTGGCGGGTCATCGATCCGGTCAGTGCCGTGTTCGAGGTGGAAAACTACGAAGACTATGTCGAGACGCAGACCGAAAGCGCCGTCCGGTCGCTGGCCAGCGCCTATCCCTATGACTTTGGGTTGAACGAAGATCACAAGGGTCTGTCCCTGCTAGGCGACACCGCCGAAATCGCAGAAAAGATGATGGCAGCCATTCAGGAGCGTGTCGAAGGCGCTGGCATCGAAATCGTCGAGGCGCGGATCAACCACCTTGCCTATGCGACGGAAATCGCCGCCGCCAGGCTGAAGCGGCAGCAAGCGCAGGCGCTGCTGGATGCTCGGGAAACCATCGTGCGCGGGACGGTGTCCATCGTGGACGCGGCGATCAAGCAACTGTCGGCCACCGACGGGCTGGAACTTGACCCCGAACGCAAGGCCGCGATGGTGTCGAACCTGATGATCGTTCTGTGCAGCGGCTCTGAGCCAACGCCCGTCATCAACACAGGGAGCCTGTACTGACCATGGCGGCGCGCAAGCCATTTCCCTTGCGCGTCCGCGAGGATCTGTTCGAGGCAATTTCTCAATGGGCCCAAGACGACATGCGCAGCGTCAACGGCCAGATCGAATATATCTTGCGGGACGCGCTTTGGCGGGCGGGGCGGTTGAAAAAACCGGACCCGCCCGAGCCAATCGTTGAACAGAGCGACGACGACTGACCTCGTCGTGACTTGCGAGCAAGCGCGATGGTTGTCTAAATGGACCCATAGGTTTGGGGGACATTTTGGATCAGGAAATTACGACCGATACATCGTCCGTGGCGGAACCTGCCCAACAGGCGGCCCGCGATGCGGTTCAGATCAGTCAGGGCCTCTGGGCTGAAACGGTCGAGTTTCTTGGCTCGCTGTTGCGGCCATGGAACGCGTATCAAGTCCTGATCATCGTCGCGCTTCTGATTGCCTCTCATATCGCCTGCAAAATTCTGGGCCCAAAGATCTACGACTGGATGCGGTCTAGAGAAGGCTGGCCGATGTGGCGCATGCGATACATGATCGTTGCGCACAAAAGGCTGCGGCTCATCCTGTTTGTCATCATCTCGTGGGTCACCGTCTGGATCATGCGAGAGGTCACATGGCCTTCGCGGTCCTATCTGATTGGCGTGGCCGCCAACCTGTCCACGGCTTGGCTGATCATCGCCTTTGCGGCCCGTCTGATCAGCAACCAGGCGTTGCGGACCATTGTCCGGCTGGGCGCGTGGATCTGGGTGACGCTGCAGATCCTGAACCTGACCGCCGAAGCCGAGGAACTATTGGACAGCATCGCCATTCATCTGGGCGACATGCGGATCTCGGTATGGCTGGTGGTGCAGGGCGGTCTGATCATCGGGGTGCTGTTCTTTGCTGCGCGCTTCGTGTCCAGCGCGGCATCGACCCGCATTCAGGGCAACAGCGAACTTAGCCCGTCGATGCGGGTGCTGACCGTCAAATTCCTGCAACTGGTCCTGTATGGTTCGGCCTTTTTCATCGGGCTAAAGGCTGTCGGCGTCGATCTGACCGGTCTGGCGGTCCTGTCCGGCGCGATCGGTGTGGGTCTGGGTTTTGGTCTGCAAAAGGTGGTGTCGAACCTTGTGTCCGGTGTGATCATCCTGTTGGACAAGTCGATCAAGCCGGGCGACGTGATTTCCATCGGGGATACCTTTGGCTGGATCAACAGCCTTGGCGCGCGCTACGTGTCGATCACAACCCGCGACGGGCGGGAATACCTGATCCCTAACGAAGACCTGATTACCGGTCAGGTGGTGAACTGGTCACATTCCAACGACTTTGTCCGGATCGACCTGAACTTTGGCACCTCATACGGCGACGACCCCCATCTGGTCCGAAAGGTCGCGATCGGAGCCGCAAAGTCGGTCAAACGGGTGCTGGATCACAAAGACACCGTCTGCCACATCACCGGTTTTGGCGATTCCTCGGTCGACTATGTTCTGCGGTTCTGGATCGAGGACCCGACCGAGGGGCTCGCCAATATCAAAGGCAACGTCTACCTCGCGCTTTGGGATGCGTTCCAGGAGCATGGCGTTTCGATCCCGTTCCCGCAGCGCGAAGTCAAAGTGCTGGACGGCTCGGTTTTGCGGACCGAAGGCAAGGCATCGGCGGCAGTAAAGGCGGCTGCGGCAAAGGCGTCCGACTAGGACTGGGCGCGAAGCGCGGCTTCGAAGAAAGGTTCGGGGTCTTCGACTTCGACCAGACGCTTGCCGCGAATTTCCCAGAATCGGGTGCCGACATTGCGGACAAAGGTCCGGTCGTGGCTGACCAGCAGACAGCTGGCGCCCTGTTCGCACAGCTCGTCTTCCAGCATCTCCTGGCCGTCGATATCCAAATGGTTGGTCGGTTCGTCGAGCACGTAGAAATTCGGTGTCCGGAGCCGCAGCAAAAGCATCGCTAGCCGCGCTCGTTGCCCTCCACTCAGGGCTGCGATCTTTGAAGACTGCAAGTCGATGGACATGCCAGCCCCTGCCAGAAGCCCGCGCGCCCGCTGGTCGCCGACATCGCTGGAATGGGTGATGGCTTCGATCGGGGTGGCAAAAGCGTCGATATTCGTCAGACCTTGGTCCGCGTGGCCCAGAACAGCGGTGGCCGCTGGCCGGATGTCGGCGTCGTCGCGGGTCATGGCGGCAGCGACCCTTTCCAGCAGTTGCGATTTTCCCGTGCCATTGCCGCCCAGAACAACAACGCGGTCGCCTCGGTTGATCCAGATCTTGCCCGTTTTGAACAAAAGCTGGCCGTCCGGCGTCGTTACTTCGGCATCGTCCAGCGCGACCAGAGCCTTTGCGTGGGTTCCGGCGTTCGACAGCTTGATCACACCCGCCGAGCGTTCCTGATGGGCAGGGCGGGCGGCCTCTTCCAGTTTTTCGGCGCGTTCGTTCAACTGCTTTGTCTTGTTCACCAACAGGTCAGAGCCAGAGTTGATGCCGATGTTCTTTAGCTTTGCCGCTTGCCGACGCAACTGGTCGGCCTTGCGCAGGTCGTTTTCGAATTTTCTGGCGTCGGCAGCGTCGGCTTCTTCCAAGGCGTCGCGGGCACGGCTGTAGGGCAGCGCGAAATATCGCGACGTTTCGGGCCGCAGGAACAAAGTCCGGTTGGTCGCCGCATCCAGAAACGCGCGGTCATGGCTGGCCACCAGAACCGGAACATCCCGTGCCGTCGTTTCGAACCAGCGCTGCAGCAAGCCGATCCGCGACAGGTCAAGGTGGTTGGTCGGTTCGTCGACCAGCAAAAGATCGGGCTCGGTCACCCATGTCCGCGCCAACAGTGCCACACGCTGCCATCCGCCGGACAGAGCGCCCAAGGGGCGGCTGCGAAGCTCGGCAGGCACCGACAGATCGTCCAGCGCGATATCCACCCGCCAGCTTTCGTATTCGGCCTGTTCGTCCGGCAGCGCGGAAAGCACGGCGTCATATAGCGGCTTGTCCAACAGATCGTCCGGCACGTCCTGTGTCACCAGTCCGATCCTAAGCCCGCGGGCTGTGGTGATCTCTCCGCTTGTCGGTTCGGACTTGCCGGCAAGGCACCGCAGCAAGGTCGATTTGCCGCGCCCGTTGGCGGCCACCAATCCGACCCGATCGCCTTTCGCGATGACCAGATCCAGCCCCGAAAACAACGGAGTCCCTAGGATAATTCCCAATGCGCGGGCAGTCAGAAGGCTCATTCCACAGGTCCGAAAAGTTGTCGCTTCGGGCGACCCTAATCGAACCGCCAACCAGCAGCAATCAGCCGAACAGGTCCGACGGGTGTTGCAATGGTTGCCGAATTGCGTCACATCGCGCGCCGAAACAGCAGTCAGCGGGTCAGCGTTTATTGAATTCCGGCCCCTTGCTTGTTACCTTTTTTTCATCCGGCGTCGGGATTTCTGGCGGCGCGCAACCCCGGAGGACAATGAACTGTCTTTCAATATGTCGGCAGCCAATGCTGCCCCTGCGGACGGTATGACCATGACCGACGCGCAAAATGTGACCAGCGAAAAGGTTCTCGCGGTCATTCTCGCTTCTCTCGACGATGATAAGGCCGAAGAGGTGGTGGAAATCCCGCTTCGGGGTAAATCCTCTATGGCGGACTACATGATCGTGGCCTCTGGCCGCTCGACCCGTCAGGTCGCGTCGATTTCCCAGAAGCTCACCGAAAAGCTGAAGGCCGAGCTGGGCGTCCTGTGCAAGGTCGAAGGCGCGGACGTTGGCGACTGGGTTCTGATCGACGCGGGCGACGTGATCGTTCACGTGTTCCGTCCCGAAGTTCGAGAATTCTACCAGCTCGAAAAGATGTGGCTGCCGGCCTCCAAAGTCGAAGGCAAGGCCAAGGCGCACTAAGGTGCGCGTCCATATTGTCGCGGTCGGCCGCCTTCGGGCGGGCCCCGAACTTGACCTCATCAACGACTATCTGACGCGGTTCGACCGCACGGGCCGCGCATTGGCGCTGGGCCCCGCTCAGGTCATCGAGGTCGAGGACAAGAAGGGTGGCGGCATGGCGTCCGAGGCGGCTCTTTTGGAAAAGGCGATCCCCAACGGGTCGCTTGTTTGCATCATGGACGAACGCGGCAAGGTCATGACGTCGCCGGCCTTTGCCGAACAGCTTGGAAACTGGCGTGACCAGGGCCGGCAGGATCTGGCCTTTGTGATCGGCGGGGCGGACGGGCTGGACAAAGCGTTCCGCGCCCGTGCCGATGCCGCCCTGTCATTCGGCAAAATGGTCTGGCCGCATATGCTGGTGCGGGTCATGCTGTCCGAGCAACTGTACCGCGCGGCCTCGATCCTGTCTGGCGGGCCCTATCATCGGGCCTAACCCGAGCCTATCAGGGCCCCCGCCGCAAAGACCAGCGCACCGCCCAGAACGACTTGGAACGTCGCCCTCAGGAACGGGGTCTCCATGTATTTGTTCTGGATCCAGACGATTGCCCAAAGCTCTACGAACACGACAGCGAATGCGATGATGGTCGCGGTCCAGAAGTCGGTGATCAGATAGGGCAGCGCGTGGCCCAGACCGCCGACAGTCGTCATGATCCCCGCAGCGAAGCCGCGCTTGACCGGCGATCCACGGCCCGAGATCTGCCCGTCATCGCTGGCGGCTTCGGTGAACCCCATCGAGATCCCCGCCCCGATGGACGCTGCAAGGCCGACCAGAAACGTGGTCCAGGTGTCCTGGGTCGCAAAGGCGGTGGCAAAGATCGGGGCAAGTGTCGAAACCGACCCGTCCATCAGCCCCGCCAACCCCGGCTGGACCCATGTCAGGATAAAGCGGCGGTGGGCTTCGGACTCTTCCTCGGTCCGGCTGCCTTCGTCCAGATGCCGCTCCTCTAGGTCGCCGGCCCTTGCGTTATGCGCGGCTTCGGCGGCGGCAAGTCCACCCAGTAGCTTGCGGGTCTCTGCGTCCGAGGTACGCGCCGCGGCGGCCAGATAGAACCGCTCTGCGTCCCTCTCCATTCCGGCGGCTTCTTCGCGGATGCGTTCCAGCCCAAGGTTTTCAACCAGCCAGACGGGACGGCGGGCATAGTAGCCGGACACATGTTCCCGCCGGATCAGGGGAATGACCTCTCCCCAGCGCTTGCGATGCAGTTCAATCAGCCGTTCGCGGTGCAGGTCTTCTTCCTTTGCCATGTCGTCGAACACGGCGGCGGACGCGGCAAAATCCTTGCGAAGCCGCTCTGCGTAGCTGCGATAGATCCGCGCGTCGTCCTCTTCGGACGATATGGCAAGCGCGATGATTTCCTGATCCGAAAGATCGCGGAAACGGCGGCGGGTTGTGAGTCCGGGTATCATGGGAACCTCTTTGGAATGATTCTAAAGTAGGCCCTTCCGCGAAAATCGCAAGCGGCTAGGCAAGCATCTTTGCAACCAGTTCAAAGGTGCGCAGTTCCTCTGGCCGAAAGTCGTTCCCCACGCCTTCGGGCTCTCCGTTGAAACCGAAAGCAAACGCGGTCTGTCGTTCCTGATCCCAAAAGGCCCCGCCGAAAAAGCCGTAGGCCTCTGCAAAATGCCCGATCAGCGGACGCGGATAAAAGCGGGGCCGGTCATAGATCTGCAGGCCCATTCCGTAGGACTCGAACACCCCTTGCGGGCCGACGGTTTCACCGCTGTCCGGCTGCCACAACGCGCGCGTATCGAAGCGACCTTCTCCAACGGCAGAGGCAAGCCGCGTGATGCCGACAAGGTTCGTGCGCAGCCCGCCCTGCGGCGAAAAGACCGTCGGATTGCAACCCAGCCTGTAGTGGCTCAGCGACGCTTCGCTGCCGTCGGGCAGACTGGGGCCGCTGACCGAAACCGTCGCGTCTATCTGTGCCGTCAGTTCGCCACCGCCTTTGCGAAATGTCGCGATCCGGTCGGTCCGGTCCGCGACGCCGTACCAGTTGAACCCGCCGTGGATTCCCAGCTCGGACAGCAACTCTGCCGATAGGTCGCCGAAATGCCGACCGGACATCGCCTCGGCGCAGGCCGCAAGCAAAAGGTATCCAAGGTTGCAATAGTCGAACCGCGTTCCGGGTTCTGTATCGGTCCAGACGGGCTGGTTCGACAGCCAGTCCTCTAACGTCGCCTCAGGAGGAAGCAGATACCCCCCATCGTCCGTCAGCCCCGCCTGATGCGACGCCAGCATGCCCAGCGTTATGACCCTCTGCGGGTGTCGGGGATGGCGAAGGCGATAGCCCAGAATGTCGCTGACATCTGTGGCAAAGGGATGATTCAGACCCGCCCGTCTTGCGGCCCGAACAGCCACTTGTCCGGTGACGATCTTTGAAATTGAGGCGACGCGAAACATCGTTTCGGGGGTCGCGCTGTGGGGCGGCGAGAGCAGGCAGGAATAGTCTGCCTGCTCTCCCTTTTTCTGGATGCCGATGGCCGATAGGGCAAAATTGGAGCTTAAAGAGCCACCAAATTCACCCCAAAAGTCAAATATCAATACATCACCACAGAGCGGATCGACTTGCCCTCATGCATGAGGTCGAAGCCTTTGTTGATGTCCTTAAGCGGCATTGTATGGGTGATCATCGGGTCGATCTCGATCTTGCCGTCCATGTACCAGTCAACGATTTTCGGAACATCGGTGCGGCCCCGCGCCCCGCCAAATGCGGTGCCCCGCCAACTGCGGCCGGTGACCAACTGAAACGGTCGGGTGCTGATTTCGGCCCCAGCGGGTGCGACGCCGATGATGATCGATTCACCCCACCCTTTGTGCGCGGATTCAAGAGCGGTCCGCATGACCTTTACGTTGCCCGTGGCGTCGAACGTGTAGTCCGCGCCGCCCTTGGTGAGGTTGACCAGATAGGCGACCAGATCGCCGTCGACCTCGGCGGGGTTCACGAAATCCGTCATGCCAAAGCGCTCTGCCATCGCCCGCTTTGAGGGGTTCAGATCGACGCCGACAATCTGGTCGGCTCCGGCCAGACGAAGTCCTTGGATCACGTTCAGACCAATGCCGCCCAGCCCGAACACAATCGCGCGGCTGCCGATCTCGACCTTGGCGGTGTTGATCACCGCACCAATGCCGGTCGTGACGCCGCAGCCGATATAACAGACCTTGTCGAACGGCGCGTCGGGCCGGATTTTTGCCAGCGCGATTTCCGGCAGGACCGTGTGGTTCGAAAAAGTCGAGCAGCCCATGTAGTGAAGGATCGGAGTCCCATCCAGCATCGAGAACCGGCTGGTTCCGTCCGGCATCACACCCCGACCCTGGGTGGACCGGATCGACTGGCAGAGGTTTGTCTTAGGGTTCAGACAGTATTCACATTCGCGACATTCTGGCGTGTACAGCGGGATGACATGATCCCCCGGTTTCAGGCTTTTCACGCCGGGGCCGACCTCTAACACGACGCCCGCGCCTTCGTGCCCCAGAATGGCGGGGAACATGCCTTCGGGATCTGCGCCCGAAAGGGTGAATTCGTCTGTGTGACAAATGCCGGTGGCTTTGATTTCAACCAGAACCTCGCCCGCTTTGGGGCCCTCTAGGTTCACATCCATGATTTCCAGCGGTTTTCCGGCTGCAAGTGCGACGGCGGCTTTGGTACGCATATTAGTCTCCCTGTTTCGGGGAGCCTACGACAGTTCCGCCCCGATTCAAGTTCCTGCTTGCGGCACCTTGCCGGAAACGGCTGTCGCAGGGCAATCTGCGGCTATGCGTCGACTATTGATCCTTATGCTATTCGTTGCCGCCTGTGGTGAACCGGCGGTCGATGCGGTGCCGGGCCCGACCCTGCCGCCAGAGGGTGCCGATACCTGCGGCGCGCGGCCCTATGCCTATCTGATCGGGCAACCGGCCACCGCGCTTGAGCGGGTCCTGATCATGCGGTCGATCCGGATCCTGCGCCCGAACGATATCGTCACGATGGATTTCGCCGCCGAGCGGATCAATTTCATGATTGGCACGAACGAGGAGATCGCGTCGATCCGTTGCGGCTAGTCTTTGGGACGACTTGATTTGCGCGAGAAATGGGGCAAATCTGGAGACATGACGGTCCAGTCCCCAACGACTTTCCCTGTGACGGCCAAAGAGCAGGTGGCTTTCCACCGGACAGAGCTTTCGGTGATTCTCGGGCTTTATGGGCGCATGGTGGCGGCGGGCGAGTGGCGCGATTACGGGATATCCTGTCTGCGCGACCTCGCTGTTTTTTCCGTGTTCCGCCGCACCGCCGAGACGCCGCTCTACCGGATCGAAAAGCGGCCCGCGCTCCGGCTCCGGCAGGGACAATTCGCGGTTGTCGGTGCCGAAGGGCAAGTGCTGAGGCGCGGCAACGATCTACGTCAGGTTCTGTCCGTTCTGGAAAGAAAGCTGATCCGAGTGGTCGAATGACGCGACCTAGCGGCCGGTCATCCGCAGCACACAGCCGACGGTGCCGATCAGCAGCCGAATGTCATTCAGAAAGCTGATGGTCTTTCCGTAGGCTTCGTCGAATTGGACGCGGGTCGAGAATCTGGTGCAGTGGCGCCCGTTAACCTGCCACTCGCCGGTGATGCCCGGACGCATGTCGAAATAGCTGCGACCGCCGCAAGACAAGTAAATTTCTGTTTGGCATTCGGTAAAGGGCCGCGGCCCAACCAGGCTCATGTCGCCCTTTAGCACATTCAGAATCTGGGGCAGTTCGTCCAGACTGGTCCGGCGCAGGAACCGCCCGACAGGCGTGATCCGCGGGTCGTCGGCCAGCTTTTGGTAGCGATCCCATTCTTCCTTTGCGGCGGGGTCGCTGGCGATCAGCTCTGCCAGAACGCGGTCCGCATCGACCACCATCGTCCGCAGCTTGTAACAAACGAAAGAGGTTCCGTTCCTGCCCACCCTGCGCTGCGCATAGATCGCGGGTCCGCCGTCCAAACGCACAAGCGCCCACAAAACGGCCACCACCGGCGCGATGACGGGAAGCAGTACCGCGCTGATAACGAGGTCGCAAAACCGCTTTGTCCATGTCCGGTACAGGCGGGCTCCGGCACCAGTGTCATCGTGGGACACCGAAAAACCGGCGTGATCTTCGAAGAGCTGAATATCCGACATTGCAAAGAAACCTTTGTTAATTTCTGCAATGTTTATGGGCAGTTAACCTTAAGATCAGGTGAACGGCCGGTTTACCGTTCTTTTACCAAAGTAAACGCAACGCCGGAAAAATCGGGCCAAGGACGGTGGATGAAAGGGTGTTTGGTGGAGCCGAGGGGAATCGAACCCCTGACCTCGTCATTGCGAACGACGCGCTCTCCCAACTGAGCTACGACCCCACATTATTTGACTTTTCTGCCGAGTCACCCAGACGGAGTCAAGCGTCCCGAATGGCCCGAACAAGCGCGGAATCCGGGCTCGGGAACAGCCGGAATTGTCTGATGTGGATCAAGGCTGCCCGCCCGCTTTGGTGCCATCATGGACGGACCAAGGATGGAAAGGATTGGTCATGTACAGCAATATTCTCGTCCCGATTGCCTTCGACAACGCACACGAATCGGCCCCGTCGATCAAGGTGGCGCAACTGCTCGCTTCGAAAGGCGCAAAGATTTCGATCCTGCATGTCTTCGAGGAGATCCCCGAGTACGCGTCGAATTACCTGCCCGACGGATTTCGGGAAAACGCCCGCGCTCAGGCCGAGAAGGCATTGGTCGAAGTCGCGTCAACCGTCGCGGGTGCCGAGGCCCATGTCGTTTCGGGTCACGCGGGGCGCACGATTCTGGAATGGGCCCAAAGCCATCAGAACGATTTGATCGTTATCGCGTCGCACCGGCCCGGGCTGCAGGACTATTTTCTTGGGTCGACCGCGTCGCGGGTGGTCCGTCATGCCAAATGCGGGGTTCACGTCCTGCGCTGAGCCGCGTCTGGCTATCTGCCGCGTCGCTTGTTCCCGCCGCGCTGACCCGCGCGGCCTGCCGTGCTGCGACCGCTGGCTTTCTTGCTTTCCACGACCGCGTCATCAATCGCGGACTGGCGCGCCAACGGATCTTCGGAGACCAACAGGTCCACGGTCTCTAGCCGCTTGATTTCATCGCGGAGGCGCGCGGCCTCTTCGAATTCCAGATTTTCCGCGGCCTTCCGCATATCCATCCTGAGTCCGTCCAGCACGGTTTCAAGGTTGGCGCCGTGCAGCGGCTTGTCGATCTTGGCCGTGACGCGGGACTGGTCGGTGTCGCCTTTGTAAAGCCCCGCCAAAATGTCATCGACGTTCTTTTTGACCGTGGCGGGGGTGATCCCGTGTTCAAGGTTATAGGCCACCTGCTTTTCGCGGCGACGTTCGGTTTCCCGCAGGGCGCGCTCCATGCTGCCGGTGATCCGGTCCGCATACATGATAACGCGGCCTTCGGCGTTACGGGCGGCGCGGCCGATGGTCTGGATCAACGACGTCTCGGACCGCAGAAAGCCTTCCTTGTCGGCGTCCAGAATGGCAACGAGTCCGCATTCCGGAATATCAAGCCCTTCGCGAAGCAGGTTGATCCCGACCAGAACGTCAAACGCGCCCAGCCGCAGGTCCCGAAGGATTTCGATCCGTTCGATGGTGTCGATGTCCGAATGCATATAGCGCACACGGATGCCCTGTTCGTGCATGTATTCGGTCAGATCCTCTGCCATCCGCTTGGTCAGCGTGGTGACAAGAGTCCGGAAACCGGCGGCAGAGACTTTGCGCACTTCGTCCAGCAGGTCGTCGACCTGCATTTCGACAGGGCGGATCTCGACCATCGGATCAAGGAGTCCGGTCGGGCGAATGACTTGTTCGGTAAAGACGCCACCGGTCTGTTCCAGTTCCCAAGCCGCGGGCGTGGCGCTGACGAACACCGACTGGGGGCGCATCGCATCCCATTCCTCGAACTTCAGGGGCCGGTTGTCCATGCAGGACGGCAGGCGGAAGCCGTGTTCGGCCAGCGTGAATTTACGCCGGTAGTCGCCGCGATACATGCCGCCGATCTGGGGCACCGAAACGTGGGATTCGTCGGCAAAGACGATGGCGTTGTCGGGAATGAATTCGAACAGGGTGGGCGGCGGCTCTCCGGGGGCGCGGCCTGTCAGATAGCGCGAATAGTTTTCGATCCCGTTGCAGACGCCCGTGGCTTCCAGCATTTCCAGATCGAAATTCGTGCGCTGTTCCAGACGTTGGGCTTCCAGCAGTTTGCCTTCGCCTTCCAGCTGCTTCAGCCGCTTGTGCAGTTCTTCGCGGATACCTTTGATGGCCTGCTGCATGGTCGGGCGCGGAGTGACGTAGTGGCTGTTGGCGTAGACGCGGACCTTTTCGAACGAGTCGGTCTTTTTGCCGGTGAGCGGGTCGAATTCGGTGATTGCCTCTAGCTCTTCTCCGAAGAACGACAGCCGCCATGCGCGATCGTCCAGGTGGGCGGGCCAGATTTCAAGACTGTCGCCCCGAACACGGAAGCTGCCCCGCGCAAAGGCCGCGTCATTCCGCCGGTACGCCTGCGCCACCAGATCGGCCATCACCTGCCGCTGGTCGTACATTTTGCCCGTAAACAGGTCTTGGGTCATCGCGGAATAGGTCTCGACCGAGCCGATGCCATAGATGCACGACACAGACGCCACGATGATCACATCGTCACGCTCTAGCAGCGCCCGCGTGGCCGAGTGGCGCATGCGGTCGATCTGTTCGTTGATCTGGCTTTCCTTCTCGATATAGGTGTCCGACCGCGGGACGTAGGCTTCGGGCTGGTAGTAGTCATAGTAGCTGACAAAATACTCGACCGAATTCTCAGGGAAGAAGCCTTTGAATTCGCCATAAAGCTGGGCGGCGAGTGTTTTGTTCGGGGCAAGGATGATCGCGGGGCGCTGGGTTTCCTCGATGATCTTGGCCATCGTAAAGGTCTTACCCGTTCCGGTCGCGCCCAATAGCACCTGATCCCGTTCGCCGTTTCTTACGCCGCCGGCCAGTTCCCTGATCGCGGTCGGCTGGTCGCCTGCAGGCTGGAATTCGGTATGCATGACAAAGGCCTTGCCGCCCTCGAGCTTGTCCCGCTTGTGCGGCGCGGACTGGGTCATCGGCATCTGGTCTGGGCGATTGTTATGCATGGCGGTTCTCCTGCGAGGCCCCATAATCGTGCTTGTTTTGTTCTTCTGCAAGCCCCGCCAAAAAGCTGGCCTTATCCGACCCTGAGGCGACGCAAGACCGGCCCTCCGCCAGCGGCTTCGATCCGTGCGCAGGTTTCCGCAAGCGGTTCGATCGCGACCGCCATGTGGTGCGCGTTGGCATGGATCATCAGCCTGTCGTCCAGCATCATCGCAACGTGGCCGGTCCAGAAAATCAGGTCGCCCGACCGCAGGCGGGTCGCGTCGTCCAGAGCCTCTCCTGTGCCGTTCCTTTGCTGGTCGCTGTCACGGGGCAGCGCGACGCCACAGGCGCCCCATGAAAACTGCACCAGCGCAGAGCAATCCAGTCCGAAAGACGACTTGCCGCCCCAAAGATAAGGGGTCCCCAGCAACAGCCTTGCCACGGCGGTCGGATCCGTTTCGAGCCGGTCGAGCGGGGCAAGGTGGCGGCTGGGTACCCAGCCTTCGTGCAAAAGGGTTTCGTCGGCAGAAACGGCTTCGGCTTGGGTGCCGATCCGGACGCGGGTCCAGTCGACGCGGCTTTTGTCCCGCGCGGTGTCAGTGGCTTCTAGCAGCGTGCCATAGGGCAGGCGCAGCGGGCGGTCGGGGCCTTTCAGATCGGGTTGGCCGCGAAGCAAGGTATGCCTGTTGATGATCTTGTGACTGGGTTGGATGATGTGCGCGGGACCAAGCGCCAAGGCGCGAACCCAACCGACATAGCCATCGCCCGCACACTGCCCAAAGCACCATCCGTTCTGCGTATCGATGACATCGAAGGCTTCGCCGTTCACCATTTCTGATGTGCGCGGCGCATCGTCCGAAGGGTCCGACCGCAGCTCTGACACCACCGCCACGCAGCGGTGCGGGACGGGATCGACATATCGCGCCGCGTCGACGCGGGTTTCCCAGCCTTTTGCGGCGACCGTGCCGTTGAACGGTGTCTGTCGACGATCCATTACTGCCCCAGCAATTTCGGCAGAGCGTCCAGCAACGCGCGCGCGCCTTGTCCGACGCCGCCCTTGGGGCGACCGGCTGCGGCGGTCGGCTGCCAGCCGTAGATGTCGAAATGCATATAGGGGGCGGGGCTGGCAAATCTGCGGAGGAACAGGGCCGCCGTGATCGAACCGGCCATGCCTCCTCCCGGAGCGTTGTCCAGATCGGCGATGGCGGGTTCGATCAATGCCTC
This sequence comes from Marivivens sp., assembly GCA_023263105.1. Classification (GTDB taxonomy): domain Bacteria; phylum Pseudomonadota; class Alphaproteobacteria; order Rhodobacterales; family Rhodobacteraceae; genus JALQXR01. The sequence goes on along the minus strand of JALQXR010000028.1, from coordinate 4,391 downwards.
GTACGGGGCGTGGAACGGCATCCGCCAGACGGGGTCGGCCACCGCTGCCGCACTTTGCGCAAGCGTCGCCGCCGCGCTGTCGTCGTCGGTATAGAACGGCGCAAGGTCGGGGCCCACGGCCACTCGGGCCGCGCCGGTCAGCGTCGCCATCGACACCATCAGATCCGGTGCGCCTTCGGCCCCGAGGGCAAGCGCATCCGCCAGCACCAGCCGCCCTTCGGCATCGGTGTTGTTGATCTCGACCGACAGGCCCTTGCGGCTGGTCAGCACGTCCTGCGGGCGGAACGCATTGCCGGAAATGCTGTTTTCGACAGCCGGTATCAGCACCCGCAGGCGCAGCTTCAGCCCAAGGGCCATGATCATATGGGCCAGACCCAGCACCGTTGCCGCGCCGCCCATGTCTTTCTTCATCAGCCCCATCGAAGACGCCGGTTTGATATCCAGTCCACCGGTGTCAAAGCAAACGCCCTTGCCCACCAGAGTCAGAGCCGGACCTTCGGTGCCCCAGACGATGTCGATCAGCCTGGGCGCGCGGGTCGAGGCCCGCCCGACCGCATGGATCATCGGAAAATTCTGGTCCAGCAGCGCGTCGCCGCTGGTCACCGCGATTTCCGCGCCGTGACGGCTGGCCAGCGCCCGCGCCGCCGCTTCGAGTTCGTCAGGACCCATATCGGAGGCGGGTGTGTTGATCAGGTCCCGCGTCAGACATTCGCCTTCGGCAATGGCGGTCACGCGGGCCGCATCGATGTTGGCGGGCGCGATCAGGCGGGCCTTTGCGGCGGATTGGTCTTTGTAGCGGTCGAACCGGTAGCTTTCCAACAGCCAGCCCAACGCGGTTTCTTCGGCCAGTGTCGGGTCGATGTCGTTGGCGATCCGATACGCACCCGCAGGGAGCTTTGACGCAGCCGCGCCCGCGTGAAAGCGGCCACGCGCCCGAGCGTCACCCGAACCGATACCCGCAAGCGCCGCGGCGACTCCGCCCGATCCGTCGGGCAAGGCAATCGCGGCTCCGGGGGTTGGCTTGTACCCCTGCGCCACGGCCCACGCCCGCGAAGGTTCGGGCAATGCATCCAGAACGGCGGGCAACGTGTCCGGCGAAACGATGTAAAGCGGAACGGAAGGTTCGGTCGGCAGGGCAAAGACGGGAGACATGGCAATATCCAAGCGGTTCATTCGGCCTGACACTAGTCGACCGATCCGTCACCGCAAGGGCAAGGTTACTCTGCCGCGATCAGCGCCGCAAAGATCGCCCGAGCGCTGTCGGATGCCCAATCGGCATCGCCCTGCAGGCGCGCGATCTCTTGGCCGTTGCGGTCCAGTATCACGGTCACCGGCAATCCCATCACGCCCATCGACCGCGCGAACTGTTGGCGCAGATCGGTATGAAGCGGCAGGTTATCGATCCCTTCTTCGTCCATGAACCGCGCCATAGCCGGAGCCGGATTGGGGCCGGTCGCGATTGTCACCACGGCAAAGTCCGCACCACCCAGTTCAGACTGCAGAGCCGAAAGCGACGGCATTTCCTCTCGGCAGGGGGCGCACCATGTCGCCCAGAAATTCATCAGGACGATCTGCCCGCTGAAATCCGAAATCGACAGCTCTTCGCCAGTTTCGGCTGTAAAGGTGTCGTCCGAGGCAGAGATGGGCGCCGAGTGGATCGTCAGCTTCATCATGTCGCCGGACCGCAGCGCGGATATGTCCGTCCCCTCAGCCACTGCGGCGTTTGCCATAAGGCTTAGGGCCGTATAGACAACTGCTGATTTAACTATCCGCATGGGACCTCCTCGCATGACTAAGACCTCGAACCAGATGTGGGGCGGCCGTTTCGCCGCCGGACCGGACGCGATCATGGAGGCCATCAACGCCTCGATCGGGTTCGACAAGCGGCTCGCGTCGCAGGACATCGCAGGTTCGCGGGCCCATGCCGCGATGTTGGCGGCGCAGGGCATCATTACGGATAAGGATGCGGAAGCCATTCGGGAAGGCCTGCTCACCGTTTTGTCAGAAATTGACGCGGGCACGTTTGAATTCTCGACCGCGCTGGAAGACATCCACATGAACGTCGAGGCGCGACTGAAGGCGCTGATCGGAGAGCCGGCAGGTCGTCTGCACACGGCCCGCAGCCGCAACGATCAGGTCGCGGTGGATTTCCGGTTGTGGGTGCGCGACCAATGCGACGCAGCCGACGAAGCGCTGACCGCCCTGATGAAGGCTCTTGTCCAGCAGGCCGAAGCGGGCGCGGATTGGGTCATGCCCGGGTTTACCCATCTGCAAACGGCCCAACCCGTCACTTGGGGTCACCATATGCTGGCCTATGTCGAAATGCTGGCCCGCGACCGGTCGCGGTTCGCGGATGCGCGCAAACGGATGAACCTGTCGCCGCTGGGCGCCGCGGCGCTGGCGGGCACGTCCTTCCCCATCGACCGCCACGCGACCGCAGTCGCGCTTGGCTTTGATGGCCCCACGGCAAACAGTCTAGACAGCGTGTCCGACCGCGACTTTGCGCTTGAATACCTTGCTGCCGCGTCGATTTGCGCGATGCACCTGAGCCGCTTTGCGGAAGAACTGGTGATCTGGTCCTCGGCCCAATTCCGTTTCGTGATGATGTCGGACCAGTGGTCGACGGGTTCGTCCATCATGCCGCAGAAAAAGAACCCCGACGCAGCCGAACTGATCCGCGCAAAGCTGGGGCGGATCTTTGGGGCCAACGCGGCCCTTATGATGGTCATGAAGGGCCTGCCGCTGACTTATTCCAAGGACATGCAGGAAGACAAGGAACAGGTCTTTGACGCCGCCGACAACCTGATGCTGGCCTTGGCCGCGATGACCGGCATGGTCGAAACCATGACCCCGCAGCGCGACAATCTGCGTGCCTCGGCCGCCAGCGGGTTCAGCACCGCAACCGATCTGGCCGACTGGCTGGTCCGCGAACTGGGACTGCCGTTCCGCGACGCGCACCACGTCACCGGCGCTTTGGTCGCCGCAGCCGAGAAAAAGGGCTGCGATCTGCCGGAACTGACCCTTGCCGAGATGAAATCCGTCCACGACGGTATCCGCGACGACGTGTTCGACGTGCTGGGGGTCGAAAACTCGGTCGCCAGCCGGATGAGCTTTGGCGGCACCGCACCTGCGCGTGTCCGCGAACAGGTCGCCCGCTGGAAGGAGATACTGGAATGAAGGTTCTGCTGGTCCTCGCCGTTCTGGCGCTTAGTTCTTGTGGGGCAGACGGCCCGCCACATCGGCCGGTCGAGGCAAACGCTTCGGATAGCTAAGTCAAAGGAACGGGATATGCGGTTGATCTGGTTGGGGCTGGCGATCTGGGGCACGATTCACCCGATGTCCTACTTTCTGCAGTGGTTCAACGAAAACGGCTTTAGCCTGATGCGCATGGTCGATGCCTGGCACGCCAATGCGGCGTCCAGTGGGCTGGTCTGGGACCTGACCATCGCTGCGGTCGCTTTGACCGTCTGGTGCGTTGTCGAATCCGTCCAGCGACGTGCATGGGCGGGCCTGCTGGCGATCCCCGCGACATTCGGTATCGGAGTAAGCTGCGGGCTGCCCCTTTACCTGTTCATCAGAAGTTTTCACGGCGGAAAGTAAGGCGCGGCATGGATCATTTTATTTATCGCGACGGTCAGTTGCATGCCGAGGACGTGGCTCTGGCTGAAATCGCAGCGGCTGTCGGGACACCGTTCTACGTCTATTCCTCGGCCACGCTTTTGCGCCACCTGAACCTGTTTTCCGAGGCTCTGGACGGCATGCCCCATTCGGTCTGCTTCGCGATGAAGGCGCTGTCGAACCAGGCGGTGCTAAAGCTGTTGGGCGATGCCGGTGCCGGCGCGGATGTCGTGTCGGTCGGAGAGTACCTGCGCGCGCGCGCCGCGGGCATCGATCCGGACAAGATTGTGTTTTCAGGCGTCGGCAAGACGCGGGACGAAATGCGGGTCGCTCTGGACGGCGGGATCAAACAGTTCAACGTTGAAAGCGAGCCAGAGATGGAGGCCCTGAACGAGGTCGCCCTTGCTTTGGGAAAGGTCGCTCCGATCACCATTCGCGTGAACCCCGACGTCGACGCAAGGACCCACGCAAAGATCGCGACCGGCAAAAAGGAAAACAAATTCGGCATCCCGATCAGCCGCGCCAAAGAGGTCTATGCCCACGCCGCCCGTCTGACGGGGTTGCGGGTCGTCGGTATCGACGTCCACATCGGCAGCCAGCTGACCGACCTTGCGCCGTTCGAGGCCGCCTATCGCCGCGTGGCGGACCTGACCGAGGTATTGCGCGCCGAGGGGCACAGCATCGAGAGGCTGGATCTGGGGGGCGGGCTGGGAATTCCCTATGTCCGGTCCAACGAAGCGCCGCCGCTGCCCTTTGATTATGGCGGGCTGATC
>JALQXR010000290.1:1880-2133 GCA_023263105.1 Marivivens sp. | reverse complement strand
CTTCGCAGCTACGACTAGCGCCGGTCCGCTTAGGGCGGGGTGATCGGCTGGTCGGTCTTCAACCGGCGAAGCACAACATTCGTCTGCGCGCTTGCCACGGCGGGCAGACGGAACAGGAAGCCTTCCAGAAATCGGTTGTAGGTGTCGATATCCCTGCACAGGACCCGCAGGTGGTAATCCGCGCGCCCCGTGGTGGCGTAACATTCCTGCACCTGACTGTTGCCGTCGATCGCGCGGATGAACTCGGTGATGC
>JALQXR010000290.1:0-1870 GCA_023263105.1 Marivivens sp. | reverse complement strand
GATGCGGTCGGGGTCGTGGCGCACCAGTTGGACGTGGACGATGGCCTCGAAGCCCAAGCCGGCGGCGGCAGGGTCCACGACCACCCCGTATCGGGTGATCAGACCCTCGGACTCTAACGCGCGCACCTTGCGCCAAAGCGCCGACGGAGACATCCCCACCTCGGCGGCGAGGTCGGCATTGGATATCCGGCTGTCCCGCTGCAAAAGAGCAAGAATCCGGCGGTCCCTATCGTCTAGCTGCATTGGTTGAATTTTCCGGTTTGGGGATGTTTGGCGGATAAGATGGGCGGCTATCGCCAAGAGTATGGCCGCAAATGGTCGGAATATCCACACCATCCGGCATATCATCGCGGCAGATTTCCATACAGGTGCCCCGATGAAAGACCTTCTGTTGCCCGATGACGGCTATCGCCTTCAGGACCGCTATGACCGCGACGCGGGCCGCGTCTTTCTGACCGGAACGCAGGCTCTGGTCCGGATCATGATGGATCAGGCGCGTCGGGACCGCGCCGCGGGGCTGAAAACGGCGGGCTTTGTGTCGGGCTATCGCGGTTCGCCGCTGGGGGCTCTTGACCTAGAGATGTGGCGGGCCAAGGACCGGCTTGCGGCGGACAACATCCGGTTCATGCCCGCGGTGAACGAAGACCTTGGCGCCTCGGCGGTGTTGGGCGCGCAGCAGGCCGTGCTGGACCCGTCCTGCGAGGTCGAGGGCGTGTTTTCGATGTGGTACGGCAAAGGTCCGGGGGTGGACCGGTCGGGCGACGCGCTGAAACACGGGAACGCCTATGGTTCATCGCGCAAGGGTGGCGTGCTGGTGGTGGCGGGCGACGACCACGGCTGCGTCAGTTCCTCGATGCCGCACCAGTCCGACGTCGCGTTCATGGCGTGGTTCATGCCGACGCTGAATCCGGCCTCGGTGTCAGAGTATCTGGAGTTCGGGGAATACGGTCTGGCCCTGTCGCGCTACTCGGGGACGTGGGTCGGGTTCAAGGCAATTTCCGAGACCGTCGAAAGCGCGCGGTCGGTAACTCTGGGGCCGGACCGGACCTTTGTGCTGCCGAAAATCGACCTGCCCCCCGGAGGCCTGCATATCCGCAGCGCGGACCTGCCCAGCCCCGAGATCGAGACCCGCATCCAGCACAAATTGCGCGCGGTGCGGGCCTTTGCCGATGCGAACCCGATCGACCGCCGCATCTACGACCTGCCCGACGCCCATTTCGGCTTTGTCACAACCGGAAAGGCGCATCTGGACTTGATGGAGGCGCTCCGGCTGCTGGGGCTGGACGGGGCCGCCTGTCGGCGTCTGGGGATCGACATCTATAAGGTCGGCATGGTCTGGCCGCTGGCCCGAAAAAGCGCGCTGCAGTTCGTGTCCGGCAAGCAAGAGGTGCTGGTCGTCGAGGAAAAGCGCGGCATCATCGAAAGCCAGTTCAAAGAGTATTTCTACGACTACCCCGGCGACAAACCCCGCCGGATGGTCGGCAAATACGACCACAACGGCGAGCCGCTGATCCCCTGGACCGGAGAGCTGGGCCCGCTCATGCTGGTCGAAGCGGTGGCCGCGCGCCTGCACCCGTTCTTTCCCGAAGAAAACCTGCCCGCCAAAGCCGCTGCACTGACCGAAACGCCGGCGCCGGTGATCGCGGTGCCGGGCGCGACGCGGACGCCCTATTTCTGCTCGGGCTGCCCGCATAACACCTCGACCCGCGTGCCCGAAGGCTCGACCGCGGCCAGCGGCATCGGCTGCCATGTCATGGCGGGCTGGATGGATCGCAGCACCGTGGGCTACGCGCAGATGGGGGGCGAAGGCGTGCCCCATGTGGTGGCGTCGATGTTCAACGGCGGCAAGCACCAGTTCCAGAACCTTGGC
>JALQXR010000289.1 GCA_023263105.1 Marivivens sp. | reverse complement strand
CAGATACGCACAAGTCGGGTTCTTCGAGTCGACGTGCATCATCGTGGTGTCGGCCCAGCCGGTCGCACCTTCGTCAGGGATGACCGAGGCAACGGGCACGCCTTCGGACTGCAGCAGGCCAACCTGGAACGGCCAGGATCCGGACGCGACAACGCCTTCGTTCTTGAAGTCGTCCATCTGGATAAAGGCGTCATGCCAGTAGCGGCCAACCAGCGTACGCTGTGTGCGCAGAAGATCCAGAGCAGCGGCATACTGGTCGTCGTTCAGTTCGTAGGGCGAGGTGATCCCAAGCTCTGGCTTGTGGGTCATCAGGTACTGCGCCGCGTCTGCCACGTGGATCGGGCCGTCATAGGCCTGAACGCGGCCTGCGTTGGACTGGCCATCGGGCAGGGTCATTTCTTCGAACACGACGTTCCACGAGGTCGGCGGCGTGTCGCCGAAGACTTCGGTGTTATACATCAGAACGTTCGGGCCCCACATATAGGGAACGCCATAGTGGACGCCACCGACAGTGTGCCACGGTGCGTCCTTCAGGCGGTCGTCCACGGTGGACCACGACGGGATCAGGTCAATGTTGACCGGCTGCACGCGGCCGCCAGCGACCAGACGAAGCGACGCGTCGCCCGATGCGGTGACAAGGTCAAAGCCGCCTTCGTTCATCAGCGCGACCATCTCGTCCGAGGTGTTCGCGGTTTTCACCACGACCGAACATCCGGTGGCTTCTTCAAAGCTGGTGACCCAGTCGAATTCGGCCATGGTCTCGCCGCGCTCGATGTAGCCCGGCCATGCAACGATGTTGACTTGCCCCTCGGGCTCGCCCAGCGATTGCACCTGGGCCGCAACCGGGCCGACGGCAAGCGACAGCGCGATGGCAGAGGTGCCAAGTAGCTTCAATGTCTTCATTGGTGATCTCCCTGAAAGTTCGCCGTGCTTCCCCACACGGACTGGTTTCTGAGCCAACAATAGAAAAACACTTTGATTTCACAAATTCAAAACGATGAAGCTACCTATCGGTTTTTCCGATAGGTCACGGGGCCGTGTAAAATATGATCAAAAGGACCCTGTCAGCCGTTCGGCAGCGCGGTCTGCGCGGTCCGGATAAAGTCCAGCGCCGGTTTCGGCAGCGGCGATCCGCGCCGCCAGGCGAGTCCCACAGACACCGCAGGAAGGTCCCCCGACACGTCGCGGATTTCGATCCGGTCGCCTTCCAGCGACCACGGGCGATAGACCATTTCGGGCAGAATCGCGATGCCCGCTCCGGTCGCGACCAGGCTTCGAACGGCCTCGACGCTGCGGGTCCGGAACGAAACCTGCGGGCGCACCGCCAGCGCATCCATCATCGCGCGGGTCGATTCTTCGATCTCGCTGACCATAAGCTGGATCATGGTTTCGCCGGACAGTTCCCCTAGTTCGATCGCTTCCTGCTGGCCAAGAGGATGGCCCAGCGGCAGCCACAGCCGATAGGGCGACACCAGCAGCGTTTCGACATGCAGCGCCATCCGGTCGTGGACGGACGAGGTCAACAGCACGGCGACATCCAGTTCGCCGCCGATCAACAGGTGCTGGAGGTATTCGCCATTGTCTTCGATCACGTTCAGATCGACCTGCGGATAGGCGCGGCGGTAGCGCGCCAGAAGGTCCGACAGAACATAGCCCGCCACCAGCGACGTCACCCCCAGCGACAGCCGCCCCTGCGCCTGCTCCACATCGTCACGAAAGGCCTGCCGCGCCGCCGACACATCCGACAGGATCTTTTGCGCGTGCCGCAGCAGACCCGCGCCGCGGTGGGTGATCAAAAGCCCGCGCGCCTGCCGTTCGAACAGGGTGACCCCGAGGTCGTCCTCGAGGCTGCGGATCGCTTCGGTCACCGACGACTGAGAGATCGACAGCATGCGCGCAGCACCCGACACCGACCCCTGTTCAGCGGCGGCGACAAAGAATTGTAACTGTCTGAGCGTAAACGCCAAATGCCGCCCGTCCCAAAATTTTCCGGCGCTACGCCGTTACCTCAAATCCGCCAAATTTCCGCCTGAAATTAGGATCAGATCGAGGATGTCATTTTGAGCCCGACTTGGCAGTGATGTCCAGTCGCCAACCGGGCAAAGTATTTTGCAGGAGCGGCAATGCCGAATTACACGATCTATGCGCTTGGCG
>JALQXR010000288.1 GCA_023263105.1 Marivivens sp. | reverse complement strand
ATCGCGCTGGGCTTTGTCGACGGCGAAACCTTTGACCGGATCGTTCGCCCCGAAGACATGGTCGGCCCCAAGGACTAGGGCTGCGGGCCGCCACCGCCCCTTCCGATTATCTGACAGGAAAGGCAGGGTTCGCCCTGCCTTTTTTGCGCTGATTTTTCTGGCGAAGGGCCGCGCGGCGGGGTATCGATGACCTCCGGTGTGGCGTCACACCTGCCAACAGCGGAGGGGATGATGGCCGAGATCGTCAATCTGAACAAAGCGCGCAAAACCGCCGTCCGTGCCGAGGAAAAGGCGCTTGCCGATGCCAATGCGGTGAAATTCGGCCGCACAAAGTCGCAGCGACTGCTCGAAGCCGCTCAGGCCGAACAGGCGCGCGTCCGGTTGGACCAGATCAGATTCGAGGATGACGAAGGGTGATCGACGCCCGCCCCGAAAAACATTCGCTGACGCTGCGGGGTCACCGGACCTCGGTGTCGCTGGAACGGGTGTTTTGGGATGCGTTCCGGCAGGCGGCCCAAGCCGAAGGCAAGGCGCTGAATGAACTGGCCGCCGAAATCGACGAGGCACGCGGCGACATCGGGCTTGCCTCGGCTATCCGCGTCTGGCTGTTCCGGCGGGCTCAGTCTTTGTAAAGTTCGGGATAAAGGGCCACCCGAAGCCGCGCCAAATCTGCCTTTTCGATGATCCGCCCCGCCTCTGCCCCGCGATGACGCTGCAGAGCCGCGTTGACGAATTTTTCGTTCAAGACCTGATCGAGTCCATAAACGCTTTCTTCCGTGCGGCGGGCGGAAAGCGGCTTGGCTGTCCGAATGACCAGCCCCGATGGCAGGTGCGACGACAACCATTTTCGAACAGTGCTCATCGCATGCGAAAGATGTTCGGCAGTCGAAAGGTCTTCAGTTCTGGCAGACATTTTCACCTCGGATTTGGTGAAAGGCTTTTACTCGGAGTGCTGCCGACTCTGGCCGGAAATACATGCGCCCCGACCTGTACTTACGTTAGGTCAACATTGATAACTGCGCCTTTTCAATACCTTAGCTTTTCGCCCATCGCCGCGCCGCCAACACCCTTCCGGCCCCAGCGTTCACCATGTCGCGACAATAGCCTAACCGGCGCGGATTGTTCACGCCTGCCCCTGCGACTCGGTCGCGTCGAAGCCACGGCGGGAAATCTTTAGCCAGACGCCATCGCGGGCGCGGACGGTCAGATGGGCCACCGGAACCGGCTCTTTTCCCGGCACGGGCTCGAACCGGAACTCTTTGACCAGCATCGCCAGCAACAAGGGCCCTTCGACCATCGCAAACCCCGCCCCCGTGCAGACCCTTGGCCCGCTAGAGAACGGCAGATAGGCATCGCGCGCGCAGGCGCGGGTTTCCTCGGTCTGCCATCGTGCGGGATCGAATTCATCGGGCCGGTCCCAAAGCCTTTCGTGGCGGTGAAGATGCCACGGCGACAGCACCACCTGCGCGCCGGGTTGCACCTGACGGCCGCGAAAATCCTCGGGGCATGTGGTTTCGCGCACCATCATCGGAACCGGAGGATAAAGCCGCAGGGATTCGCGAAACACGTCGCGCGTGATCTTCAGCCGCGACACAGCGGCAAAGTCGGACGTCAGGTTGCGCGCCTCCTCGGCGACGCGATCCTGCCAGTCCGGCGCAATGGCCAGCAGGTAAAGCGTCCACGCCAGCGCGCTTGCACTGGTTTCGTGACCGGCCAGAAAAAAGATCGCAACCTGATCGACCATTTCCTCGGGGCCGAACAGATCCCCCGTTTGCGGGTCGCGCGTGGTCATGATTTTCGTGGCCAGATCATCCGGTGGCGTCCCCGCCGTGATCTGGTCCATCCGCATCCGAACAAGGTCCCCGATCAGGGACCGGATCCGGCGGGCCGTTGTCTTTGTCTCGCGCTTGAACAGTCGCGGCATCCAGCGCGGGCCGCGCACGAAAGCGGCAAGGTTGAGGATCGGCTGGCTGCGTTGATGGGCGCGGAATTCGTGGAACACGCGGGCGGCCAGATCATGGTCGATCGGGATCGAGAACAGCGTCCGGAAAATCACGTCCGCCGCGGCGTGGCTTGCTTCGATTTCCACTTCGCGCGGGGACCCGTCCGCCAACCGCCCGATCCGCGCAACTGCCTCTTGGCCCGCGGCCCACATGGCGGGAAAGGTATCCC
>JALQXR010000287.1 GCA_023263105.1 Marivivens sp. | reverse complement strand
AAGCGCCGCGACCGCCGCGGGATCGACGCTTGCCAGTTGCTCGAAGGCAAACGGACGGCTGCGACCCGCCACCAGCCCAGCCGCGATTTCTGCCGCTTCCAGGACAAAGGTGCCCGACCCGCACATCGGATCGACGACACGCTGCGTGCCATCGTAGCCCGCCATCCGCAGAAACATCGCCGCCATGGTTTCGCGCAAAGGTGCCTTGTTCACCGCGACCTTGTGGCCACGGCGGTGCAGCGGCTCGCCCGAGGTATCGAGCGAGATGGTGACAAGGTTGTCCTCGATCCGCGCGATGACACGCAGCGCGGCATCCTCTGCGGCCGTCACGACAGGCGCGCCCAGTTCTTCGGTGATCGCCCGCGCGATCCGCTCTGACGCGGCGCCGGCGTGGTAGATCTTGGATTTCCGGCAGACTGCCTCGACCCTAAGGGGCACGTCCGGACGCAGCACCTGAGCCCAGGGAAATTTGCGGGCGCGTTTGTCCAGTTGGGCAAGGTGAAAGGCGCGGAAACTGCCGACCCTGACCAGCACACGACCCGCTCCGCGCAGCACAAGGTTCGCGCGCCAGACGTCGGGCCATCCGCCCTGACACGTCACGCCCCCCGGAACTTCGGCCACCGCGGCAAAGCCCGCTTCGCGCGCCTCGGCAGCGAGCGGCGCTTCAAGCCCCGGTAGGGCTGCCAGAAAAATCTCGAACGGGGGGGTAATCTGATCCATCCCCGCCCCATATCGCAGTTGGCCGCAGGTGGCGAGGCTTCTTGACGCGCCCGTCCCGTTTGCAATGACCAAAGCCCGTGCGTAAAAGGTGCACTAACAACCCAGAGGCCCCGACATGCTGAAAACACGGATCATTCCCTGCCTCGACGTGGCCGACGGGCGCGTGGTGAAAGGTGTCAACTTTGTCGATCTGGTCGACGCGGGCGATCCGGTCGAAGCCGCGAAAGCCTATGACGCCGCCGGAGCGGACGAATTGTGCTTTCTCGACATCCACGCCACCCACGAAAACCGTGGCACGATGTTCGATCTGGTCACCCGGACGGCGGAAGCCTGTTTCATGCCCTTGACCGTGGGCGGCGGCGTGCGGAGCCACGTGGACGTGCGCAACCTGCTTCTGGCTGGCGCGGATAAGGTCAGTTTCAACTCGGCCGCTGTCGCGGACCCCGACGTGCTGACCGACGCCGCGATGAGGTTCGGCTCGCAATGCATCGTCTGCGCCATCGACGCCAAGACCGTCGAACCCGGCCGGTGGGAAATCTTTACCCACGGTGGCCGCAAACCGACCGGCATCGACGCGGTCGAATTCGCGCGGACCGCCGCTGCGAAAGGCGCGGGCGAGATTTTGCTGACGTCGATGGACCGCGACGGAACGAAATCGGGGTTCAACCTGCCCCTGACCCGCGCCATCTCGGATGCGGTCGACATTCCGGTGATCGCTTCGGGGGGCGTCGGCACGCTTGACCATCTGGTCGAAGGCGTAACCAAGGGCGGCGCGAGCGCGGTTCTGGCCGCGTCGATTTTCCACTTTGGCACCTATACCATTCCGCAGGCAAAGGCCCACATGGCCGCGGCCGGCATTCCAGTGAGGCTATAATGTCCATCGCCCGTCTAGCCGCAACGATCGAAGCCCGCAAATCCGCCGACGACTCTCAAAGCTGGACGGCAAAACTGTTGTCGTCAGGCCCCGAGAAATGCGCCGAGAAATTCGGTGAGGAAGCCGTCGAGGCCATCATCGAAGCGGTCAAAGGTGACGCCGAAAAGCTGACCGCCGAGGCCGCCGATGTGATCTATCACCTGTTGGTCATGTGCGCCGCGCGGGGGGTGACGCTGGACCAGATCGAAGCCGAACTGGCCCGCCGCGAAGGCACCTCGGGCGTTGCGGAAAAGGCGTCGCGGGGCTAACCCGTCCGCAATGTCGCCCGAAGTCGGGGCAGCTCGACCTTTGGGCACCGGTCCATCACGACCATTTTGCCAGCGGCGCGCGCCTTGTCTGCAGCCGCTTCGTTAACCACCCCGATCTGCATCCAGACAGTGCCAAGATCCGGAAACCGCGCCAGCGCTTCGTCCACGACCGGCTCTACGTCTTCGCTGCGGCGAAAAATGTCGATCATGTCGATGTCAAAGGGGATGTCGGCAAGCGTCGCATAGACCGGTTCACCATACAGCGTCTGACCCG
>JALQXR010000286.1 GCA_023263105.1 Marivivens sp. | reverse complement strand
CGACCGACACGCCCTGCTGACCGGCGGCCAGAGCCTTGCGGTAAAAGGCGTTCGAGGCCTCGGCGGTGGAAAAGCCCGCGTATTGGCGAATGGTCCACGGACGGCCTGCGTACATGGTTGCGCGGGGACCGCGGGTATAGGGGCCCTCGCCCGGGATGCCGCCCATATGGGGCAGGTTCGCGGTGTCCTCGGCCATATAGAGCGGCTTGACCGGAATGCCTTCGAGCGTGTTCCATGTCAGGCTTTCGGGATCGCGGCCCTTCATTTCGGCGCGCGCAATCTCGGCCCAGCGGTCTTTGGTCGACATCGAATTATCCTTTCCGGTTCAGGTTCCGCATGGTTCGGAGATTCCGGCACCATGGGGCATTCTCAAAGCCGCAAGACGGCCTATATGTAGGGGTATGAAAGCAAGTCTCTGGTCACTCGCCGTTCTTGGGGTCGTCGTCTTTGGCGCGATCAAATCGCACGCCCAAGAGGCATCCGCCCCGCCCGATCCCCTGTCGCTGTGGGAAACGGATCGGTCCCATGTGTTCGGGCCCGACGAACTGGACCTGCGCGAGCTTGTCTGGGCCGCGCGTCCGCTGATCGTCTTTGCCGACAGCCCCAACGACCCGCAATTCCACCAACAAATGCAGATGCTTCGCGACCGGCCCGACGATCTGGCAGAGCGCGACGTGGTGATCATCGTGGACGCGGACCCTTCGGCGGACAGCGAACTGCGCCGCCAGATGCGACCGCGCGGCTTCATGCTGATGCTGATCGACAAAGACGGCCGCGTCGCCTTGCGCAAACCCAGCCCTTGGGACGTTCGGGAACTGTCGCGGTCGATCGACAAGACGCCGCTTCGCCAGCAGGAAATCCGCGAACGTCGGGACTCTGCCAGCGAATAGGCGGTTATGCCGGACGCGCGGGTCACTCGAATTCGATGATCACGTCATCGACGGCAAGGCTGTCGCCCGGAGCGGCGTTGACCTTTTTCACCACGCCCTTGCGTTCGGCGCGCAGGATGTTTTCCATCTTCATCGCCTCGACGGTGCACAGCGCCTGACCTTCCTGCACCTCGTCGCCTTCTGCCACGTTGACCTTAACGATCAGGCCGGGCATCGGGCAGAGCAGCAGTTTCGACGTATCGGGCGGCAGTTTTTCCGGCATCAATCGGGCCAGTTCGGCCTGACGCGGGGTGCGGACGTTGGCCTTTAGATCGGCGCCGCGATAGCGCAGACGGAAGCCTTGGGTCACCTTGTCGACCTTCAGCACCATCGGTTTGCCGCCAACGGTCAGACGGGCAATGCTGTCACCCGGGGTCCAGTCGCTTTCGACGCGATAGGTCATCCCGTTGATGGTCACATCGGCACCGGCGCGGTCGGCGGTCATGGTGGCGGGGAACTCGGTTCCCTGCAGGCTCACCACCCAGTCGGTACCGACATGGCGTTCGTGGTTGTCCATCCGCCCCGAGATCCGCGCCCGCCGGATTTCGGTCACGCGGTACATCGCGGCAGCCGCCGCCGCCAGCCGTTCCAGCGCAGGCACCGGCAGCGTCACGCCCTCGAAGCCTTCGGGGTATTCCTCGGCGATGAAGGCGGTCGTCATCTTGCCGTCCATGAACTTTGGGTGGTCCATGACGGCGGCCACGAACGGCAGGTTGTGTCCGATGCCTTCGACCTCGAACGTGTCCAGAGCCACGCGCATCTCTTCGATGGCAGCGGCACGGGTCGGGGCCCAAGTGCACAGCTTTGCGATCATCGGGTCATAGTACATGCTGATTTCGCCGCCCTCGAAGACGCCGGTATCGTTGCGCACGATGCCGCCCGAGGCGGTGGTGCCCTCGACCGGCGGACGATAGCGGGTCAGACGCCCGATCGACGGCAGGAAGTTGCGATAAGGGTCTTCGGCATAGAGGCGGTTTTCGATGGCCCAGCCGTTGATCTTCAGGTCCTTCTGGGCAAAGGGCAGCTTTTCGCCGTTCGCCACGCGGATCATCTGTTCGACCAGATCGACGCCGGTGATCAGTTCGGTCACAGGGTGTTCGACCTGCAGGCGGGTGTTCATTTCAAGGAAATAGAATTTCTTCTGGCTGTCGACGATGAATTCGACGGTGCCCGCGCTGGTGTAGCCCACGGCCTTTGCCAGCGCGACGGCCTGTTCGCCCATCGCCTTGCGGGTCGCTTCATCAAGGAACG
>JALQXR010000285.1 GCA_023263105.1 Marivivens sp. | reverse complement strand
AAGGAACCGGACTTGGTCTCTCGATCAGTTACGGCATCATCAGTGAGATGGGTGGTGAAATTCGGGTCCGTAACGGAGAGAATGGCGCGGTCTTCGAGGTCTTCCTACCCATTGCCTGAAAGGACATGTGGTCACTTTCATGATGGTTGCAGGTCAGCCTGAGTCACTATCCGCGCAGAACAAGATAGCGCCGGACTTTTGGCGGCCCGACGCATCTCATTGATACTTTTGCCAAGGAATGAGCAGCGACGGCTCTTATGAGGCTGTCACGCCCGTGATGGACCCTGTCGGCGCCTGCGCTATGGCGGTATGGCACCAAAGGTCATGACCCGCGATCATGCGGGCGGATCGGGACTAAGGTCCTCTCCCTTAGGCGCTACTGTGCGGGTATCGCGTCGGTTGTCTCCGACCCTCGCGCCGCCATCATGTCATGAAGCGCGTCCATCCCGCGATCGGCCATGGCGCTAACCTCGCCGGCATGAGTGTGAAGGGCCGCCACCACATCAGGATCGGTTGAGGTCTGCACCACGACGATCCCGTCGTCTGTCACGTCGATGGTGGTTTCAATCGCATCGGACCGCTCAAAGAAGATGTCCAGGGTCGGGCTTTGCACGATGATTTCCGGGTCTCGGCCGGTCTCGACCCGGTCGATCATCCCCACCACATGACTGACCAGGATTGCCATGACTTCGGGATCGCTCGACCGGGTCACGGTGCGGATTCCGTCGTCAAGATTGTCGACCTCGCGGGTGATGGTTTCGAAAGCGGCGAACATGGCTGCGATCTCGGCGCTTTCTTCGGGGCTGGCGTCGCGCCCCATCAGGCCCGGCATCATGCCGCCCCCGTGACCCATGCCGCCCATCATGTGGTCGGCCTCTCCGGATGCCATGTGTTCGGCATGCATCCGGTCGTGGTCCATCACCATCGACGCATAACTGTCGCGGCCCAGAACGGCCCAGCCGGTGCCCATGGCGCCGACAGCCGCTGCCACAACAGCAATCAGGATGACGCTTCTGCTGCTGAACGCTTTTTCTCTCTGGTCTGCCATGATCCGTCGCCTTTCAAGTTTCCTCGTCCTAGCCCCTGAGGCACGGCCGAGCAATGCGACGATAGTGCGCGCGGCAGCGGTCTATGGCGTTAGAATGGCACCCGCGATCGCAGATTGGCCCAGGAGGCACCAAAGAGCATGTTTCCATTGAACGGGTCATAGGTCAGTGTGATTGGCGTGTTTTGGTAGTTATATCCAACCCCCAAATCAAAGCCGAAATCGCCCGAGCCAGGATAGTAAGTAACGCCCCCAACGGCGGTCCAATCATCCCGCAAATCGCTGCTGATGATCCGTCCGGAAATCCCGAACTGACCGGCACTCCCGCCACCAAAACTCCATGAAAAGCCGATTGCCAGCGTCGGGTTTGGCGCCAATTCAACGATACTCGCTCGAAGAGGGGAGGCCGCAAAGCTGGTCAGAACGGCGGCAAGGGCAAGGAATTTCTTCATATTGTTGACTTTCTAGGTTGGAACCCCCTCAGGGTTATCCAGGTAGTGTGATTGGTCAAGTCGTCTGGCGCGTATGTTGGGGCATCTCGTCTTCCGACCCTTCGATCCCTTTCGGCGCTCCGCCGACGGGAGCGGCGCAATCACCGCCAGCATCTCCAGATGACCCTCTTAATGACTGTGCCGCGTCAGAGTAGGCATTATCGACAATTTGGGGGTGTGACATGGGAATGCGCATAAGCATGGGTTCTATTCCCGCGAGGCGAAGGCACACTTACGATATTTCCGGGACTTGTTAAGAACTGGGTATGAGATGTTGTCGGACATTGAACAGGACGAATCCCAGCCAGGCGAAGACGACCAGAGCTGACCTGCTACCGCCCTTTCCTGGCGCGAGTGGCTCGCCCACACTCGTCCCTCGGAAACCAGGCGCCCCTGCAAGCACGCCAGACACTTGAGCAATTTGAGGGCTCAGCGCCCGACGCGCTTGCCCAAAACGTACCCTCGACTATCATAATCAAGCTTGCAGACTCTCGTCATAATCGGGGGAACAGCGGGGGGCAGGTCACCTCCGTTACAATACAGCTTCAGCTCTCCAATAAACTCTAAAGACGGACAGCCGGAGCTTCACAATCTTGGTCTACAGGTTGGTACTGAGACGACTGGAACTTAGAACCGTCGATCGTAGTTCACCCCGATGGCAACACTATTC
>JALQXR010000284.1 GCA_023263105.1 Marivivens sp. | reverse complement strand
GGCCCCCTGGCGCGCGGCCCAGACGGTCTGGTAATCTTGGTTGTCCTGCTCATCCGGCGCCCGCAACGCCGCGATATAGGGCGGCAGCGGCATCGCGCCGACCTGCGCCAGCGCGCGGTCGAAGGCGTCCCCTTCCGCATCGAAGCGCAGGATCAGCTCGCCCTCGGCGATCTCGGCGACCTCGGCGGAAAGGGCATCGCCAAAGCGGATCACCTCGCCCGGACGCAGCTTGCGCAGCGGTTTCGCCAGCGCGCGCCAGCCGTCGGCGGCAGGCTCCAGCAGCGTGACCTCGATCCGCGCGGCGGTGTCGCCTTCGGCTCCGGTGCGGTGGCGCAGGCCGGACAGACGGGCGGGAATGACCTTTGTGTCGTTCAGAACCAGCAGATCGCCTGCCTCTAGCAGATCGGGCAGATCGTAGACGTGGCAATCGCGGGTTTGCGGCCCCCGAGCCAGCAGCAATCGGGCCGACGACCGCGGCCGAGCGGGCCGTGTCGCGATCAGCGTCTCGGGCAGGTGGAAGTCGAAATCTGAGAGCTTCACGTCTATTGTCCTTCGGGATCCGCAGCAGTCGGCGGGCTGGCGCGGAAAATGTCGCGGAACATCCCCGGCGTGAACATCGAAAGCGGATTGACCGAGATCCGCATCTGATCGGTCGGTCCGCTCAGGGAATAGTTGAAGCCGATCAGCCCCTCGCCCGGTCGTGAAATGATCGAGCCGATCCCGTTGAGCACATAGAGGGGCGACAGCACGCCCTGAAAGTCCATCGTCCGGTCGGCGAGCGTGTAGACGCCATCCATCGAAATGCCAAGCCCCGGCCCGACGGCGCTGGAACTGGTCACGCGGATCTGCTGCGGCGTCAGCCGGAACCGCGCGTCGACCGATGAAAACGACAGCCCCTGACCATCAAGCTGCTGCAAAAGCCCGACGATCGAAATCGCATCCAGAAGGCCCGCCAGCGCGGGCGCGTCCCGCACCCTCAGGTTCGAAATCTGGAGCTGCCCGTCGTAATCCCCCTCGGCGCCCGTCGGCAAAAGGATCAGTTCCAATGCGCCGCCCGCCGCGCCACGGATCAGGTTGGCCGCCCGCAGAACGGCCCCGCCGTCGTCGCTGCGGATGCGGACCGCGGTTCGGCCTTCGCTGGGGGCGACGGTGCCGGTCAGCGGCGCTTCGCCGTTCAGACTTGCGGTGAAATTGCCGCCAAAGCCGCCAGTGCTGTCGAAATCGCCCCGCAGACCGGACAGGAACAGGCCTTCGGATATCTGCAGCCGGTCCAGCACTACGGTCATGGGCGAGCCGCGGCCGGACAAATTGGGGGCGCGGTCAAAGGTTGCCCGCCGCAGGTCCAGCGTCCCGCCTTTGACCACAATCCCAAGCGTCTGCCCCGCCCCGCGTCCGATCAGGTCGATGGGGCCATCGAACCAGCCGCCAAGCCGCACGCGGTTCAGTGAAAGCCGGTCCAGCCCGCCGCCCTCGGCCAGCACGGCAGAGCCCGACAGGTCCATTCCGGCCGCCGAAAGGGACAGAGCGTCGACCGTCGCGGGCTGCCCGATCCGACCGCTTACCAAAAGTTCGCCGCTCTGGCTTGCGCTCTTGGACCAGCCGACCTGAGCCATGGACAGCGACAGCCCCACAAGATCAGAGCTGACCGTATAGGCGGGCGGCTCGCCGCGCTGAAAATCGATGGCGATGGTGCCGCGCCCTTCGCCGCGCACCATGTCTTCGGGCAGGGCGATGCGGAAATCGGCAAGCGTCTGCGGGGTGACCGCAAAGCTGCCCTCGAACCGCGACCGACCGGCGAATTCGGGGCCAAAGCGGCGGCTCCAGACTCCGGTGACGGCGGTGCGGTCGATCCGCATGTCGCCGGTGATGTCCATGCCTCGGGTCGTTGCCCGCAGTTGCAGGTCGTCCGCCGCCAAAACGCGACCGGCGATCAGGGTGGTTGACACCACATCGGCAAGCGAGGCGCTGATGTCAAAGTCGATTTCTTCGCGGGGCGGCTTCGGCTTCAGAGGGAAATTCACCCGCCCGCGCGTGACAGCCGAGCCTTCGGCAAAGGTCGTGCTGAGGTTGCCTTTGGTCATGAACTCCCACGGTGGCTGATCAAGGATCGCAAGAGCCGCCGGGATCGACCCCACCGTCCGCAGGTCCAACTGCGCCGGAGCCTGTTTGATGCGGATGTCGGGGATGGTGAAAACCGACCCGTCCAGAACGACCCGCTCTCCGT
>JALQXR010000283.1 GCA_023263105.1 Marivivens sp. | reverse complement strand
CCCGCGCGCCACGATCCAGAGGTTCAGGTGCGGCGCCTGAGTGCCGACGTTGCGGCCTCGGGTCCTGCCGGGTTTCACGGTTTCGAACGACCATTCGCCGGTGTCAAAGTCCGAAATCACGCGGCCCCAACCCCGAAACCCGTCTTCGACCGGCCCGCCGCCGTCGGGATGGGCATAGTTTCCGTCGGCGTTCGCCTGCCAGACTTCGATCAGCACGTCCTTGACCGGAGAGCCGGTGCCGTCGGTCACCCGTCCCTCGACGCGGATGCGTTCGCCTTTGGCGTTGGGACCGGCGATGTCCCAGCCCAGTTCCTGCCGGTAAATGTCAAACCCCGCCGCACCCGGAGCAAGCCCGATATGGACGTAAGGTCCCGCGGTCTGGGACGCCGTTTCCTTTAGGTAATCGAGTTTCTGTGGCATGGCTCAGTTCCCTTCCAGACGGTTTTCGAACAGGGTCGAGCGGCGCCCCCGCAGCACGATGTCGAATTTATAGGCGATGGTATCCAGCGGGATCGTCGCGTTCAGGTCCAGCGTGGCGACCAGCTGTTCGATCGCGTCCGGATCGGGGATCGTCTGGACGATGGGACAAAGCGGGATCAGCGGGTCGCCTTCGAAATAGCATTGGGTGATCAGGCGCTGGGCAAAGCCGCTGCCAAAGACCGACACATGCACATGCGCGGGGCGCCAGTTGTTGACCAGATTCCGCCAAGGATAGGCGCCGGGCTTTACGGTCCGGAAATAGTAATAGCCGTTTTCATCGGTGATCGTCCTGCCGCAGCCGCCAAAGTTCGGGTCGATCGGGGCTAGGTAGGTGTCCTTTTTATGGCGGTAGCGCCCGCCCGCGTTGGCCTGCCAGATCTCGACCAGAGTGTTCGGGACGGGCCGCGCATTTTCGTCCAGAACGCGGCCATGCAGGATGATGCGTTCCCCGATCGGGCTTTCTCCGGCTTTGGCGTAGTTCGCCAGAAGGTCGTTGTCGATCGGGTCGATGTCGTTGTGACCGAACACGGGGCCGGTCACCTCGGACACCGAATTCTGCAGGCTGATCAGGGCATAGCGCGGGCTGCGCGCGACCGAGGTCTTATACCCCGGCGTCAGTGCGGGGGGGTGGATCGACCTGTCTCGCTGATAAAATTCACCGGGTTTGGTCATGACTCGCCCTCCATTTCGGCATAGGTCGCCTTAGCCAGTTTGATCGCGTGGTTCGCCTTTGGCACCCCCGCGTAGATCGCGACGTGCAGGAATGCCTGCATCACGTCGTCCTTGGTCGCGCCGGTATTGGCCGTGGCACGGATGTGCATCGGGATCTCGTCAAAATTGCCTGTCGCGGCCAGCAGCGCAAGCGTCAGCATGGACCGGTCGCGGCGGTCGATGGTCATGTCCGACCAGACCGAGCCCCAAGCGGATTCGGTGATAAGCCTTTGGAACGGCTCGTCAAAGGCGGATTTGGCGGCTTCTGCCCTGTCGACATGCGCGTCGCCCAGCACTTCGCGGCGGGTGGCCATGCCCTGTTCGTATCGAGTGTTCATCGGGACATCCTTTTGCTGGTCGGGCCTAGTAGGGCAGGCCGACGTAATTTTCGGCCATCGCCTTTTGGGCGGCTTTGTTGGACCGCAGGAATTCCAGATCCGCGATCTGCATTTTTAGATCAAAGTCGGTCTGGTCGGGATAGCGATGCATCAACGACGAAAACCACCAACTGAACCGCTCTGCTTTCCAGACACGGCCAAGCGCTTTTTGCGAATAGCTGTCGATGCCGTCGGTCGAGCCGCGTTCGTAGAAGTCCAGCAGCGCGTGGTACAGGTAATGGACGTCCGACGCGGCAAGGTTCAGGCCCTTTGCGCCGGTCGGTGGCACGATATGTGCGGCGTCACCGCATAGGAACAGCCGCCCCCAGCGCATCGGCTCGGTCACGAAGGACCGCAGCGGGGCGATGGATTTTTCGATGGACGGTCCGGTGACCAGCTTTGCCGCATAGTCCGACGGGATGCGGCGTTTCAGCTCCGCCCAGAATGCGTCGTCGCTCCAGTCTTCGGCGCGGTCGGTGATCGGGCATTGGATGTAATAGCGGCTGAGGTTTTCATTCCGCATGGAACAGAGCGCGAAACCACGGGGCGAATTGGCGTAGATCAGTTCGGGGTCCACGGGCGGCGTTTCACTCAGCACGCCCAGCCAGCCAAAGGGATAGACCTTTTCATAATCCTTGCGCACCGAAGCGGGAATGGTCTG
>JALQXR010000282.1:1966-2237 GCA_023263105.1 Marivivens sp. | reverse complement strand
TGCTGCATCAAGAGCTTGGCGCGCGGCTGCGACACGGGCGGGCCGTGAACCTTGACCCTGCGGCGCTGATCCTTGATATGGTTTTCAAGATCGAGGCCACCGCACGCGCCGCGGTCGCGGCATAAGCGCGAGACACATGACCCTACCCACCATCACCGACAGCCACTGCCATCTGGACTTCCCCGATTTCGAAGGCGAACTGCCCGACGTGATCGCTAGGGCCAAGGCGGCTGGCGTGACGCGGATGGTGACGATCTGCACGCGGCTCCGC
>JALQXR010000282.1:0-1956 GCA_023263105.1 Marivivens sp. | reverse complement strand
AACCCCGCGTGCGCGCCATCGCCGAAGCGAACGACACCGTGTTCTATGCCGCAGGCACCCACCCGATGAGCGCCGCCGAAGAACCGATGACATCCGTGGACGAATTGGCCGCGCTTGCCAAACACCCAAAATTCGTAGGCATCGGGGAAAGCGGGCTGGACTACCATTATACCGCCGACAGCGCCGAGGTGCAGCGCAAGTCGCTTCGCATCCATATCGACGCCGCGCGGGAAACCGGATTGCCGCTGATCATCCATGCCCGCGCCGCCGACGACGACATGGCCCGCATTCTCCGCGAAGGCTATGACAACGGAGCCTACGGCTGCGTGATGCATTGTTTTTCGTCCTCGCCGGAACTGGCCCGCGCCGCACTTGACCTGGGGTTCTATCTGTCGATGTCCGGCATCGCCGCCTTTCCAAAGAGTCAGGACCTGCGCGATATCTTCACCGCCGCGCCGCTGGACCGGATTCTGGTCGAAACGGACAGCCCCTATCTGGCCCCGCCGCCGCATCGCGGTCGCCGGAACGAACCGGCCTATACCGCGCTGACCGCAAAGATCGGGGCCGCGGCCTTTGGCCTGTCCTACGAAGACTTTGCCGCGGCGACCGAAGCCAACTTTGACCGGCTTTTCACAAAGGCCGCCCGCCGGAGTGCCGCCGCATGAGCCGCGTGACCTTCCGCATCCTTGGCTGCGGATCATCGGGCGGAGTGCCACGATTGGGCGGGCAATGGGGCGATTGTGACCCCGCAAATCCAAAGAATTTCCGCACCCGTTGCTCTGCCCTCATCACGCGGCAAGGTCCGGCAGGGACGACACGCGTGCTGATCGACACCTCTCCTGACTTGCGCGGCCAGCTGTTGGCCGCCGAGGTCGGGGAACTAGATGGCGTGGTCTATACCCATGCCCACGCCGATCATGTGCACGGGATCGACGACCTGCGGATGGTGGTGTTCAATCTGCGCCAGCGGTTGCAAGTCTGGGCGGACGGCGACACGTCGGACGCTCTCCTGTCGCGGTTCGGCTATGCCTTTGTCCAACCCAAAGGATCGCCCTATCCGCCGATTCTGGAACTGAACAGCATCGACGGTCCGGTCACCATCGACGGCGCCGGCGGCCCGATCACCTTGGCCCCGTTCCAAGTCAACCACGGCTCGATCGACGCGCTGGGGTTCCGGATCGGCGATCTGGCCTATCTGCCCGATGCCGCGAAAATCCCCGACGACGTCTGGCCGATGCTAGAGGGGCTTGGCACTTGGGTCGTGGACGCGCTGCGCCGGACCCCGCATCCGACCCATTCGCATCTTGCCCAGACTTTGGACTGGATCGCCCGCGCCGCGCCGCGCCGCGCGGTCCTGACCAACATGCACAACGATATGGACTATGCGACCCTGTGCGGCGAACTGCCGGATCATATCTCGCCCGCGTATGACGGGATGCAGATCGATCTGACGCTCTGACCATGTGACCGAAAGGACCGACCGATGGGAGCCTTGATCGACGTCATCCTGCCGGTCTTTATCGTTCTGGGGTTCGGCTATGTGGCCGTCTGGACAAAGTATTTCAGCGACGACGGTGTCGATCTGCTGATGAAGTTCACCCAAGGCTTCGCGATCCCCTGCCTGCTGTTCCGAGCGATCTCGACCCTTGATCTGGGACAGGAATTCGACCTTGCGCTGCTGGGCAGCTTTTACACCGGCGCTTTGGGCGGTTTCTTTGCCGGTCTGATCGGCGCGCGCCTGCTGTTCGGGCGCGGATGGGAGGACGCGGTCGCAATCGGCTTTGTGGGGCTGTTTTCGAATTCGCTGTTGCTGGGTCTGCCGATCACCGAACGGGCCTATGGCGCCGAGGCGCTAGAGTCCAACTATGCGATCATCGCGGTGCACGCGCCGTTTTGCTACTTTGTCGGGATCACCGCGATGGAGATCGCCCGCAACCGAGGCGGGTCTTTGGCCCA
>JALQXR010000281.1 GCA_023263105.1 Marivivens sp. | reverse complement strand
CGCTCTTCCGATCTCAGCGACACGCGGATCGCGCTCATCGCCGTGGCCTCGTCATATCCCATCGCCTGCAGCACCGCGCTGGCGCGGACCTTGCCGCTGGAACAGGCAGATCCCGCAGATACGGCAAATCCGGCCAGATCCATCGCCATGACCTGCGTCTCGCCCTTCCAGCCCTCGGCAATAAAGCACGAGGTGTTCGGCAAGCGGTCGGATCCTTTCCCGACAAAAATAGTCTCCGATTCCTCGGTTCCAATGGCCTCTTCTAGAATATTTCTAAGGTGTGCAACCCGATCCCAGCGTCCCGAGGCCAGATCCGACTGTGCCGCGACCGCAGCCGCGGCCATTCCGGCAACGCCGATCAGGTTCTCGGTTCCCGCCCGTCGACCCATTTCCTGACCGCCGCCGCGCAGTTGCGCCGACAGGTCATGACCGCGCGGGATCACCAGCGCGCCGACACCCTTGGGGCCGCCGCATTTGTGCGCCGACAGGAACACCATGTCCACGCCCGACCAGCTATGGGCAAAGGGCACGCGCCCGAACCCTTGGGTGATATCGCTGACCGCCAGCCCGCTGGGCAGGGTCTGGACGATGCCGGTTTCCGAATTGGCCAGCTGCAGCGTGCTGCGGGCGGGATCGGTGACGGTGACCGCGCCGCTTCCCGCGACGGCCAGATCCGGCGTCACCCACGAATGGACCGCATCATGTTCGATATCCGCGCCCGACAGCCCGCGACCGGCCAAAGCCAGAGCCGCGGCCTCGGTCGCGCAAGAGGTGAAAACGATGTCGGCCTCGCCCGATCCCAGCGCTTCGGCCAAGTCGCCCCGCGCCCGCTCCAGCAGCCCTTTGGCCGCGCGGCCTTCGGCGTGGACCGACGACGGGTTGCCGATCACGTCCATTGCCTCGGCCATCGCGGCGCGGGCCTCGCTGCGCAGCGGGGTCGTTGCGTTGTGATCGAGGTAAACCCGTTTCACTCGTCCACCACCTCGAACAGGGCCGGTACGGCGGGACAAGGCGCAAGCCCGTTGCCCACGACATCGGACAGCCGCGCCTGATGCAGGAAGACATAGACATGGGCCGAAAGGCCTTCCCACAGGCGGTTGGTCAGGGACTGGGCGCGACTGCCGGACTGCGCGCCGCTGGCGCCCGCGCCCTTGTGCATCGCGCTGACGGTTTCGTCGACCGCGCCCAGAATGTCCGACACGCGGATTTCGGACGCCGAACGCGCCAGCCGATAGCCGCCCCCCGGACCGCGAACGGACTCGACCAGCCCGTCACGGCGCAATTTGACGAAAAGCTGCTCTAGATACGGTAGGGAAATATCCTGACGCTTGCTGATCTCGGCCAGTGTCACCAGCGATCCTTCGCGCTGCAGGGCAAGGTCGGCCAAAGCGACCATCGCGTAGCGGCCCTTGGTGCTGAGCTTCATCTTTTCTGCCTCCGGCCGAGGTCCCCAAAGGGCGCAATTCCATTGACGTCAGGCCGGTGCCTCATTAACTCCCAATGGAGCCACTCGGTCATACCGGCCGAATTTAGAATCCTTCTAATGTGCCTGAGAATTTCTGTCAAGAATTCCGGGCCGCAATCGACAGGGACGCCAATGCCCGAAGTTATCTTCCCCGGCCCCGAAGGCCGGCTCGAAGGCCGCTACCACCCGCAAAAGGACCGCGACGCCCCGATCGCGATCGTGCTTCATCCCCACCCGCAGTTCGGCGGGACGATGAATAACCGCGTGGTCTACAACCTGCACTATGCCTTCCACCAGATGGGCTTTACCGTCCTGCGCTTTAACTTTCGCGGCGTGGGCCGCAGTCAGGGCGAATACGACCAAGGCATCGGAGAGCTGTCCGACGCGGCATCGGCGCTGGACTACCTGCAGTCAATGAACACCAATTCAAAGCATTGCTGGGTCGCCGGATTTTCCTTTGGCGCCTGGATCGGCATGCAGCTTTTGATGCGCCGCCCCGAAATCACCGGCTTTATCAGCGTGGCCCCGCCCGCAAACATGTATGACTTTAGCTTCCTTGCGCCCTGCCCGTCGTCGGGTCTGATCATCAACGGCTCGGCCGACCGCGGGGCCCCGCCCGCGGATACGGTGACGCTGGTGAACAAGCTGCACGTACAAAAAGGCATCACCATCACCCACGAAGTGGTCGATGGGGCCGGACACTTCTTTGAAGAGCCGCATATGGACACGATGATCGACCATGTGCAGGGCTACGTCCGCCGCCGCCTGACCGAAAACACGCGGTGATCCCATGGGCGTGACCGAGGATCTGGCCGATGCTCTCG
>JALQXR010000027.1 GCA_023263105.1 Marivivens sp. | reverse complement strand
ATGTCTTTGCCGATATGAAAATCAGCTTTGCCAAACGCGTCGGAGAATCGCATCTTAAGCTGCGCTTTGGCGACGGATTGGGCATGTCCTTGGATGCGATTTGCTTTGGTGCCTACGACACCGATCTCGGCCCCGCATTAGAGGCCCACCAAGGCCGCTCTGTACATCTTGCGGGCAAATTGGACGTAAATATATGGCAGGGCCGCAAGTCTGTGCAGCTGCGTCTTGAGGATGCAGCATTCGCATCCGCTTAGGAAATAAAGCCCAAAAAATTATTTTTCAAAAATCTGTATTTTTCCTCTTGCGCAAGTCGCGCGCTTTGCATAAACACCGCCTCACGAGAGCAGCTGGCCCGTTCGTCTATCGGTTAGGACGCCAGGTTTTCAACCTGGAAAGAGGGGTTCGATTCCCCTACGGGCTGCCACTTTCCCCCCATGATTTTAAACGAAAATCGCGCGATTGAGCGTTTGAGTCTGTCTGCCGGCAAACCGGCGCGGGCCGGATCAGTACCGCGTGGTCATCCGGTGTCCCAGCCGATGGACAAGCCGCACATAGGTCACCGGCGTGTCGTCCCAGCGGGTTGACCGTTCGATTTGCAGCAGGGCGTCTCCGTGCTGGCAGTTCAGCCGTTCGGCTGTTTCCGGATCCGCCGCGGTGGCCGAGACCGAAATCTCGACCTCGGAATAGGGGATCTGGGCAATCAGCCATTCGGTCGGGGTGGTCGAGGTCAAATCGGCGGTCTTTGCCTGCGGCAAAAGAGCCAGATTGATCCAACGGTTTTCGGACTGGAACGGGGTTTCATCAGCGAAATGCAGACAGATCAGGTGCCGCACCAGAGAGCCATTCGGCAGGCCCAACCCTTCGCGCAACCAACCGGGCGGAGAGACGATCTCGGATTTCAGCAGAGCGTAGCGATAGACCGCACCCGTCGCTTCGACTTCGTCGCGGACCAGAGGGATGTCAAAGCGCGCCTGCCGCAGCGGCTTCAGACGGACACGAGTGCCCGATTTTCGCTTGCGTTCGATGATGCCTTCTTCGGCCAATTCGCGCATCGCCCGGTTCACGGTCGCGCGGGCAACACCATAGACCTCGGCCAGTTCGGTTTCACCGGGCAAGAGGCCTCCGGGGCGCCAATGGCCCCCTGTTATCCGGGCCAGAATGTCGGCCTTGATCTCTTTGTAGGTGTTCGGCATCGGGTCGCCCTGCGCCTAGGGATCTGGGGTGGCAAGCTAGTGATAGGGCCAGCTTTGTCCAGCCCCATACCGCCTAGGGCTTCAACCGGTATCCCGATTTGAACCACCGCCAGCACAGCAGCAGAACGGCGACGGCGGCACCGCCCGCAAACAGGATGCCGATCTGCGGCGCGCTGTCGGACCGGCCGATCATCCCGTAGCGCACACCGTCGATGATATAGAAGAAGGGGTTGATATGGCTCAGTTTTTGCAGGACCGGCGGCAGGGCGTCGATCGAATAGAACGTCCCCGAAAGGAAGGACAGCGGCGTCACGATAAAGTTCGTGATGGCCGAGAGCTGGTCGAATTTGTTGGCAAAGATCGCAGCCACCAGACCCAGCGCGCCCATGAACACCGACCCGATCACGACAAATACCAAAGCCCAGACCGGATGGGCCAGTCCAACCCCCAGAAACAGCGCCGCACCTGCCGCGATGACGACCGCCACGATCAGCCCCCGCGCAACCGCGCCGGCGATGTAGCCCACGACCAGTTCGGCCGCGCTGAGTGGCGGCATCAGCGTGTCGACAATGTTTCCCTGCACCTTTGCCGACGTCAGCGACGACGACGTATTCGCAAAGGCGTTCTGGATCACGGTCATGGTCAGGATGCCGGGGGCCAGAAAGACCATATAGGGCACACCCATGACGTCGCCCCGGTCGGGGCCTATCGCAATTGTGAAGATCAGCAGAAACAGGCCCGCGTTGATTAGGGGCGCCATGATCGTCTGACTCCAGACGTTCAGGAACCGCATCACCTCGCGTCGGGCAAGCGTCCAGGTTCCCAGCCAGTTGACCGCGCCAAACCTGCGGGTTCCGAACTCTCCGGCGCTATTCATCGTCGTTCCTCCTCGGTTACGTGATTCGGGCGCTTGTATCCCGCGCACCGGTGCTTAAAATAGGGGGCTGACCCATAAACCGGCCGCGACCCTATCGTGATTGGGGCCAGCCAGCCAGACAAAGGATTCCATATGTCCTGGACCGACGAACGTGTCGAGTTGCTCAAGAAGATGTGGACTGAAGGACAGTCCGCAAGCCAGATCGCCAAGGAACTTGGCGGGGTGACGCGCAACGCCGTCATCGGCAAGGTGCACCGGCTGGGCCTGTCCAACCGCACAACGGGTCCGACCCCTGCTCCGGCCTCGCCGGCAGCCAAGGCGGCTCCGGCGGCCAAGGAAAAGGCAGCCGCGCGTCCAAAGCCCGCGCCTGCGGCGCAACCGAAAGCCGCGCCCGCCAATGACGCCGCCCCGTCGGGAACCGACCCCGAGCCCGCTCCGATCCCGATGAGCGCGGCACGCAAGGCCATCATTCCTGCGGGCCAGCCCCTGCCTCCGCAGCCGTCGGCGAATGAAATCAGCCCAGAGGCGCTGGCCAAGGTAAGCGAGGTCGAAAAGACCGCGAAAAAGCTCAGCCTGATGGAACTGACCGAAAAGACCTGCAAATGGCCGGTCGGCGACCCTGCGACGTCGAACTTCTGGTTTTGCGGCCTGCCGGTCCAGCCCGGAAAACCCTATTGCGAAGCGCATGTCGGCGTGGCCTTCCAGCCCATGAGCTCGCGGCGGGACCGCCGCCGCTGATCCGCGCGGCCAGACCGGACACCACCACAAAGAGCCCGCCCAGCGCGGGCTCTTTTGTTTTGACGCCAGTGGGTTGGCGGCCATAGTCTGCGGCCATGACCACCCCTGACACCCCCCTGACCGCCCGAATCCGCGACAGCTTTGACCGGCAACACGCGATGGCGCTGGTGCGTGCCGAACTGACCGGCATCGAAGAGGGGCGGATCGAAATCTCGGTTCCGCATTGGACGGGGGTCGAACAGCAGCACGGGTTCGTCCATGGCGGCGTGGTGGGCATGATCGCGGATTCGGCGGCGGGCTATGCGGCCATGTCGGTCGCAGGCGACGGCGCGACCGTCCTGACCGTCGAATACAAAATCAACCTCGTCGCGCCTGCGGATGGCGACAGGATCATCGCCCGAGGAGAGGTCGTCCGGCCCGGACGGACGCTGATCCTGACACAGGCAAAGGTCTATGCCCTGCGCGACGGGACAGAGCATCTTTGCGCGCTGATGCAGCAGACCATCATGGTGATGCGGGACCGCGACGAACGCGGCTAGCCCCGCGCAAGGGTGCTTTCCAGTTTGCCAAACCGGCGCTATATGCGGCCCATGTCGCAAAACCCGCCCAACCTCCGCCCCGATATCGCGCCCCGCGCGCTGATCACCGACGCCCCCCGCCCCGGCCAGCCGACCATCGGCATGGTGTCGCTGGGGTGCCCAAAGGCGCTGGTGGACAGCGAACGCATCCTGACGCGGCTCAGGGCCGAAGGTTACGCGATCAGCCCCGACTATGCCGGCGCGGATGCGGTGATCGTCAACACCTGCGGCTTTCTTGATTCGGCCAAGGCGGAAAGCCTAGAGGCGATCGGAGAGGCGCTGTCGGAAAACGGACGGGTGATCGTGACCGGATGCCTCGGCGCCGAGCCCGAATACATCACCGGCACCCATCCCAGCGTGCTGGCCGTGACCGGCCCGCATCAGTACGAACAGGTGCTGGACGCCGTGCACGCCGCTGTGCCGCCCAGCCCCGATCCCTTTGTCGACCTTTTGCCGGCCTCGGGCGTCAGCCTGACCCCCCGCCATTACAGCTATCTCAAGATTTCCGAAGGCTGTAACCACAAGTGCAAATTCTGCATCATTCCCGATATGCGGGGGCGGCTGGTGTCTCGTCCCGCCCATGCCGTGATGCGCGAAGCCGAGAAACTGGTTCAGGCCGGTGTGAAAGAGCTTTTGGTCATTTCGCAGGACACCTCGGCCTATGGCGTTGACATCCGCCATGCCGAAGATCGCGGCCACCGCGCCCATATCACCGATCTGGCGCGCGATCTGGGGTCCTTGGGTGCTTGGGTCCGGTTGCACTACGTCTATCCCTATCCGCATGTCCGGAATCTGATCCCGCTGATGGCCGAGGGGCTGGTGCTGCCCTATCTGGATATCCCCTTCCAGCACGCCCACCCCGACACGTTGAAACGCATGGCCCGCCCTGCCGCCGCTGCCAAGACTTTGGACGAGATCGCCGCATGGCGCCGCGATTGCCCGGATATCACGCTGCGGTCGACATTCATCGTCGGCTACCCCGGCGAAACCGAGGCAGAGTTCCAGACACTTCTGGACTGGATGGACGAGGCACGGCTGGATCGGGTCGGGTGTTTTCAGTACGAAAACGTCGAAGGCGCGCGGTCCAACGATCTGGACGACCATGTCGCCCCAGAGGTCAAACAAGAGCGCTGGGATCGCTTTATGGAAAAAGCTCAGGCCATTTCCGAAGCCAAACTGGCAGAAAAAGTTGGAAAAGTGCTAGAGGTCATTGTCGATGAAATCGACGAAGACGGGATCGCGACCTGCCGCACCAAAGGCGATGCCCCTGAAATCGATGGCAACCTATTTATCGACGAAGGGACCGACGGTCTTTCGGTCGGTGACATCGTCAGCGTGACGGTGGACGAGGCCGGTGAATACGACCTTTGGGGCCAGCGCAGCGAAAACTGATCGCGGGACGGGGCCGGCCACGGGGAAAAGCCCGTCGGGTTTCCCATTGCCAGACCCTGCCGCCATGCCGCAGACTGGGGACATGAAACCGATACATGCCCTTACAGCCCTTGCCCTTTTGACCCTGACCGGCTGCGCCACGGCGCCCTTGGCGATCGAAGGATCGCGCGGCTTCTTCTGGGGCCTGTTCGACGGGGCGGTCGCGCCCTTGGCCTTCATCATCAGCTGGTTCTCGGACGAGGTCGGAATCTACGGCGTGCCGAATTCCGGTGGCTGGTATGATTTCGGCTTCCTGCTGGGTCTGACGTGCTGGGCGGGCGGCGGCGCTGCGGCGTCCCGCAAGAAATAGCGCGGCTAGCGGCTGTCCAGATAGGCGCGCACACAGTCCTGCACGTGGCGGAAACGGTCTCCGCCCAGATGCTTGCCCCCGTACCACCGCGTGACACAGATGACGTGCCCCGTGACGTTGTCGCGCTCTAGCATCCTTAGGATCACCATACCCGCGCCGGATTCGCCGTCGTCATTTTTTGCCGGACCGTCAGGAAGAAGCGCGGCCCAGCTGTTATGCGTGGCTTTCGCGAATTTCTTGTTTCTGGTCAGTTGCTTAAGAAACGCCTGAATGTCGTCGACAGAGGCGACTTCGGCCCCTGAAACCGCGTATTTCGACCCCCGGTCGGTCAGGACGTTCGTGATCACCCTCACAGCGGACACCCGCGCGCTGAACCTGCCCCAGCTGAACCTGCCCCAAAAGATATGCGTATTGCGCGCTGAATGTGGTAATTTGATGCAGGGGCCGGCGCAGACACGGCCCGAAAATCTAGGGACAAAACCATGCAACACTCACGTAATTTCATGCTGCTCGGGTCGCTCTTGCTGCTCGTCGGTATCTCGGTCGGTATAATGATGGGCGCGACCGGAGACCACAGTCTCGCGCCATTGCACGCCCATATCAACCTTTTGGGCTTCGTGTTGATGACAGTTTTCGGGCTGGTCTACCGGAGCTTTCCGAATATGGCCGCGTCCGGGCTGGCAACGCTGCATTTCTGGCTGCATTCGCTGGGCACGTTGTTGCTGCTTGCGCTGCTGGCGCTTTTGTTGACGGGGAGCATTTCGGAGTCGGCCATGTTCCCGCTGGCCCCGATTTCCGAGGTCAGCATTTTCGTCGGCATCGTCTGCTTCGTGATCAACCTGTTCCAGAACGGCAAATAGGCCGGATCAGGGTTTCAGCGCCTCTAGCATGGCTGCGTTCCGGCAATAGTCGGGCGTGGCTGTGCTTTGGCTGTTTTCGTCAAGCCAGTCGGCGCAGGCCTCTGGATCAGAGCATTTGGTGCACCGCATGACCGAGGCGCGATAGCTTTCGGGCGACATCGCTCCGGTCTGGATCGCCTTGCCCAGATCGACGTCCAGCGTCTCGGCCATCCGGCCCATCAGCCCCGCGTGTTTTGACAATGTTTTACTTCCGAACATGATGCCTCCTCCGATTGCAGCATGACGTAACGCTAGCATCGGGTCATCGGCGCGACCTTGATCAAGATCAAGCCGCGCGGGGGGGCGGCGTGGCGGGCGTTAGGCCAGATACATCCCCCAAAGGATGCAGATCCACCCGACACCCACGCCGACGCCCATCAGCGCGACCGCGGCGCTGCCTGCGTCCTTGGCCTGTTTGGCGCGGTCCCGCTGCGCGTCCGAAATGTCATCCACGACCCGTTCGATCGCGGTGTTCACACATTCCATGGCAAGGATCATGATCCCCCCCATCAGGATCATGCCCCGCTGGGTCGCATCCAGCGGCAACAGGAACGCGCAGGCCGCCGAAACGACATTGGCCCAGAACCACATGTGAAAAGAGCTTTCGTTTCGCCAGACATGGCTGACGCCGGCCCAAGACCATCTGATCCGGTTCAACAGCAACGACCACTGCCTGCGCAACATCTTTGGGGTCCTCCGCCTTTTGGACCATCGTTAGGCAAGTTGTCGCCGAAGCCAAGCAGAGTTTCCGCTACGGCAGGTTTGACTGCCAGCGCCGCGCGGCTAACCCTTTGTAACAGGCGCGGAACTCTTTCCGCCGTCAGGAGGCGACATGACCGACTATCCAGCCTATGCGCGTTCGGAACGGATTGCGGACGCGGTGATGCACGGGCTTGGGCTGGTGTTGTCGCTGGCGGGGACGGTTCTGCTGATCGTTTTTGCGGCGCTCTGGTCGGGCGGGGCCGAGGTCGCCTCGGTCGCGATCTATGGCGGTGCGGTGGTGCTAAGCTTTGCGGCTTCGGCGATCTATCATTTCACCCCCGTCGAGGCATGGCGCCCGCTGCTGCGGCGGTTCGACCATGCGGCGATCTTTCTGAAAATCGCAGGCACCTATACCCCGCTGGTGGTGCTGATCGGCTCGGCCTTTGGCTATGTCGTGCTGGGTATCGTCTGGGCCATCGCGTTGTTCGGCGCGGTGACCAAGATCTTTTTCTGGCGCAAGCCGGGGGTGGGTAGCACAGCGCTTTACCTGATCCTTGGCTGGCTCAGCCTCTTGCTGATCTGGTCGCTTTTTCCGGTCCTGCCGGTCTCGGCCTCGGTGCTGATCGGTGTCGGAGGCTTCCTCTACTCGGCCGGCGTCATTTTCTTTGCGTGGGAAAAGCTGCGATTTTCACTGGCGATCTGGCATGGCTTCGTTCTGGGGGCCTCGGTCTGCTTCTACTTTGCGATTTCCTTCGGGGTCCTTGGCGCCGCCTGACCGTCACCCTGCGGCAAAACACCCCTTCGCCACGCTTGGCAACGGCGGCCGCCCCGCGTTAGACTCGGGTATGTTTTCAATCGAACACGAATTTGACGCGACCGTTGTGACCCTGATCGACGAGGGCGAAGGCGGCAATTTGGTCGATGACGTGGTCATCAACGCTTTCGAAGACTGCATCACGCTCGAACAGGTTGACCCGCGCACCGACCAGATCGTTCGCATCACGCTGTCCCTGTCGCAGGTACGGGACCTGGAGGCGGCTTTGGACTTGCCCGAAGGCGTCTACCGGCTACTTCGTGAACCAAAGGATAGCGGCAGCTGATTGCATCGGCGCGCGGCAATTGGCATAGTCCACCCCGAGGAAGCATCGGGGCCAGACACCGCAAAAGTCGGGCAGCCCCCGCAACGGAAAGCACAGGCATATGCGCGTTCTATTCATGACTTTGGCCGCATTGGCGCTAACCTCTTGCGGAGGCGGCAATGGACGCGCGACCGGCGTGATCGGCACCGCCTGCCTAGAAGCCGGCAGGTCCGGAGCTTCGGCGCAACTGTGCAACTGCATCCAGTCGGCGGCCAGCCAGACGCTGAGCAACAGCGATCAGACCCGCGCAGCCGAATTCTTTGCCGATCCGGAACTCGCGCAGTCCACACGGATATCCGACAGCCGCTCGGCGGACGCCTTCTGGGAACGCTACCGCGCCTTTACCAACCGCGCCGAACAGGACTGCAGGGCGTAACGCCTAGCCCAGCACGCCTCTGGCGGTCATGCGGCGGGCATAGGCGTATTGCGCAAGGATCCCGACCAGTATCAGCCCCGAGAACAGCAGCGCGAAGGCGCCGTTCATTTCGATCGTCGATGGCGAGGCGATGAAGAACGAATAGACCGCCGACACCACCATCGCGATGGCCGAGGCCACGAATGCGGTCGATGCAAAGCGCGACTTCAGCAGCAGCAGCAAAGAGCCCAGAATAGAGCCCCAGACACCCGTCGCCCACGCGGCGTCAAACCACTTTGGGGCGTTCTCTAGAAAGGCGCGTTGAACGTCCGAAAGATTGGACAGATAGGCTTCGTTGCCGATCTGGGACATCAGATAATCAAAGGCCCCGCCCCCATTCCACAAAAGGGTCACGACGCCGACAATCCACAGGTGCAAAGGTGCCCGCATGAGAAGAACTCCATGTTGAATGGGTTCATCTTAGCACAGGCGCTGATCTTCACCAGCGCCTGTGCTGCGCAGTCGGGTCAGTCGCCCGCGCTATGATCCATGCTGTGATCGCCGCTATGGGCAGAGTGATCCATGGCCGGCATCGCCGTCGAATCGGGGGCGTTATCCACAACCACCGTCACTTCGATTTCGCCTGCCATTTCAAAGACCAGCGTGAGGGTGAATTCCTGCCCGTCGACCAGCGGTTCGGGCAGTCCCATCAGCATCACATGGGCACCGCCGCGCTCTAGAACGATGGTGCCGTCGGCCGCAAGTTCAAAGCCTTCCTCGACGTGGCGCATAGAGGCCACGCCATCGCTGTTGAACTCGGTCACATGTAGTTGCACGACCGGAGCCGCGTCCGACCGCACGTCCAAAAGCCGGTCAGCGACTCCGGTCATGTTGTGAACCACGAAAAACGCAGCGCCGGTCTTTGGGTTGGCGCCGGAAACGGCATAGGCGTGATGGATTTCCATGTCGCCGGCAATCGCCGGAACGGCAGGAAGGGTAAGCGCGAAAAGCGCCACTATCAGTCTGATAATTTTCATCTTTTGTCCTTTGAGAAGTAGGGGTTTCAGGTGAGGACAAAAGACGGGGGGTCGCGGGCCGTGGCGGGAACCGCGACAAAGGTGATGACAGTGGCCAAGGTCGTGGCGGCAAAGCCCTGTCGGGTCGGCATCGGCACTGGCCGGCCCTGCCAGACAGCGCCCTGCGACGCGACGAACAGATGGGCAGAGCAATCGGGACAGATCGGCGCGGGTCCGACCGGATTGCCTTGGGCATCCACCGGCACCGACACCGCGACGCCGCCGATACACAACACCGCCTCGCCCGCCGCCATAGCCTGCCCGCGCGCCATGGCGAGCTGCTGGCCGGTCAGGACCAGAATCGCGACGAGCGCAGGAGCAAGAAGGCGGCGCAGCAGGTTCATGTCCACCGATGTATCAACAGGATCGCCCCGATCCAAGCGGGCGCGACCACAGGGCGCAGCCCATTGGCGCGGTCCCGAGCACTGGCCTGAGAGGCGGCCCGAACGGGGGCCCGAGCAGGAACAGTCGGGTGCCGGTCCGCATCCGCAGGTCGGCCCGCGGGCTGGCTGGCCTGCTCCGGCGGATCAAGCCACGGGTCAGACGGGCCACGCCTTGGGCGCAGAAACGCAAAAACCCGACCGAAAGGCCGGGCTCCGCGTAGATGACAACCGAAAGCTTAGGCGGCAGCCTGAGCCTTGGCGATCTCTTTCTTGACCTTCAGCGCGTCGGCCGAAAGCTCGTCGTCCTTGGCTTTGGCAAGGAACGCGTCCAGTCCACCACGGTGGTCGACGCTGCGCAGGGCAGCGGACGACACGCGGAACTTGAACGACCGGCCCAGAAGGTCGGACTGAAGGGTCACGTCCTGAAGGTTGGGCAGGAAGCGGCGCTTGGTCTTGTTGTTGGCGTGGCTGACATTGTTGCCAGACATCGGGCCTTTTCCGGTCAGATCGCAACGGCGCGACATATCTCGTCTTCCTTGTTCAGAGGGGCGTCCCGAACGGACACCCTGTAAAACGTCAATGGCCCTGTCGTTCCAGAGCCTGAATTCAGTTTGCGCGGGATATGAGGATTCCTGAGGCGCGTCAACCCGATTTCGCCGCGCGGCGCATTTCGGCCCGCCTGCCCCGCAGTGCCGACAGCGCGACGCCTGCCGCCTCGGCCAGTGCGGGGCGTTTGCGGTCCGCCCAAGCGCCGAGTTCCTTCCAGTAATCTATCGATTCGATCCGGCTGCGTCGATGGGCAAGGACAAGGCTCTCGGCCGCGACGCGGTCGGCCATCGCAATTTCCTGCAGGATGACGCCGCGGTTCACTCCGGCAAGCGCCTTGGTCGCGGGGTGCCCGCCGAACGGCAGACGGGCCAGCCGGACAGAGGGGAAATGGGTCAGGATCATCCGCGCGTGCACCATGTCCATGCCACGAAAGGGATCGACCGCGATCAGCCCTTCCAGACTATCAGAGGCGGCTTGTCCCAGATGTCCCTTTCTGGCGTCAAAGCTCTTGCCCTCGCGGCGGTATCGGCGGTCAAAGGGCACCGTCGACGGGTCGATCGTCGCCTGCGGAGACACGGCGATCGCCGCCTCTGCCGACAGGTCCCGCGCAAAGCGGAAAGCCGCATAGCCCCCCATCGAATAGCCCATCGTCCGGACCGACGCATAGCTCTGGGTGATCGGGGACAGCGACTGGATCAGGGCGTCGGTCTCGGGGGTGATGAACCAATGGTTCGCACCGGCAAAGACATGGATCTGGTCGACCCCGCCCTCGATCAGCCGTGCCGAGGGGCTTTGCAGCACGAATTCGCTCCGCAGGGGGCGGCGGTAGTCAAAGGTCACGATGATCCGTTCCGCGCCGGTCAGCCGCCCGCAGGCCTTTAGCGTGTCGCCGTCATAGATCAGCCTGGTCCATCCGTCAGGGGCCATGCCGTCAGACCTTTCCGGACAGGGCCTCGGTCGCGGCCAGAGCGGCCGGCAGTCGCCCTTCGGCCACCTCGGCCTCTAGCCGCTCCAGACGTTTGGCCAAGGCGCGGTCGGCCTTCAGCCGCGCCAGCAACTGGGCGCGGACCTCTTCGTGGAACCAGTGGCGCGACTGTTCCTTGCGGCGGCTGTCAAAGATGCCGTTGTCCTTGCGCCAGACCGCAAGGTGCTGGATTTCGGACCACGCGCGGTCCAGCCCGTCGCCTTGGACAGCGGAAACGGCCAATGCTTTGGGGAAACCTTCGGGGTCTTGCGGGCGCTTGCGCAGCAGCCGCAGCGCGCCAGAGTAATCCGCGCAGGTCCGCGTGGCTTGCGCCTTTAGATCGCCGTCGGCCTTGTTGACCAGAATGATGTCCGCGATTTCCATGATGCCGCGTTTGACGCCCTGCAATTCGTCCCCGCCCGCCGGAGCCAGCAGCAACAGGAACAGGTCGGACATTTCGGCCACCATGGTTTCCGACTGGCCCACTCCGACCGTTTCGATCAGCACCACGTCGAACCCCGCCGCCTCGCACAGCGCGATGGCCTCGCGGGTGCGGCGCGCCACGCCGCCCAGTTGCGACTGGGACGGTGACGGGCGGATAAAGGCCCGTGGCTGAGCCGCTCCATTCGAGTTTTGTCGCCCAG
Organism: Marivivens sp.; assembly: GCA_023263105.1. Lineage (GTDB taxonomy): Bacteria > Pseudomonadota > Alphaproteobacteria > Rhodobacterales > Rhodobacteraceae > JALQXR01. The sequence continues at coordinate 7,859 of JALQXR010000027.1, read as the reverse complement.
AATCGATCCGCCCGACCGCGCCGAAGACGGGTCGACGGCCAAGACCGCGACCCTCAGGCCCGCCTCTGTCAGCATCAGGCCGAAGGATTCGATAAACGTGGATTTGCCGACGCCGGGGGTGCCCGACAGGCCGATCCGCAGGGCCCTTGGCCCGCCCGCCAAGGCGGTCAACAGCGCCATGGCCTGCGCGCGATGGTCGTCGCGTCCGCTTTCCACCAGCGTGATCGCCCGTGCGAGCGACCGGCGGTCCCCCTGCCGGATTGCCTCTGCCAAGGCGGGAATGTCGGTCGGTTTTGTCATGTCCTCTTCTTATCGGGTTGAACCGGCCTGTCCAGCAATTCGCCGGATTGACCGGTCACCTGCGAAAACCGGTCGCGGCGGGCCTTGACCTTTGAACGCAATCCGCCAGCTTGTGCGCATGACCGCCCTGCCGCCTCCTTTCGACGACTGGTTTGCCCGACAGGGCTGGGACTTGCATCCCCATCAGGCGCGTATGCTTGACGCTGCGGACGCGCCTGCGCTCATGCTCGTGGCGCCGACCGGTGGAGGCAAGACGCTGGCCGGTTTCCTGCCCAGTCTGGTCGAACTGTCACGCGCCCCGCACAGCGGCATCCACACGCTCTATATCTCGCCGCTCAAGGCGCTGGCCGCCGACATCCGGCGCAACCTTCTGCGTCCGGTCCAAGAGATGGGCCTGCCGATCCGGATCGAGGACAGGACCGGCGACACCAGCGCCACAAAGAAAAAGGCCCAGCGCGTCGACCCTCCGCATATTCTGCTGACGACACCCGAAAGTCTGGCCCTGCTGATGTCCTACGAGGACGCGCCAAAGATGTTCGCGGGGCTGAGCCGTGTGATCGTCGACGAAATCCATGCCTTGGCCGAAAGCAAACGCGGCGACCAGCTGATGCTGGCGCTGTCTCGGCTGCAGGCAATGGCTCCGGGATTGCGGCGGGTCGGGCTGTCCGCCACGGTCGAGGACCCTGCGGCGCTGGCGGCGCGGCTGGCGCGTCATCCGGATCCCTGCCGCATCATCGACGCCGACCCCGGCCCCGCACCCGACATCGCCATGCTGGACATCGACGACGCCCCGCCTTGGTCCGGAGGCGGTGGCGGCTATGCGATCCCCGCGATCCTGAGAGAGGTAAAGGCGCACCGCACCACGCTGATCTTCCACAACACCCGCGCGCAGGCCGAGATCTTTTTCCACCACCTCTGGCTGGCAAACGATGAAAGCCTGCCCATCGGCATCCACCACGGCAGCCTTGCCCGCGAACAGCGCGAAGCGACCGAGGCGGCGATGGTCCGCGGCGACCTGCGGGCGATCGTCTGCACCGGCTCGCTGGATCTGGGGATCGACTGGGGGGACGTGGATCTGGTCATTCAGGTGGGCGCGCCGAAAAACGTCAAACGGTTGATCCAGCGGATCGGGCGCGCGAACCACCGCTACAACGCCCCCTCCAAGGCCCGTCTGGTGCCCGCCAACCGCTTTGAGGTGGTGGAATGTGTCGCGGCGCTGGAAGCGGCTCTAGAGCGCGATCTGGACGGCGACCCCCAAGGTCCCGGACCGAGGGACGTCCTGTGCCAGCACATCCTGATCCGCGCCTGTGCCGGCCCCTTCGACGACGCAGAGCTGCTGGCCGAAATCCGGTCCGCCGGCGCCTATGCGGGGCTGTCTCGGGCGGCCTTTGACGATTGCCTCGATTTCGTGGCGACCGGCGGCTACGCCTTACGGGCCTATGACCGCTGGCAACGGCTGGTGAAACGGCCCGACGGGCTTTGGCACCTGCGCGACCCCCGCGCGGCGCAGCGGATCCGCATGAACATCGGCACCATTCAGGACGCCGATATGCTCAAGGTCCGGATGCGCGGCGCGGGACGCCCGCTGGGCGAGGTCGAGGAAAGTTTTGCCGCGACGCTCTCTGCCGGAGACACCTTTCTGATCGGCGGCCAGATCGTCCGCTATGAGTCGCTTAAGGAAATGGTGGTGGAAGTCAGCCGCTCTTCGGCGCGCAAACCTCGGGTGGCGGTGTTTTCGGGCACGAAATTCGCCACCACGACCCAGCTTTCGGCCCGCATCCTGCGGCTGTTGGCTCAGGACGACTGGCCGCAACTGCCACGGCATATCCGCGACTGGCTGCGGCTGCAGCGGCGGATCAGCCGGATGCCCGAGGCCGACCGCATTCTCGTCGAAAGCTTTCCCCACGACGGGCGCGCCCACACCTGCGTTTACGGCTTTGCCGGTCGCAACGCCCAGCAAACGCTGGGCCTGTTGCTGACGCAGAGGATGGAGCACGCGGGGCTCGGGCCGCTCGGGTTTGTGGCGTCGGATTATGCCACGTTGATCTGGGGGCTGGACCCTGTGGCGGAACCGGCCCCGCTGTTCGACCCGACGGGCCTGCGGGACGGGCTAGAGACGTGGCTGCAGGGCAACGCGGTGATGAAGCGCACTTTCCACGCGGCGGCCTCTATAGCGATGCTGATCGAAAAGAACCTGCCGCAAGCGCGCAAGAGCGGTCGGCAGGCGACCTTTTCCAGCGACATCCTCTACGACACGTTGCGCAAATACGATCCCGACCACCTCTTGATGCGGATCACCAAAGAAGAAGCGCTGCGCGGTCTGGTCGATTTTGGCCGGATCGAGGAAATGCTCACACGGACGGCGGGCCGGATCGACCACGTCAAGGCCCAGTACGTCACGCCCTTTGCCGCGCCCCTGTTGCTAGAGGTCGGCAAGGTCCCCGTGGTCGGCGCGGGCCGCGAACGGCTGCTAGAGGCAGAGGCCGCCGCCCTTATGGCCGAAGCGGGGCTGTCAGAGCTTTCCTGAACCGCTTGCGCGGTCGGGCGGAACCTGACAAGAACGGAGCATGAACAAAGCCCATGCCTTTTCCCTGTCCGGATGTGCGCTGCTGGCCCTGCCCAGCGGAGCGCTCTTTCTGCCGGATCACGGGACGCTGTGCGTGTCGGACCTGCATCTGGGCAAATCCGAACGGATGGCGCGGCGCGGGGGGGCCCTGTTGCCGCCCTACGAAGTGCGCGAGACCTTGGCAAAGCTGGAAGCAGACATCGCCGCCACCGCCGCACGGCGGGTGATTTGTCTGGGCGACAGTTTCGACGACCTGAACGCCGCCGCTGCCCTACCCGAAGACGAACGGCTTTGGCTGATCCGCTTGCAGGCGGGACGTGACTGGATCTGGATCCAGGGGAACCATGACGCGGGCCCCGTTGATATCGGCGGCACGCATCGGGACGAACTGGCGCTGGGGGGGCTTACCTTTCGCCACATCGCCGAAACCGGCGCAACAGCCGAGGTGTCGGGTCACTATCATCCGAAACATCGGGTGGCTGGCGCGGCGCGGGCCTGTTTCCTTTATGACCGCGCGCGGCTGATCATGCCCGCCTACGGCAGCTACACCGGCGGAATGTCGTCGCGGGATGCGGTGTTCGATGCGCTGATCGGGCGGCCCGCCATCGCGGTCCTGACGGGGACAAAGGCGATCCCTGCCCCCTTGTGACCTCAGGCCGTCAGACCTTCGGGCTCTGCCAATCCGTTTGCGCGGCAGCAGGCGGTCAGGGTGTTTGCCAGCAGGCAGGCGATGGTCATCGGCCCCACGCCACCCGGAACCGGAGTGATCGCACCCGCGACGGCCGCGCAAGAGTCATAGTCGCAGTCGCCGACAAGCACGTTCTTGCCGTCACGCTCGATCCGGTTGATGCCCACGTCGATGACGGTCGCGCCCGGTTTGATCCAGTCGCCGGTCACCATTTCGGGGCGGCCCACGGCGGCAACGACGATATCGGCCTGACGGACGATGGCTTCGATGTTCTTGGTGCGGCTGTGCGCGATGGTCACGGTGCAGCTGTCGCCCAAGAGAAGCTGGGCCATGGGCTTGCCCACGATATTGGACCGGCCGATGACCACGGCGTTCATGCCCGACAGGCTGCCCAGATGGTCGCGCAGCATCATCAGGCTGCCCAGCGGCGTGCAGGGGACCATGCTTTTCTGCCCCGTCCCCAACAGCCCGACGTTCGAGATATGGAACCCGTCCACATCCTTTGCCGGATCGATCGCATTGATCACAAGGTCAGAGTTCAGGTGCTTGGGCAGCGGAAGCTGCACGAGGATGCCGTGAACCGCCGGATCGGCGTTCAGCTGGGCGACCAGAGCCAGCAGGTCGGATTCGGACACCGTCGCGTCTAGCTTGTGCTCGAAGGAATTCATGCCGGCTTCGACCGTCTGTTTGCCCTTTGACCGGACATAGACCTGCGACGCGGGGTCTTCCCCGACCAGCACGACCGCAAGCCCCGGAGTGAGGCCGTTCTCTGCCTTCAGGCGGGCGACATGGGTGGCGACCTTGGCGCGGATACCGGCGGCAAATGCCTTTCCGTCGATCACTTTGGCGGTCATGGCGGGTCCTCTTGTCTGGGTTCGGCCGGCAGCTAGCACCGCCGCCCGCAAAGGTCGAATGAAAAGACCGGCGCGAGATCCCCGCGCCGGTCGGTAGAGGGTCGGTTAGAACAGGCCTTCGATCTGGCCGTTCTCGTTCAGGCGGATGGTTTCCGCGCTGGGGACCTTTGGCAGGCCGGGCATGGTCATGATCTCGCCGCAGATCACGACGATGAAACCTGCGCCCGCGGACAGCCGGACCTCACGCACGGGGACCGAGTGGCCGGTCGGCGCGCCGCGACGGTTCGGGTCGGTGGTAAAGCTGTACTGCGTCTTTGCCATACAGATCGGCAGATGGCCGTAGCCCGCGTCTTCCCATGCCTTCAACTGGTCGCGGATCGACTTGTCGGCCAGAACTTCGTCGGCGTGGTAGATCCGCTTGGCGATGGTTTCGATCTTTTGGAACAGCGGCATTTCGTCGGGGTAGAGCGGCGAGAAAGAGCTCACGCCGCTTTCGGCCAATTGGACGACCTTATGGGCCAGATCCTCGATCCCTTCCGATCCCTTGGCCCAGTGCTTGCACAGGATCGCCTCGGCGCCCTGAGCCTTCACATAGTCCTTGACCGCCTGCACTTCGGCGTCGGTGTCCGAGACAAAGTGGTTGATCCCCACAACGACGGGCACGCCAAAGGATTTCACGTTGGCGATGTGGCGGCCAAGGTTCGGGCAGCCCTTTTTGACCGCATCGACGTTTTCGGCACCCAGATCGGCTTTCGCCACGCCGCCGTTCATCTTCATCGCGCGGACGGTGGCCACGAGCACAACCGCATCGGGGGCCAGACCGGCCTTGCGGCATTTGATGTTCATGAACTTTTCCGCGCCCAGATCGGCACCGAAGCCGGCTTCGGTCACGACGTAGTCGGCCAGTTTCAGCGCGGTGGTGGTCGCAGTGACCGAGTTACAGCCGTGCGCGATGTTGGCGAACGGGCCGCCATGGACAAACGCGGGGTTGTTTTCCAGCGTCTGGACAAGGTTCGGCTGCATGGCGTCCTTCAGCAGGACAGTCATCGCGCCGTCGGCCTTGATGTCGCGGCAGAACACGGGGGATTTGTCGCGGCGGTAGGCCACGATCATGTCGCCCAGACGGCGCTGAAGGTCCTTGAGGTCACGGGCAAGGCAGAGGATCGCCATAACCTCGGAGGCTACGGTGATGTCGAAACCGGCTTCGCGCGGGAACCCGTTCGCGACGCCGCCAAGGCTGACGTTGATCTGCCGCAGCGCACGGTCGTTCATGTCCAGAACGCGGCGCCAGACGATGCGGCGGATGTCGATCTCTAGTTCGTTGCCCCAATAGATGTGGTTGTCGATCATAGCCGACAGCAGGTTGTGCGCCGAGGTGATCGCGTGGAAGTCGCCGGTAAAGTGGAGGTTCATATCCTCCATCGGAACGACCTGAGCCATCCCGCCGCCTGCCGCGCCGCCCTTCATGCCAAAGTTCGGCCCGAGGCTGGCTTCGCGGATGCAGATCACGGCCTTTTTGCCGATCCGGTTCAGACCGTCGCCCAGACCTACGGTGGTCGTGGTCTTGCCTTCGCCGGCGGGGGTCGGGTTGATCGCGGTCACCAGAACCAGCTTGCCGTTCTTGCGGTCCTGCACGCTGTCGATAAAGGCCTGACTGACCTTGGCCTTGTCATGGCCGTAGGGCAGCAGGTGGTCCGAGGCGATGCCGATTTTCTCGCCGATCTCCTGGATCGGGCGCTTTTTTGCCTCTCGGGCGATCTCGATGTCGGTCTTGTAAGTCATGGCGTGCTCCCTGTTCGTGCGGCACATGCAAAGTGTCGCACCATCAATAGCTGTCGCGAAAAGCGACAAGCGTTGCATTTCCGACATTTTCCCCACCGGAATCGGCGGTGACGCCCGATGTCGTTTCTGATCAGAAACTAGTTTCGCCTAGACGCCACGCCACGGACGCTGGTCCGGCACGTGCAGGCGCAGCGTGTCGCCGACGCGCAGACCGCCCGGACGCTCGACCCAAGCGGTGACGCCACGGCGCCCCTCGGCCACGGATTTGAACCGTTTGCCATGTCCGGGGGCGGCGGCTTCGATCGTCATGGCGGGGAACTGGCAGGGCCGGTTCTGCATGTCGACGGTCAGGGTCAGGCCGCCCGTCGACTGCAGGCGCGCGGACGGGGGCACATGGCTAAGATCGGGAATGCCGCGCAGCACGACCGTCGCGCCCAGCCAAGCCGGATCCAGCGCCTTTAGTCCCAGCTCTGCCGCGATCGCGTCCAGTTCATCCGCACACAGGATACAGACCTGCCGCGTGTTCCGGATGATCGTCCCGATGGGATACTGCGCCTTGACGCGGCTACAGGATTCCCGAGTTTCGCCGGCATGGAATTCACCAACCGGCCCGCCAAAGGTGAACTCTAGCCGGTCGGCCGCATGGCCCACGATCGGCTTGTCGTCACGGTGCGGCACGGTGCCCAGCCATTCGACGGTTGCATAGTGGTCGGTCTGGATGAGGGCCGGCATGACAGTCTCCGTTCAGGGCACATACGGATCTAGCCCGCGTGACCGCGGCGCAGCAAGCCCTGTCGCCCCGCTAGCCGTTTTTCGTCAGGACAAAGAACACGCGCCGGAACGGAAACAGGACGCTGCCGTCGGCTTCTTTGGGATAGGCGGCGTCCAAAGCCGCGTCATAGGCCGCGACAAAGTCCCCGACGTCCGGCCCTGCCAGCTTCTCTAGGATCGGGCGCAGCATCGTGGATTCGGTAAACCGCCGCACCGGATGGTCGGTGTCGTGCGGGTCAAGACGCTGAAGGTACTCTGCCTCCCATGCGTTCACGCGGCCATAGGGCGACAACACGCGGTGATAGTCGACCGGCATGGCGACAGCGGGGCGCCAACCGGTATAGTCGAACCGGTCGGGAAACATCCCCGCCGCAAGGTCGCGTGCGATCGCATGGGACGGGGCGGAATGTTGGCCGGGCATCTGGACCGCAAGCACGCCGTAATCGGGCAAGAGACGCGCCAGCCGCGGCATCAGGGTTTCATGATCGGCGACCCAATGCAGGGCGGCGTTGGAAAAGATCACGCCCACCGGCTCCTCCGGCTCCCAGACCGCCGCATCCCCTAACAAGGTCGCATCATAGCCGCGCGCCTTGGCCAGCATGGCGGGGGACGTGTCGACACCGACCAGTCGCCGCTTTGGAAACCGCGCCCGCAGCGCCGCCGCCGCAGCGCCATCGCCGCACCCCAGATCGACGACCGCCCCACCCGCCGGCGTTCCGATCTGCATCATCAGGTCCAGCGCGGGGCGCAAACGCAAACCCCGAAACCGTGAATAGGTTTCGGGGTTCCAGTCGTTTGACTTGGTTGGGCTCAAGCGCTCGGCTCCGGCTCCATGCCTTTGCCCGGAGACTTCGGCTTGCGCGGGACGGATTTGGGCACCGCGACGACCGAGACCGTC
>JALQXR010000280.1 GCA_023263105.1 Marivivens sp. | reverse complement strand
AACGGCTCGAGCGTGCGGGCGAGCTGCTGGACGAAGTCCGGCTCGACAGGTCCTATCTGTCCCGACTGCCGTCGAGTCTTTCAGGCGGCGAACGCCAACGCGTCGCCATCGCGCGCGCCTTTGCGGCGCGTCCCGATGTGCTGCTGTGCGATGAAATCACGACCGCGCTGGACGTGTCGGTTCAGGCGGCGGTGCTTCGGCTGGTCACCGAACTGGCACGGGCCAAGAACGTGGCGACGATTTTTGTGAGCCACGATCTTGCCGTGGTCCGCGCGGTCGCGCATCGGATTGCCGTCTTGCAGGACGGTAAGGTGGTCGAAATCGGCTCCGCCGAGCAGGTCTGCGAAAATCCCGCCCACAGCTACACCCGATCCCTGATCGGGGCCGCGCTGGACGCGGTCTGACGGGCCGCGACGCGGGGGTCGCTGCCGCGAAATCGCGGGCCGATGGTATCAGTGGCCTCAGTCGAAGACGGGGGCCAGATCGGGGCGGTTGGTGATTTTCGCGATATGCCACGTCACGATGTCCGACATCGGCACCGCATCGACCGCGCTGCGGTTTTGCCGCGCGATCCGGTCGGCGGCGTCCATATCGGACAACAGTTCGGCCATCTTGGCGGCAAGGTCAGAGGCGTCGCCGGGTTTGAAGTTGCCGCCGGTCAGGCCTTCGTCTTCGCAAAGGTCGACAAAGTCGCCAATCCGCGGAAAGACCGGAACCGTGCCAAAGCTGGCCGCCTGATGCAGCACCCCCGACGAGCCGGTGGTCGATTCATAGTCAAAGACCGCCAGCCGCGCGCCTTCGAAAAAGCCGGGGACGTCCTCTTCGGCGATGTAGCCTGCGAAAACCACGTTCTTGTCGTCTTTGCGGGCCTTGGCAATGCCGGCGACATAGCCTGCGGTGTTGGGGTGGTCGGTGCCGCCGATCACCAGCTCGACCTTGTCCATTCCCGGCTCTTTGCGCAGGATGTCAAAGGCCGCCAGCAGGGTCTCCAGTTTCTTGTAGGTCCCGAATTTTCCCATTGTAACAATACGTTGCGGTCGGTCGCCCAGCGCAATCCAATCGCGTTGGCCGGTGTCGAATGTCCCGTGCGGCACCAGCGTCACATCGGCGCGCGGGGTGCGTTTTGCCAGAATATCGGCGTAGCTGCGCAGCGTGACGGACATATAGCTGGCCATTGTCATGGCGCGGGTGATCACGGCGCCGCCGATCTTGACGATCATCTGCCGCACGCGCTGGCCGCGCAGAACAGTGTTTTCCAGATCGATGCCCGCGACGATGTTATGGCCGATGATCCCGCTTTTGGTTCCGGCAAACCGGCTGAGCATCGGCGTCATCAGACCCAGCGCGGCGGGGACTTCCCTGTCGCCAAAGGTGGCGGTTTGCAGGTTATAGATCACCGCGTCGGGCTTTATCCGGCGCAGCGCACGCAGGATCTTTAACGGCGTCGAGAGCCTGTTGAAATCCCAGACCCGCTGGACCGAGACACGCGGCCCCATGTCCAGTTCTGCCGCCGGTTCGGTCAGCAGATCGCCCAGAATGATGACCTCGGCCACGTCTTCGTGCTCTGCCAGTGCTTTGGCAAAGTGGAACCCGTATTCGTTCAGTGACCGCAGTCCCGGAGGAAAGGCGGACACGAATGCGATACGAAGGGCCTTGGGCATGTCAGGTCTCCTCAGTTGTCGGTCAGGCGGCGTCGAAACGCCGTTTCTACCAGATCTGCTACCGGTTTGCGCGATCCGGTCGTCGATATCAAGCCGAACTGGCTTTGCAGCCTTGCGACCCAAGGCGACGGGCCCAGAGCGGCGGGGTCCGTTTCGGGAAAGTCGTGCAGCGCCCAGACGAAAATGCCGTCGGCGCCGTCAAGCAGCGCAAGCCGTTCGTCCAGCCGGCTTGCCTGTTTTTCGGGTGACGATGGAAAGCGTCCCGCAACCAGCGAATAAGAGGTCTCGCCGATTTCTGTGACATGCACCGGGCGGTTTCCGGCGATCTCGCGGACCGCGGCCAGAGCGGCGGCGCTGTCGTCGGGCGATCCGTAATCGTGGTAGCTGATCAGGTCGAGAGTGTCGGCCAGCAGGGGGGCCGCATCGGCGCCGGACCAGCCGATCGTATAGGCAAGCTCTGGCGCGATATCCCGCGCGGCGCCAAGCATGGTGCGCGCCCAGCCTTCGATCATCGCGGCTCCTTCGCCGGGAATATCCAGATCGGGCTCGTTTTTCAGGTCGACATAGGCAACCGCCGCCGATCCGGCAAGGACGGGCAGGACGCGCTGCAGGTAGGTGACGTCATTGGCCCAAGTGGAGCTACCGTA
>JALQXR010000279.1 GCA_023263105.1 Marivivens sp. | reverse complement strand
CCTTGGTCAGGACGGCTCACGCGGATTAAAGGCCGATCCGGTGGGCTACGGCTCGCAGCACCCGCCGGAAACCGCCAGCGTCGTGCGCGATCTGTCGGGCTATGGCTGGACCGATGCCGACTGGATGGCCCGCCGCGCCGCCTCTCAGGACCGCGCGGCCCCGATTTCGGTCTACGAAGTCCACCTTGGCTCTTGGCGCCGGCTCTATGACGACGGCGGGCGACCGCTAAGCTATCACGAAGCCGCGCGCGACCTTATCGCCTACGTCAAGGACATGGGCTTTACCCATATCGAGTTTCTGCCGCTCAGCGAACATCCCTTTGACGGCAGCTGGGGCTATCAGCCGGTCGGGCTTTATGCGCCGACCATCCGCCACGGAACGCCGGACGAGTTCCGCGATCTGGTGGCCGCCGCGCACGAGGCGGGGATCGGCGTCCTTTTGGACTGGGTGCCGGGGCATTTTCCGACCGACGCCCACGGGCTGGCGCGGTTCGACGGCAGCGCGCTGTACGAACACGAAGACCCGCGCGAAGGCTTCCATCAGGACTGGAACACACTGATCTACAACTTTGGCCGGACCGAGGTCGCGAATTTTCTGATCGCGAACGCGCTCTACTGGCTGGACGAATACCACGTCGACGGGCTGCGGGTGGATGCCGTGGCGTCGATGCTGTACCGCGACTATTCCCGCAAGGACGGCGAATGGGTCCCGAACAAGGACGGCGGACGCGAGAATTACGAAGCGATCTCGCTGATGCAGCGGATGAACACCGCGGCCTATGGCGCGAGCGAAGGCGTGATGACCGTGGCCGAGGAAAGCACCAGCTATCCGCGCGTCTCGGCCCCTGTTTTCGCGGGCGGGCTGGGGTTTGGCTATAAATGGAACATGGGGTGGATGAACGACACCCTGCGCTACATGGCCAAGGACCCGATCCACCGCAGCCACCATCACCACCAGATGACCTTTGGCCTGCACTACGCGTTTTCGGAAAACTTCATGCTGCCGATCAGCCATGACGAAGTGGTGCACGGCAAGGGCTCGATGCTGGCCAAGATGCCCGGCAACGACTGGGAAAAATTTGCCAACCTGCGCGCCTATTACGGATTCATGTGGGCGCATCCGGGCAAGAAGCTGTTGTTCATGGGCTGCGAATTCGCCCAGCCCGAGGAATGGAACCAAGGCGGGCAACTGAATTGGGACGTGTTGCGGCGACCGCAGCACGCAGGGATGCAGGCGCTGGTGCGGGATCTGAACCGGCTCTACCGCGACACGCCCGCCCTGCACGAACTGGACTGCCACCCCGACGGCTTCCAGTGGGTCGATGCCAATGACGCGGCCAATTCGGTCTTTGCCTGGCTCCGAAAGGGCCAGTCGCCGGACGATGTCTGCCTGATCGTGTGCAATTTCACTCCGGTCGAGCGGCGCGACGTGCAACTGGGCTTGCCGAAGGCGGGCCGCTGGTCAGAGATACTCAACACCGACGCAGACCTTTATGGCGGCGGGAATCGGGGCAACCTAGGCGGGGTGGACGCCGTCAAGACCGGCTGGCAGGGCCAACCCTGTTCGGCTCGGGTGACACTACCACCGTTGTCGGTGCTGATTTTCGCGCCAGAATGAATTTGGACCAAAGGGGAGGTAGGACTTTGGGAGAAAGCACTAAAATAAGCAGCCGGCGGCTGTCGCAGCGCTCCATGGCCTTTGTTCTGGCAGGCGGGCGCGGAAGCCGGTTGAAAGAATTGACCGACCGGCGCGTGAAACCGGCGGTCTATTTCGGCGGCAAGACGCGGATCATCGACTTTGCCCTGTCGAACGCGATGAATTCCGGCATCCGCAAGATGTCGATCGCCACCCAGTACAAGGCCCACAGCCTGATCCGCCACATCCAGCGCGGCTGGACCTTTTTCCGCGCGGAACGGAACGAATTTCTGGACATCCTGCCCGCGTCCCAGCGGATGGACGAAAGCATGTGGTATCGCGGCACCGCCGATGCGGTGACCCAGAACATCGACATCGTGGACAGCTACGGCGTCGACTACATCATCATCCTTGCGGGCGACCACATCTATAAGATGGACTACGAAGTCATGCTCCGCCAGCACGTCGAGACCGGCGCCGACGTGACCATCGGCTGCCTGACCGTCCCGCGCGAAGAGGCCACCGCCTTTGGCGTCATGGCGACCGACGACACCGGCCGGATCACGTCTTTCCTAGAGAAACCTAAAGACCCGCCCGCCATGCCCGGCCATCCCGACAAGGCGCTGGCGTCGATGGGCATCTATGTCTTCAACTGGAAATTCCTGCGCGAATTGCT
>JALQXR010000278.1 GCA_023263105.1 Marivivens sp. | reverse complement strand
AGGGCCGCCACCGAGACGCTGGCGATCGTGGCCTATCACCAGCCCGTCACCCGCGCCGAGATCGAAGAAATCCGTGGGGTCAGCGTCAGCCGGGGCACCATCGACCAGTTGATCGAAATGGAGTGGATCAGATTTGGTCGCCGCAAGATGAGTCCGGGCCGTCCGGTCACCTTTGTCGTGACGCAGCATTTCCTTGACCACTTCGGGCTGGAAAGCGCCCGCGATCTGCCCGGGTTAAAGGAACTTCGGGCGGCGGGACTGTTGGACAACCGGCCACCTCCGGCGCTATCGACCGGCTCTGACGACGAAGACGACGACGATGATGATGGCAGCCAGTCCGAGATGTTCGAGGACTGATCACCTGACAGGAGGTTGGGATGAATCTGGGTCAGATTATCAACATGGTTCTTAGGCTCGTGATGCGAGAGAGCCGTCGCCGGTCGCGCGACGCCTCTGCCACACCCAAAGAACGCGACGCAAGCGCCCGCGCAGGTCAGGCCGCCAAACGTGCAAGTCAGGCGGCCCGTATCATGCGGATTTTCGGACGGATGCGGTAGGCCGTTACAGCGCGACCCAGCCGATATAGGCGCAGTACAGCCCGAACAGCGCGATGCCTTCGGCCTTTGTCACGCGCCAGCCGGTCCGGCACAGCGCGACCAGCAGAATGGTTGCCGCACCCATCACCCAGATGTCAAAGGCCGCGATCTCGGCCGGTACGCTGACGGGTTGGACCAGAGCCACCACGCCGAGAATCCCGAAGATGTTGAACACGTTCGACCCGATGATGTTGCCCAGGGCCACGTCGCTTTGACCTTTGCGCGCCGCGATGATCGAGGTGACCAGTTCAGGAAGCGAGGTGCCGACGGCCACGATCGTCAGGCCGATCACCGCCTCTGAAACGCCGAAGCTTTGCGCCATGCCGATCGCGCCGGTCACCAGCGCGCGCGCGCCCAGAATCGTGACGATCAGCCCGCCCGCAAACAGCCCAAGCGCCATCCAGACGCTGGACGGACCGGCGTGGGCGGCTTCGGCTTCGTGCTCATAGACCTCGGCCGTGCCGCTGGACCCACCGCGAAAGGCAAGGAACAGGAAAACCGCCAGACCGGCCAGAAAGGTAAATCCGGCCAGACGTCCGAAGGACCCCGTCAGCGCAAAGGCGATCAACAGGGCCGCCGAACCCAGCACGAACAGGCTGTCTCGGGTAAAGCTGGTCGACGACACCGCGACCGGCGCGATGGCGGCGGCGACACCAAGGATCAAGAGGATGTTGGCGATGTTCGACCCGACGACGTTCCCGACCGCGATCCCCGGAGAGCCGACCCATGCGGCCTGAAGGCTGGTGACAAGTTCGGGCATCGAGGTGCCGAAACCGACCAGTGTCAGGCCGATGACCATCGGCGGCACCTTGGCCCGCTCCGCGACCGTGACCGCGCCACGCACCAGTGCCTCGCCTCCGCCGACCAGCAGCACAAGCCCGACCGCGATCAATAGTAAATCCATCTGTTCCACCCTAGGACACGCGCCGGAACGGTTCGTCCGAGCCTGCGTTCGGTCGAATGTGGTGCTGGGTCAGAGGTGGGGCAAGTGCTTTGCCCTAAATAATCTATTTCTGCCGGAAGTGCTTTGACAGCTTCAGGCCCTGACCCTGATAATTCGATGCGATCTCGCGGCCATAAAGGACGTCGGGCACTTCGGACATCCGTTCATAGACCAGCCGTCCGACCACCTGTCCGTGCTCCAGCACAAAGGGCGCTTCGTGGCAGCGGACTTCCAGCACGCCTCGGCTGCCGGTTCCTCCGGCGGTCGCATGACCGAAACCCGGATCGAAAAAGCCCGCGTAATGGACGCGGAATTCACCGACCATCGCCAGATAGGGGGCCATTTCGGCGGCACATTCGGGGGGGACGGTCACGGCTTCGCGGCTGACCAGAATATAGAACGCACCGGGGTCGAGGATCAGCTGGCCGTTCGTGGCCTCTAGCCGTTCCCAATAGTCGGCGGGGTCGTATTGGCCGATCCGGTCCAGATCGATGACACCGGTATGGGGCTTTGCCCGATAGCCGACCAATGCGCCGTTGGACGGCATCAGGTCGACCGAGAATCCAAGCCCCCCGTCGATCACCGGCTCTTTGTCGACCAGCGGCGACGACTGGTGAAGCTGCAACAGTTCGGCATCGTCCAGCGCCGCCTGACCCATGCGGAACCGGATCTGGTTCAGCCGCATTCCGGGGCGGACGAGCACCGAAAAGGACCGGGGGCAGATCTCGGCCCAGAGGGGGCCGGTGTAGCCGTCGCCGATCCGGTCGAATTCGGTGCCGCCGTCGGTGATCGTGCGCGTCAAAAGGTCCAGTC
>JALQXR010000277.1 GCA_023263105.1 Marivivens sp. | reverse complement strand
AAACCGCATGGCCAAGACCGGCGGGTTCTTGTTGCCGAATATATGCCACTGAACCCGGCTCACGCATCATCGCCCGCACGACTTCGAGCGCGCTGTCTTTGCCGCGGGCGGCGACGCCCGTGAATTCGACGCCCCGCCGGTCGAGCCGCATCTGCCGGACGTTCTGGACCGGATCGAAAACAGCGTCGTGCCCTGGATCGCCGCCGCCCATGGCGCCGCGCTGGGCGGAGGGCTGGAGCTTATGCTGGCCTGCCGGTATCGCATCGCGGCACCCGGCACGCAGCTGGGGCTACCCGAGGTCACTTTGGGTGTCGTTCCCGGTGCGGGTGGAACCCAACGCCTGCCGCGATTGGTCGGGATGCAGCGCGCGCTGTCCATGATCCCGACGGGCAAGCCGGTCACCGCGCAAGAGGCCAAGCAGATCGGCCTGATCGACGAAGTGTCCGACGACCCCGTCTATTTTGCGGACCTCACCAACCCTGAATGGTTGGGCATGAAGGTGCCGCTGAACGAACTCCACGCGGGCGAGGACGCGCCATCCGTGTTCGACGACGCCCGCGCCCTTGCCGCGACGAAGATGCGCGGCCAGATCGCGCCGCAGCGGGCCATCGACCTGCTGCAGGCGGCCCAGTCGTTGCGCTTTGAGGACGGGCTGGCGCGCGAACGGCAGACGTTTATCGACCTCCGGTCGTCGGATCAGGCCCGCGCGTTGCGCCATGTCTTTTTCGCCGAACGTGCCGCCCGCGCGCCCGAGCCGATCGCGGCCCTGCCGGTGCCCGACCTGACGCTTGCCGCCGTGGTGGGTGGCGGGACGATGGGGGCGGGCATTGCCTATGCGCTTCTTTCCGCCGGACTGCGGGTCATCGTGTTGGAAACCGATGCGGACGGCGTCACGCGCGCCGCGTCGAATATCGAAAAGCTGTTCGATGCGGGCCTGAAACGCGGGCTTTTGACCCCAGCCGTCGCCTCCGAGCGTCGGGCGGCCCTGACCGTCACCACCGACTATATGGCGGCAAAAGACGCGGGCCTTGCCATCGAAGCGGCCTTTGAAAGCATGGAGGTCAAAAAGACGGTTCTGGCCGCGTTGCAAGCCGCGCTGCGGCCCGATGCGGTTCTGGCGACCAACACGTCCTATCTTGATATCGACGAAATGGCCGCGCAACTGGACGATCCGTCACGGCTGGTCGGGCTGCACTTTTTCGCGCCTGCCCATATCATGAAACTGCTTGAGATCGTGCGGGGACAGGCGACGTCGGACGCTGCTCTGGCGGTCGGGTTCGGGCTGGCCAAGCGGCTGAAAAAGGTGCCTGTGCTGGCGCGGGTCTGCGATGGGTTCATCGGCAACCGCATCCTTGCCCGTTACCGCGAAGCAGCCGATACCGTGTTTATGGACGGCTCGACGCCTTGGGAGGTGGACGAGGCCATGGTCGACTTTGGCTACGCCATGGGCCCGTACGAGGCGCAGGACCTGTCCGGCCTTGATATCGCCCACGCCAATCGCCGCCGTCAGGACGCGACCCGCGACCCCGCGCGGCGCTACATCCCCATCGCGGACCGTATGGTTGAGCTTGGCAAGTTGGGCAAAAAGACCGGCGCGGGCTGGTATCGCTATCCCGGAGGCGGCGGCAAGGTCGAAGACCCCATCGTTGCCGACCTTGCTTTGGAAGAGGCGCATTTCGCCAATCGCACCCGCACCGACTACGACGCCGACACGATCCGGCACCGGCTGGTTTTGGCGATGATCAACGAAGCCGCCGACATCCTTGCCGAAGGCATTGCCGAACGCGCGGTGGACATCGACCTTGTCACCGTGTTCGGCTACGGGTTTCCGCGCTGGCGGGGCGGGTTGATGCACTATGCCGACACCATCGGAGCGGCGAAAATCCTGACCGACCTGACCGCGCTCTGCGCCGAGGACCCGCTGGTCTGGAAGCCGTCCAAGGTGATCGAAGACTGCGCCGCGCGCGGGATCAAACTGGCCGATTGGCAGCGCTAGCGGCGCTTTACGAAGCGGTCCGGCTGCGGCACTCTGGGCGCGACAACAGGGACGGAGCGGAACATGGCTGACGACAAACGCACGGTGGACTTCATCGCGATGAAGGACGGCACGGCCGAGGACTATGCGCTGCTGGAGGAGATGGAAAAGCCCTATCTGCGGCTGACGCCCGACCGGATTCTGGACGAATTGCGGCGTCAGGGCGAGGTGTCGCTGGACGGGTACAAAATCACCCGCATGACGCACGGGCTGCAGGCCGCCACTCGGGCCGAGGCGGACGGGGCCGACATCGACTGGATCGTCGGGGCGCTGCTGCATGACATCGGCGACGGGCTTGCCCCGCAGAACCACGACCGGTTCTCGGCCGAGGTCATCCGGCC
>JALQXR010000276.1 GCA_023263105.1 Marivivens sp. | reverse complement strand
CAACGTTCTGTACGGCCCGCATCCCGATCTGCGGAATTACTTCTGTTGCAACGGCATCATTCCTGGCTTCAGCCAGTCGGGCGGAATGGGGCTGATGGCCGCCCAATGGATCGTGACCGGAGAGTCGCAATACGACATGTTCGCATGGGACGTGGCCCGGTTCGGAAAATGGGCCGACAAAGCCTTCACCATGGCCCGCGTTCAGGACCAATACGCCAACCGGTTCAAAATCCACTATCCCTACGAAGAACGCGCCGCCGGACGGCCCGTTCGCACCCGCCCTGTCTATGACCTGCAGCGGTCGATGGGCGCGGTCTTCGGGCTGAACTATGGCTGGGAACATCCGCTATGGTTCGGCGCAGAGCCAGACCATACCGAGTCCTACGGCTTCAAGCGGCAGGACTGGTTCGAGCCAGTGGGGAAAGAAGCGCGGATGCTGCGGTCGTCGGTCGGGGTGATCGACATATCGAACTTTGCGAAATACGTCTGCCGGGGGCCGGGTGCAGAGGATTGGCTGAACGCCGTGTTTGCCAATCGCATGCCCGTCGCGGTCGGACGGTCCTGTCTGACGCCTCTGATCGGCGTCCGAGGCGGCATCGCAGGCGACTTTACCGTCACCCGCATGGGCCCCGACGAATTCTGGGTCATCGGCTCGGGCATGGCGGAACGGTATCACCAGCGGTTCTGGGACATGGTTCCCTTGCCCGAAGGAACGACCTTTGAAAGCCGGACAGTCGGCACCTGTGGCTTCAACGTCGCGGGACCAAAATCGCGCGAGTTGTTGCAGCGCCTGTCGAATGCGGACCTGTCGTCCGCCGCATGGCCGTTCATGCGGTCCGGAGCGCTGGACATCGCCGGTATCGCCTGTGGCGCGCTTCGCGTGTCGTTCACCGGCGATCTGGGCTGGGAAATCTACTGCCACGAAGACGATCAACTGGCGCTTTACACCGCCCTGATCGACGCCGCGCGCGACTATGGCGGGGGCCCTGTCGGTAGCCGCGCGTTGATGTCGCTGCGCGTGGAAAAGGGCTATGGCAGCTGGTCCAGAGAATATTCACCGGAATATTGGCCGCAAGAGGTAGGACTGGATCGGCTTATCAAGTTGGACAAGGATTTTCTGCATAAAGACAGCTATTTGCGCATCAAAGATAATGCACCACGCGAAGTTCTGTCGCTGATCGAGGTGCTGAACGTCACAGACGCCGATGCCACCGGAGGCGAGCCTATCTTTTTGCCAGATGGCACGCCTGTCGGACGGGTCACCAGCGGCACCTACGGCTATCACGTCGAAAAGAGCCTTGCGCTGGGCTATCTAAAGGGCGTGGAGGCAGGAGCCGAAGTGGATGTCATGATCCTTGGACGGCCTCATCGCGGCGTGGTTCTGGCCGAACCGCCGTTTGACGCAAAGGGCGAACGGCTGCGTGGATAACGCAGCCTTTTCAATATCTTACGGTATGATCCTAGAGTACTTCGCGCCTTCTAGCGTCGCGCCCACGCGGAAACCGGCCTGACCAAAGACTACCGCGATCACTGGCGACGACAGCGATGTCGTGTCGGCCCGCAGCATTTCGCCCTGATCGTTCAGCGCATATTCAAGATCGGCGCCCGCGGTCCAACCGCTGGCATAGCGGAACTCGGACAATGCGTCTTCGTTCATGAAAAACAGCACGTGGCTGAACTGTTGCACGCCCAATTGAAGCCCCGCGCTGGCACCCGCGACGGAATAGTAATCCACGGTCGAGTTTCCGACCCGCAGGGCACCGCGCCCAAAGGATCCGCCGATGCCGAAGCCGACCTCGGTCATCACGGGCATCACCAGCATACCAGCGGCGCTGGCTGCGATCTGGCGGGTGCCGGGATAGGTGTTGTACAGGAAATCCAGCGTTTCATCGACACGCGCGTCGATATCCGAACCGCCGCCGCCACCGATACCATTGGCGCAAGCCGCCAGCGCGGCTGTGCTTCCCAGCACTCCTAGTGAAAACAGGCGTCGTGTCAGGTTGCTCATTTTTGGCCTCTTGTTTTTGGCACCCTTTGCGGGCGTTCTGTCTGCAACCACTATAAGAGGTAGCCGAACACCTGTCATCCTCGGATCGTCCGGCGGTGGAAAATCGCCGATCTCTAGCGGGACAGGCGTGCAAACACCGTGACGCCGACACCGGAGCCGACGATGGCCGCCATACCGGCAAGCGTCACGGGGTCGGGGATATGGCCAAACACCGCCCAGGCAAGCAGGCTGGCCCATAGGACATGGGCATAGTTGACCGGCGCCAGAACCGACGCGGGCGCTTCGCGGAAGGCCGCGGTAAACAGGTAGTGCCCAAGGATCGTCACAACTCCGAGCACCAGCAAAAGTCCCCAGTCGAACACCGGCAGGG
>JALQXR010000275.1 GCA_023263105.1 Marivivens sp. | reverse complement strand
GTCTCCTTCAGGGGGCGGAGGGGGGAATTCGAGGCCACCTCCGATAGTACTATACGGACACGTCGGTCCGGTGTGGCGACCACCTCCTGCGCCACATTGCAAGGCTTCACAATCCCCGATCTTTTCTTGACGCCCGAGGCGTGTCCAAATCGGGCATTTCAGTTACACCCCATTCAACTATAGGCCGCGGGGAAATGGAACCGAATGCGACAGCCAAAGCGACTGAAATAAGGCTATTTCCAGATAAAAACGCTGAATTTACACCCCGTCGTCGAAGGGTTCGAAGCTTTTGGCCGCGGAACGGCGCCAACGCATCAAATAACCGAACCTGTCGTCATCCTCGCGAAGCAAGAATCCCTCGGGCATATAGGGGTAAACGTCGTCTCCGGTGACCATATCGCGGTCGTTTTCCCGCATCAGCAGATGCCGCGGAAGAAAGTTCGACGGATGGGTCAAACCCGCCGCGCCCGCCATGTCGCCCAAGGCTTTCAGCGTGTTGCGGTGGAAATTCGCGACCCGCAGATATTTGTCGGCCACGACCAGCGCCTTTTGCCGCAACTTGTCCTGCGTGGTGACCCCCGTCGGGCAATGGTTGGTGTGGCAGGCCTGCGCCTGAATGCAGCCGACCGCGAACATGAAGCCGCGGGCCGAATTGGCCCAGTCCGCGCCCAGCGCCAGCGCCTTTGCGATATCGAAGGCATGGATCAGCTTGCCCGACGCGCCCAGTTTGATCCGGTCGCGCAGACCGACGCCGCGCAGGGTGTTGTGGGCAAAGGTCAGCCCTTCGACCAGCGGCATCCCCATGTGGTTGGCGAATTCCAGCGGCGCGGCTCCGGTCCCGCCTTCTTTGCCGTCGATGACGATAAAGTCGGGGGTCACTCCGGTTTCCAACATGGCGCGGACCATGCACATGAATTCGCGCCGGTGTCCGATGCACAGTTTCATGCCGACCGGCTTGCCGCCCGACAGATCCCGCAGGGTGGTGATAAAGTCCATCAACTCCAGCGGCGTGGAAAAGGCGGAATGGGACGCGGGCGACACGCAGTCGACGCCCATCGGGACGCCTCTGGCTTCGGCGATTTCGGGGGTGATCTTTCTGGCGGGCAGAACCCCGCCCTGCCCCGGCTTGGCGCCTTGGGACAGTTTGATTTCGACCATCTTGACCTGAGGGTCCAAAGCGACTTCGCGGAACTTTTCGGGGTCGAAATTGCCCTGCGCATCGCGGCAGCCGAAATATCCCGAGCCGATTTCATAGATCAGGTCGCCGCCGCCTTCGCGGTGATAGCGGCTGATACCGCCTTCGCCGGTGTCATGGGCGAAACCACCCGCCTTTGCGCCCATGTTCAACGCGCGGATCGCATTGGCCGACAGCGCGCCAAAGCTCATGGCCGAAATGTTGTAGATCGACGCCTTGTAGGGCTGTTTGCAGTCCGGTCCGCCGATCGACACGCGAAAATCGTAGTCCGAGATCTTTTTCGGCCGGACCGAATGGGTCAGCCACTGATAGCCGCCGTCATAGACCCGCATCTTTGTCCCGAAGGGGCGTTTGTCTTCGACGTTCTTGGCGCGCTGGTAGACAATGGCGCGGGCGTCGCGGCTAAAGGGCACCTCGTCGTCGTCGGCCTCGACGAAATACTGGCGGATCTCGGGGCGGATCATTTCAAGAAAGAACCGCAAGTGCCCGAGGATCGGATAGTTTCGCAAGATCGCGTGGTTGGTCTGGCGCAGGTCCGCAAGCCCGACCAGCGACAGCGCGCCAAAGATCAGGAACGGCAGGATCGCCCAGTTCGACCAGACAAACCCGACCGCCGAAACCAGCGTCAGGGCAAGCACTGCGGTAAGGGTCGTGTAGCGGATATAATGCGAGATAACGTTCATCGGTTTCCCCGTGCTCCGGAAAGTGCGGCTATGACGCGGGACACCCGCTCGGCGTTATTGGCGGCGATAGAGCCGTCCGCGTTCAGCCTGTTGTTTTCGAATCCGACGCGGACCTTGCCGCCCAGACCATGGGCCGTCGCCAGACAGTCGGTTTCGGCCGCGCCAAAGGCGCAGACGGCCCAGTCCACCGATCCCAACGCGGTATGCATACGCTCGACCAAGGGCACGAGGTCGGCGGGATCGCTGACCTGACCGGCAGAGTAGCGCCCCAACACCAAAAGCGTCATCAGCCGGCCCTCGGACACGACGACGCCGCGATCTAGGCTTCGTGCCAAGGCATCGACGTCGTCGGCGTCATAAAGAATGTGCTGGACCCCGACTCCGGCGTCGCGGCAGCGGGCGAAAAAGGCGGCGGTGACGTCGTCGGGGTCCGTCGCGGTGATTTCCCGATGCGCGATCGACACGGCGTCGGGCCGCAAATCATCGACCAAGGCGCGTTGCTG
>JALQXR010000274.1 GCA_023263105.1 Marivivens sp. | reverse complement strand
TACGACGAAGAAATCGGCGCCGAACTGCTTGCGGAACCGGCTGAACTTGAACGCCTGCGCGCCTACCTTGACCAGCCGCTAGAGCCGCTCAAGGGGGCGGTCAGCCGGCTGGCCAACAAGCTCCAGCGCCGCCTTCAGGCGCAACAGAACCGCAGCTGGGAATTCGACCTCGAAGAAGGCATCCTGGACGCCGGTCGCTTGGCCCGCGTGGTCGCGAACCCCACCACGCCGCTGTCGTTCAAAGTCGAAAAAGACACCGAATTCCGCGACACGGTCGTGACGCTGTTGCTGGACAATTCCGGCTCCATGCGGGGCCGCCCGATTTCCATCGCCGCGATCTGCGCCGACGTTCTGGCGCGCACGCTTGAACGCTGTCAGGTCAAGGTCGAGATCCTGGGCTTTACCACCAAAGCGTGGAAAGGCGGGCTGAGCCGCGAAAAATGGCTGGCCGAAGGTCGTCCCCAGCAACCCGGTCGCCTGAACGACCTGCGCCACATCGTCTACAAATCCGCCGACGCTCCTTGGCGGCGGACACGCCCGAACCTTGGCCTGATGATGAAAGAGGGCCTGCTGAAGGAAAACATCGACGGCGAGGCGCTGGAATGGGCCTATCGCCGGACGATGGCGCGGCGCGAACAGCGCAAGATCCTGATGGTGATTTCGGACGGGGCTCCGGTTGACGATTCGACCCTGTCGGTGAACCCGCAGAACTACCTTGAAAAGCACCTGCGCGACGTGATCGCCATGGTCGAGAAACGCAAGCTGGTAGAGCTTTTGGCGATTGGTATCGGGCACGACGTGACCCGCTATTACGACCGCGCCGTCACGATCACGGATGTCGAACAGCTTGCCGGTGCGATGACTGAACAATTGGCCAGCCTCTTTGACGCCGACCCGCGCAAGCGCGCGCGGGCACTGGGCATGAAAAGAGCCGGCTAACTGCCTGACGCCTAACAACAAAGGGCGAAAAACGCCCGTTTTGGGGGATAGATATGTTCCAGAGTTTCGCCGCATCCTCGTCGCCGGATCAGGGTCCCCCGCGTCTTGCCGCTTTGCGCGCGGTCATGGCGAACGAGGGCCTCGCCGGTTTCATCGTCCCCCGCGCCGACGTGCATCAGGGCGAATACTGCGCCCCCTGCGACGAACGGCTGTCATGGCTGACGGGCTTTTCGGGATCGGCGGGATTTGCCGCAATTCTTGGCAACATTGCCGGAGTTTTCGTAGACGGGCGCTACCGTTTACAGGTCAAAGTTCAAGTCGCCTCGGCCTACACTCCGGTCGACTGGCCCGAGGTCCATTTGGCCGATTGGCTGATCGAAAACCTGCCCAACGGCGGCGAGGTCGGCTTTGATCCGTGGCTCCATACCGTCGAGGAAATCACCAAGCTGGACGAACGGCTGGACGGAACCGGTATCACTTTGCGGTCGACCGACAATCTGATCGACCGCATCTGGGACGACCGCCCTGCCCCGCCTAAGGCAAAGTTCACCGCCTATCCCATTGAAAACGCAGGAGAGGACAGCGGATCGAAGCGCGCGCGCCTTGCCGCGGACCTGCGCAAGGCGGGCCATGCGGCGGCGGCGATCACCCTGCCGGATTCGATCGCGTGGCTTTTGAACATCCGTGGGCGCGACATCGAAAAGAACCCCGTTCCGCAGTCCTTTGCCATCCTGCACGCCGACGGCACCTGCGATCTGTTTGCCCGCGACGGAAAGACCGACGACATCACCGCGCATCTGGGCGACGGGGTGCGCGTGCACCTTGATACCGGCTTTGCAGAGGCTGTGGCCGCTCTTGGCGGCACCCTGCGTCTAGACCCCAAATCCGCGCCGCACCGTCTGCTGGCGCTGCGCGCCGAAAAGGGCCTGCCAGTCGCGA
Organism: Marivivens sp.; assembly: GCA_023263105.1. Taxonomy (GTDB): domain Bacteria; phylum Pseudomonadota; class Alphaproteobacteria; order Rhodobacterales; family Rhodobacteraceae; genus JALQXR01. The sequence goes on along the minus strand of JALQXR010000274.1, from coordinate 545 downwards.
AACAGAACGACCCCTGCGTCCTGCCAAAGGCACGCAAGAACGACACCGAGGTCGCCGGCATGCGCGAAGCCCATCTGCGTGACGGCGCTGCGGTCTGCCGGTTCCTGGCCTGGCTCGACCGCGAAGCGCCCCGCCGCAAACTGTCGGAAATCGACGTGGTGACCGCGCTAGAGGGATACCGCCGCGACACGAACGCCTTGCTGGACATTTCCTTTGACACCATCTGTGGGGCGGGTCCGAACGGCGCGATCATGCATTACCGCGTCACCGATGGGTCGAACAGGGCGGTCAACGACGGCGAGCTGCTGGTCGTCGACTCGGGCGGGCAGTATCTGGACGGCACCACCGACATCACCCGCACCATGGCCATCGGCAAAATGCGCGGGGACGAGGCCGCCTGCTACACCCGCGTCCTTCAGGGCCTGATCGCGATCAGCCGCGCACGATTCCCCAAGGGCGTCGCGGGGATGCATCTTGATGCCTTGGCGCGTGCACCGCTTTGGGCGGACGGTTTTGATTTCGACCACGGGACCGGCCATGGCGTC
>JALQXR010000273.1 GCA_023263105.1 Marivivens sp. | reverse complement strand
CGTCCTGACCGGTCAGGCCGTCGACCACCAGAATGGTCTCGCGCGGGTTGGCCACGTCGCGGACCGCCTCGACCTGTGCCATCAGCTCTTCGTCGATGGACAGGCGCCCGGCGGTGTCGAGCATGTAGACGTCGTAACCCCCCAGCCCCGCCTGCGTCTTGGCGCGTTTGGCAATGGCCACAGGGTCTTCGCCCTTGACGATGGGCAGGGTGTCGACGCCGATCTGCTGGCCCAGAATGGCCAGCTGTTCCATGGCCGCAGGGCGGTTCACGTCAAGCGAGGCCATCAGAACCTTCTTGCCCTCGCGTTCCTTGAGCCGTTTGGCCAGTTTGGCGGTGGTCGTCGTTTTGCCCGAACCCTGCAGGCCGACCATCAGGATCGGCGCGGGCGGGTTGTCGATTTTCAACGCGCCGGCGTCTTCGTCGCCGGTCAGCACGTGGATCAGTTCGTCATGGACGATCTTTACAACCTGCTGGCCGGGGGTGATGGATTTGGTGACGGCCTGACCGGTCGCCTTTTTCTGGACCGCTTTGACAAAGTTGCGGGCCACGGGCAGCGAAACGTCAGCCTCGAGCAGCGCCACACGGACTTCGCGCAGCGCGGTCGAGACATCGTCTTCCGTCAGCGCGCCCTGCTTGGTCAGCCGGTCGAATACACCGGAAAGGCGCTCGGAGAGATTTTCAAACATTCCAGACCCTCTTCGATCCTGCTTCTACTGACCGTTACCTATGAACCGGCCCGCCCATTTCCAACCGTCGGGCGCATCGGACGCCAAACGAAAAACGCGCCCACGGGCGCAACGCGCTGGTGGACGGCGATCCCTGCCGACTGCAAGGACCGGAAGACTCTGCCTCCGGATTTGGGGGGTCTCTACGCGCGCGGGCGGGGTGAGTCAAGGCGCAGAGCCCCTCGATCAGGCCGGATCGTGCGGGCAGGGGACTCATTTGCAGCCGGTTCTTGCCTCAGTGAACAGAACGGATAGAAATGCCTTATTCATGTTTGCACGCGCACAGGTGACGCTAAGATGGAAAACTGGGACGAAATCCGAACGGCCTATCAGGTGGCGCGGCTGGGCACGGTCAGCGGCGCGGCGGATGCGCTGGGCGTCCACCATGCGACGGTGATCCGTCATATCGACGCTCTTGAGGCGCGGATGGGGGTCAAACTGTTCCAGCGCCACGCGCGCGGCTATACGGCGACCGAAGCGGGCCGTGACCTGTTTCAGGTGGCCCAAGCGACCGAGGACCAGTTCAATCAACTGTCCAACCGGATCAAAGGGCAGGGCGAAGGCGTGACCGGGGATCTGGTGGTCACCTCGCTTGCCGGAATGGCGCATGTGCTGACGCCCGTGCTGGTGGCATTTCGCGCGGAAAACCCGGGGCTCAAGGTCCGGTATCTGACCGGCCCGCGCCTGTTCCGGCTAGAGTACGGCGAAGCCCATGTCGCGATCCGCGCGGGCTCTGCCCCCGAGCAACCCGACAACGTGGTGCAGCCGTTCTACAACCATCCCTTCGATCTGGTCGCGTCGGATGCCTATATCGCGGCGCGGGGGATGCCGACCAAGGACACGCTCAAGGACCACGACTGGGTCGGCTTCGACGATCCCGAATCCCGCGCCCCCGTCGCGCGGTGGATGCGGGCGAATGTGTCCGACGACCGCATCCTGTTCAAAACCGAAGAAAGCAACCCGATGCTCGAGGTGATCCGCGCGGGCGCAGGCATCGGCTTTGTCGCGCGATGGGACCGGCAGGCGCATTCGGACCTGCACGAAGTCATGCCCAGTGACCCCGACTGGGCCGCTCCTTTGTGGCTTGTTACCCATGTCGACCTGCACCGCACGCCAAAGGTCCAAGCCTGTCTAAAGTTCCTTAAGGCGGCAGCGCGGGAGTGGTCGTGCTAGGGTCGGACACCGCGCGCGGCCACCTTGCAATGCTGGCCTTTTCGGCCTTGGTCGCGGGGTCGTTTTCGCTCGGTTCCATGGCTGCGAACGAAATCGCGCCAGCCGCCCTGAACGGCATCCGGTTCTGTATCGCGGCTGCCCTGCTGGCGGTTGTGGCCTGGCGCAGGGGGCAGCTGAGCCGCGCCGCCGCCGCCGCGCCGTGGCGCTACCTGTTGCTGGGGGGGCTGTTCGGCATCTACCTTGTGCTGATGCTAGAGGGCCTGAAGACCGCGCCGCCGGTCAGCACGGCGGCGGTCTTTACACTGACGCCATTGATGTCGGGACTGTTCGGCTGGCTGCTGCTGCGGCAGTTGTTTTCGGGACGGATCCTGACCGCGCTGGCAATCGGCGGGGCGGGCGCGCTTTGGGTGATCTTTCGAGCCGATCTTTCGGCGCTTTTGGCGTTCGACGTCGGGCGGGGCGAAACCATCTATTTCGTCGGCTGCGTGGCCCATGCGATCTACACCCCCCTGGTCAAACGGCTGAA
>JALQXR010000272.1 GCA_023263105.1 Marivivens sp. | reverse complement strand
GCCATGCAGGCGCTGGACGCGATTGTGTTTGATTGGCAGCCCTCGATCTACGCCCCCGACAGCGCCGCGATCGACGACCTGATCGCGACCAGTTTCGACGCCGAGCCGAACTCGACCATCCGCGACGACGGAGATGTCGACGCGGCGCACGACGGCACCGCCGTGTCAGCCGAATACCGGCTGCCCTTTCTTGCCCACACCACGATGGAACCGATGAACGCCACGGCGATCTATACCGGTGACAGCCTGACCCTGTGGAGCGGCAACCAGGCTCCGGTTTCGACCCGCGACAAAGCGGCCGAAGCGGTCGGGCTCGCCCCCGAAGCGGTGACGGTCCACACGACCCTGATGGGCGGTGGCTTTGGACGCCGGTCGGACACCGACTTTTCGGTGGTGGCGGCAATGGTCGCAAAGGCTGTTCCGAACACTCCGGTGATGGTGGTCTACGACCGGACCGAGGACATCCATCAGGACTTCTTCCGCCCCGCGATCCACGCCCGCTACGAAGGCGTGGTCAAGGACGGAGCCGCCGTGTCGCTTCATGGCAAAGTCGGCGGACCGTCAGTCGCAAAGAACACCATGCGGCGGCAGAATGGCGCAGAAGTGCCAGGCGCTGACCGTGAACATGTCTCGGGCGCGGCCGACCAGCCGTACAAGATCCCGAACTTCCGCCTCTCTGGCTACATTTCGCCGGTGAATGTGCCGCTGGGATATTGGCGGTCGGTGGGATCTTCGTTCAACGTCTTTGCCTTCGACAGCTTCATCGACGAAATGGCTCATGCCGCCGGTCGGGACCCGCTAGAGTTCCGCATCGAACTGGCCCGCGCCGAACACGCCCCCAGCGCCGCGGTGCTGGAAGCGGTCGGGGAGATGTCGGGTTGGGGCGGCGACCTTCCCGCGAACCGCGCCCGCGGTGTCGGCTTTGGCCACACCTTCGGCACGCCGGTCGCTCAGGTGGTCGAAGTCGAGGACACCGGCGCCGGCATCCGTCTGGCGAAATGCTGGATCGCCTGCGATCCGGGCACCGCGCTCGATCCCGGCAATATCGAGGCACAGATGGTCGGCGGCGCGATCTACGGGTTCTCGGCGGCGCTGTTTCAGGAAATCACCTTTGAAAACGGTGTGCCCCAGCAGTTCAACTTCCCCGACTATGACGCGATGCGCATGAACACCGCGCCATCGTTCGAGGTCCGCATCCTGCAGAACGCGCCCCATATCGGCGGCGTCGGTGAACCGGGCACCCCGCCTGCGGCACCGGCTCTGGCCAACGCCCTGTTCGCCCTGACGGGCCAGCGGGCTCGGAGGCTCCCGCTGATGCATGATTTCGATCTGGTCTTCTAAAGCCCGATCAGACAAAGTCCGTGCCGCATCCTCTAGCGGGGGTGCGGCCGTTTCTTTCCAGACACCGGAACAAGCGGCCGCCGCGAAAACAGATCGAGGGCCGCGCCACATGACCAGACCGGACCAATCCCCGCCGCCCCGTAAAAAGGTGCTTTTGATCGGCGTCGATCAGGGCAACCGCGGCGCGGGCGGGACTGTCCGAACGATGGCGATCAAATCCGTGCTGGATGACCGCTATGACGTCACGCTTGCCCTGATCCGCCCGTCCCATGTGGACGTGGACCACAGGTTCGAGCCCCTGTTGCGGGTCTTTTACAACATTCGCAGATTCCTGAGCCTGACGCCGCCCTACATGCCGCAGCGCAAGGATCGGGAAAAGATCGATAAGCTGTTATCCCAGAACGATTATTTCGCAGTCGTCGTGCGGTATCTCGCGACCTATTACGCAATCGGCGCACCCAACCCGCGCAACCTTGTCATTGATCTGGATGACGAACCGATGAGCCACTACCGCAGCAGCAGCAACCCCGAGAACCCGTCGATCCCGCATCAGCGCGCGGTGGACCGTGTTGTCGGGATGATCCGCGACCGGCTGCATGACGCGGGCCAGATGGCCCATAGCTTCTGGCTGTCGAATACGCGCGATCTGGAAAAGGTTCCGGGCGCGATCTGCGTCCCCAACCTTAGCCTGCAAGCCGGTCGCCTGCCGGATCGGGCACCGGAACAGGACAGCTTCCTGTTTGTCGGCAGCATGCGGTACCACCCCAACATTCGCGGGCTTGAAACCTACCGCGACCGGATCTTTCCGATCCTCAAATCGCGCGGATACACACCACGGTTAAGGGTGGTCGGAGAGCATCTGGCCGGCATGGGGGCCGACCCATCCTTTGCCGCCTGCAACATCACCTTCGAAGGCTATGTCGACGACCTGCAGGCCGCCTATCGAACGGCGATGGCCGCGATTTCGCCGGTAGAGCACGGTGGCGGCACGTCGATCAAGGTGATCGAGTGCATGACGCTTGGCATTCCCATCGTGGCAAGCGAATTCAGCCTGCGCGGCTATGCCGAGGCGATTTCGTCGGCCATTC
>JALQXR010000271.1 GCA_023263105.1 Marivivens sp. | reverse complement strand
CCCAGACCCGCCATGATCGCGGCAAGTATCTTGCGCGGCAGGGCGGGGCGGCGGGCGATGGGGCGGTCGTTATAGGCGGCCTCGGCGCGCAGACCTTCCCGCAAAAGCCACGCGCCCAACAGCATTGCGCCCGCGCCGACCATGCCGGCGGCAAGCCCGACGGCCCCTTCGTCCAGCGAACTAAAGGCCAAGACGACGGGCGGCACGAACATCAGGTTCGACCGCGCTCCGGCGGCATCACGCGGCGCAGGCCCCGACGAGTTGCCCGACCCTTGCACCGGTTTCGCTTGGCCCGATTGCCCTTGGGGGCTGTATTTTCCGCCGTATCGTTCTGCCATCAGAACCAACCCAGCCAGCCGGCGCTAATGCCGGTCATCAGCACAAACAGTAGAACAAAAATAATGTTTTTCAGAGGGTTGCTCATATCCCTGGTGACCTCTTTGACGTCGAAATAGCGACTGTCCTGACCAAAATCATGACAGAAGCAAGCGCAAGCGCAACCGCCGCGATGAAAAAGACAAAGAGGATCAACCAAACCATGGCCCCTCCGTTTCCCCGACCGATGCCGGTTGCTCTGGCGTCATGCCGGATCCGGACATCCCCTTTGCCGCGCAAAGGCGCGGGCTACCCGATATTAGATGAGGGCGCTAACGCCCCGTCGCAAGGGTTATTTTGGGGTCCTTTTTCCCCCCTTCGGCGCGGGTCCACCGCGCGGAGAGGGTCTGGAGCCCGAACTGGGTTGTGTGCCCGAGGGCTTTCGCGCGCCGCCACGGAAAGGGCGGGGGCCGCTGCTGCCGTCATGGGCGGGGGGCGCGTCGGTCCGTCCGGCCGAGGGTTTGCGGCTGCGTATCGGGCGCGGACGCGGCGTTGCCGCCGGTTCAAGTGCGTCGTCCAGCCCCAATTGGTCACGCAGCACGCGGCGGCGGACTTCTTCGACTTCGCCCGCTTTCAGGTTGCCCAGCTGGAACGGACCATAGGACACGCGGATCAGGCGGTTCACGGTCACGCCGATCTCGGACATCGCGCGGCGGATTTCGCGGTTCTTGCCTTCGCGCAGGCTCACCGTCAGCCATGCGTTCGCGCCTTGCTGCCGGTCAAAGGTGACGACCATCGGCTGATAGCGCACGCCTTCGACTTCGATCCCTTTGCGCAGCTGGTCCAGCGCCGCTTCGCCCACCGATCCGTTGATCCGGACGCGGTAGCGGCGCAGCCAGCCGGTCGACGGCAATTCCAGTCGCCGCTTCAGCGCGCCGTCGTTGGTCAGCAAAAGCAACCCTTCCGAGGTAAGGTCAAGCCGTCCGACAGACATCACGCGCGGCATGTCGGCGGGCAGGGTGCCAAAGACCGTGTCGCGGCCCTTTTCGTCACGCTCGGTGGTCACCAGCCCGACCGGCTTGTGGTAGAGCCACAGCCGCGCGGGTTCAGCGGCGGCGATCGGTTTGCCGTCCACGGTGATCCGGTCGCGCGGCGTGACGTTCAGCGCGGGGCTGTCGATGACCTTGCCGTTCACGGCCACGCGGCCTTCGGTGATCATGCGTTCGGCGTCACGGCGCGATGCGACGCCGGCGCGGGACAGGACTTTGGCGATGCGCTCGCCGGAGGGGGTCTGGGTGCTCATGCCAATTTCGTTACGCGCCAGCGGGGGCGTTGTCCAGCCGCGCTTGGGGGTTGCGTTGCGGCGGTTCGCGCTGGCAAATGGCCGCATGACGTTTCGCAGCTACATGCAAGAGGCCCTGAAAGAGGCCCGTGCCGCCGAGGCGCGGGGCGAAGTTCCCGTGGGCGCGGTGGTCGTCGCGCCGGACGGAACCATCGTCGGCAGGGGCGGCAACCGCACGCGCCAAGACCATGATCCGACCGCCCATGCAGAGGTGGTCGCCATCCGACAGGCCTGCGCCGCGACAGGCAGCGAAAGGCTGGCGGGGCACGATCTGTATGTGACGCTTGAACCCTGCCCGATGTGCGCGGCGGCGATCTCTGGTGCGCGGATCGCACGGCTGTATTACGGCGCGGCCGACCCGAAGTCCGGCGGAGTGGCGCAGGGTCCGCGCGTGTTTTCGCACCCGCAATGCCACCATGTTCCGGAACTTTATGACGGCATCGCCGCCGCCGAGTCCGAGTCGCTGCTGCGGGATTTCTTTGCGCGTCTGAGGGACTAGCCCAAGGCCCTTACTGAGCGCCCGCGTTGATGTCGAAGAACGGCAGCGCGGTCGAGAAACTGGGTGGCAGCGTGCTTTCGATGATCCTGCTGTTCCGCAGACCCTGCAGGATCGCGATCATCGCGGGGGATGTCGCTCCGGTCATGTGGTTCAGACCCAGCCGCGACGCTTCATCCGTGGTGTCGACCACGGTGACCTGCAGTGCCGCAAGAAGCGACTGGTCGCTGACGCTACCCAGACGGGTGCGGCTGGCGCTGATCCATTCCGACAACTG
>JALQXR010000026.1 GCA_023263105.1 Marivivens sp. | reverse complement strand
ACCCGCGAGATCGACGCCTATGGCGGTCTGGTAAACCGGATGCCGGCCTATGCGCTGATCTTTATGTTCTTCACCATGGCCAACGTCGGGCTTCCGGGCACCAGCGGCTTTATCGGTGAATTCCTGACGCTGATGGGCATTTTCAAGGTCAACACCTGGGTGGCGGCTGTCGCGACCTCGGGGGTTATCCTGTCGGCCGGCTATGCGCTGTGGCTCTATCGCCGCGTCGTCATGGGCGAACTGATCAAGGAAAGCCTCAAGTCGATCACCGACATGACCCGCCGCGAAAAGATGATCTTTGCACCGCTCGTCGCGATGACGCTGATCTTGGGCGTCTATCCCGCGCCGGTGCTTGATATCATCGGGCCAAGCGTCGCCGCTTTGGTCGACCACGTACACGCCAGCATTCCGGCCGATTTGGTGGCGTCCGCCGCCGAAACCGCCTCGCACTAAGGAGAGGGTAGATGATCACAGCAGATATCCAGACCGTTCTGCCCGAAATCCTGCTTTCGGTTTATGCGATGATCGCCCTGATCTTCGCCGTCTATACCGGCAAAGATAAGGTCGCGCCGCTTCTGACCACGCTGACCGGCATCGTCTTTCTGGTGCTGGCGGGCTGGATCGGCCTGAATGGCAGCGGGACGAGCTCGGTCTTTGACGGGGCCTTTGTCAGCGATGCGTTTTCGCGGTTCGCCAAGGTCACCGTTCTGGTCGCCGCCGCCGCCGTTCTGGTCATGAGCCAGGATTACATGTCGCGCCGTGGACTGCTGCGGTTCGAATATCCGGTGCTGGTCGCTCTGGCGGTCGTGGGCATGATGGTCATGGTTTCGGCTGGCGACCTGATGGCTCTGTACATGGGGCTCGAACTGCAATCACTGGCGCTCTATGTCGTCGCGTCGCTGCGCCGTGACAGCGTGAAATCCACCGAGGCGGGCCTCAAGTACTTTGTCCTTGGCGCGCTGTCGTCGGGCCTGCTGTTGTATGGCGCGTCGCTGACCTATGGGTTCGCGGGCACCACGCTGTTCAGCGGCATCCTAGAAGCCGCCAACGAAGAGGTGTCCTTGGGGCTGCTCTTTGGTCTGGTGTTCCTGATGTCTGGCTTTGCGTTCAAGGTTTCGGCCGCGCCGTTCCATATGTGGACGCCCGACGTCTACGAAGGCGCCCCGACGCCGGTCACCGCGTTTTTCGCCACCGCTCCGAAAGTAGCGGCGATGGGGCTGTTCGCTCGCGTGGTGCATGACGCCTTTGGCGGGGTCACCGGCGACTGGCAACAGATCGTGGCATTCCTGTCGGTCTTGTCGATGTTCGTCGGCGCGGTTGCCGCGATCGGACAGACCAACATCAAGCGCCTGATGGCCTATTCGTCGATCGCGCATATGGGCTTTGCCCTGATGGGCCTGGCCGCCGGCACCGCCTTTGGCGTCCAGTCGATGCTGATCTACATGGTCATCTATGTGACGATGAACGTGGGTACCTTTGCCTTCATCCTTGCCATGGAAAAGGACGGCCGTCCGGTCACCGATATCGCCGCGCTCAAGATGTATTCCAAGCGCGAGCCGCTGCGGGCGCTGGCCATGCTGGTGCTGCTGTTCAGCCTTGCCGGAGTGCCGCCGATGATCGGATTCTTTGGCAAATTCTATGTGCTGCGGGCTGCCTATGACGCGGGCCTTGCGTGGCTGGCGATTGCCGGTGTCGTGGCCTCGGTCATTGGTGCCTTCTACTACCTGCGCATCGTCTACTTCATGTATTTCGGCGAAGAGACCGACGCTCTGGACGGCAAGATGACGCCGGTTCTGTGGACGATGCTGATGGGCAGTGCCGCGATCATGATCGTAGGGGTGGTGAACCTCTTTGGGATCGAACCGATCGCCGCCGCTGCGGCAGGTGCCCTTGTCAACTGACCCGAAACCGGGAGGCTACTGGCCCGAGGGCTATGATCGCCTGATCCTTGACGAGGTTGACAGCACCATGGCCGAGGCGGCGCGACGCGCGCCGCTGATCGACCGACCGACATGGATTATGGCCCGCCGCCAAACGGCGGGCCGCGGTCGTCGCGGCAGGGTCTGGGAACAGCCCGCTGGCAATCTGGCCGCCACGCTGATTTTCCGACCCAACGCCACTCCTGCCGAAGCGGCGCGGAGGTCCTTTCTGGCCGCAAACGCGCTGTTCGAAGCCTTGGCGATCTATGTGTCCCGCGATGGGCTGGCGCAAAAATGGCCGAACGATGTGCTGCTGAATGGCGGCAAAGTCGCGGGGATCCTGCTGGAAAGCTCGGGCAGCGGGCCTTATGTCGACTGGCTGTCGGTCGGGATCGGCGTGAACCTTGCCCATGCTCCCGAAGGGCTAGAGGGCGTGCCGTTCCAGCCTGTCAGCCTGCGCGGCGAAGGCGGGTCGCCCGTCGCGCCCGAAGTTTTTCTGACGGTGCTGGCGTCGAATTTCGCGACCCAAGAAGAGAAACTCCGCCAGTTCGGCTTTGCGCGCATCCGCGAAGACTGGCTGCGCAACGCCGCAAGGCTGGGCGAGGTGATCACCGCCCGCACCGGCCGCGAAGAGGTGTCGGGCATTTTCGACACGGTGGACGGGGACGGAAACCTCGTGCTTATCACCGGCAAAGGGCCGCGCACGATCTCTGCGGCCGACGTATTTTTCTAAGACAGGGTACCGCCATGCTTCTGACCATCGACTGCGGCAATACCAATACCGTTTTCTCCATCTGGGACGGCACCGACTTTGTTGCGACATGGCGGACGTCGACCGAATGGCAGCGCACGGCGGACCAGTATTTCGTCTGGCTCAGCACCTTGATGACGGTCAAGAAACTGGACCTCACGATATCCGAGGTGATCATTTCGTCGACGGTGCCGCGCGTCGTGTTCAATCTGCGGGTGCTGTGTGACCGGTACTTTAACTGTCGCCCGCTGGTGGTCGGCAAGCCAGAGTGCCTTTTACCGGTGCAGCCGCGTGTGGACGAAGGCACGACGGTCGGGCCTGACCGGCTGGTCAATTCGGCGGGTGCATTTGACCGTCACGGCGGCAACCTGATTGTGGTAGACTTTGGCACGGCGACCACGTTTGACGTGGTGGACGACGACGGGGCCTATGTCGGCGGCATCATCGCTCCGGGCGTGAACACCAGCCTCGAAGCCCTGCATATGGCCGCCGCCGCGCTGCCCCATGTGGATGTGACAAAACCGCAGCGCGTCGTGGGGACCAACACGGTTGCCTGTATGCAGTCGGGCATATTCTGGGGGTATGTCGGGCTGGTCAAAGAAATCTGCGCGCGGATCAAGGCCGAAAGAGCCCGCGACATGCGCGTGATCGGGACAGGTGGGCTTGCATCGTTGTTCGGCGCGTCCGATGTGCTGTTCGACACGATCGAAGACGACCTGACCATGCACGGCCTGACCGTGATCCACAAATATAACAAGGACATGCAATGAGCCCGAAAAAGAAAACCGACCGCCTGATCTATCTGCCTCTTGGCGGAGCAGGGGAAATCGGGATGAACGCCTATGTCTACGGCTATGGCGCCCCGGGGTCGGAACGGCTGATCGTCGTCGATCTGGGCGTCACCTTTCCCGATATGGACAGCAGCCCCGGTGTCGATCTGATCCTGCCGGATATCGCATGGCTCGAGGCCCGCAGAGACCGCATCGAAGGCATCTTCATCACCCACGCCCACGAAGACCACATCGGCGCGATTGGCCATTTCTGGGGCCGACTGGGCGCGCCGGTCTATGCTCGGATGTTCACCGCCCATATCGCGCGGCGCAAAATGACCGAAGGCGGTTTCGCGGATGAAGCGGTCCACACGGTCGCGCCTTGGCCCGAGGTGGTCAAGGCCGGTCCCTTTGGCGTGGGGTTTGTTCCGCTGAGCCATTCGATCCCCGAAAGCGCGGGTTTGGTCATCGACACGCCCGCGGGACGTCTGGTCCATTCTGGCGACTTCAAGATCGACCATACCCCCGTCGTGGGCGAACCCTTTGACGAAAAGCTGTGGGAATCGATCGCAAAAGACGGCGTGAAGGTGCTGATGTGCGACTCGACCAACGTCTTTTCGCCGAACCCCGGACGGTCCGAGGCCGACCTGCCCGAAGCGATCACCGCGCTGATGAAACAGTCCTCGGGCATGGTGGTTGCGACGACCTTTGCCTCTAACATCGCACGGGTAAAGACGCTGGCGTTGGCGGGCAGGGCGGCGGGCCGTTCGGTCTGTCTGTTGGGCCGCGCGATGCGGCGGATGATCGAGGACGCGCTTGAAACCGGCATCCTGTCGGACTTTCCCACCGTGGTCACCCCCGAAGACGCCCGCGACATAAACCGCGAGAATCTGCTTCTTTTGGTGACCGGCAGCCAAGGCGAACGCCGCGCGGCAAGCGCGCAACTGGCGAATGGATCCTATCTGGGGCTCAAGCTGGCCGAAGGCGATACGTTCCTGTTTTCGTCCAAAACGATCCCCGGCAACGAACGCGGCGTGATCCGGATCATGAACCAGTTCTCTGAAATGGGCGTGGACGTGATCGACGACATGGGGGGCAAATACCACGTGTCAGGCCATGCCAACCGGCCCGATCTGGTGCGGCTGCACCAGCTGATCCAGCCAAAGATCCTGATCCCCATGCACGGCGAACACCGCCACCTGCGCGAACACGTCAAGCTGGCGAAGGAACAGGGGTTCGAAGGCATTGTCGCGGTGAACGGCATGATGATCGACCTGACCGACGCCCGTCCCCGCGTGGCCGAATACATCGAAACCGGCCGGACCTATCTGGACGGCTCGGTGCAGATCGGCGCGCTTGACGGGATCGTTCGCGACCGTATCCGCATGGCGCTGAACGGCCATGTTGTCGTGACGATGATCATCGACGAACACGACGAACCGCTTGGCGATCCGTGGTGCGAAATCATGGGCCTGCCAGAGACCGGCCGGTCCAAGGCCGCTCTGGTTGATATCCTCGAGGCCGATCTGGGGCAGTTCCTCATGCGGGCGGATGACAAGACCCTGCGCGACGACGACCGGCTGGAAAAAGAGCTGAAAAAGATCACGCGACAAGTCTGCCAGAACGAGATTGGCAAAAAGCCCGAAGTCACGGTCGTAGTCAGCCGCCTAAGCTAAGGGCGGCTGCTAATAAGTTGTCGGGGTTCCGCGCGGGTTGGTTCAGCCCGCGCGACGCTCGGCAAAGCTAAGACGGATGAACGCGGGCGCGTCGTCGCCCAGACCTGTCGGTTCGTCATCACGGCGACGGCGTCCGCCTTTGTCGCGGTTTCCTGACGATTTGCGATCCTGCTTGTCGGCGGCGCGCTCTGCCGGTGCTTCGGCAACGGGGGCCTGCGCGGGTTCGGCTTCTTTGGCGCGGGGTGCCTCGGTCCGTGCGGCGGGTTTCGCAGGGCTATCCGAGTCGGGCTTGCGGCGTCCGCGCTTGCGCTTGGGCGCCTCTGCGACCTCGGGTTCGCTGTCACCGTGGTCGGCTGCGGCATGGCCGGGACCTTGGGGGTCGGCCAGTCGCGGGATTTCCTTCTGGATAAGGCTCTCGACCGCGTCGAAGTATTTTTCGTCGCGCGTGCTGCAGATCATGATCGCCTTGCCGGAACGACCCGCGCGACCGGTGCGGCCAATGCGGTGAACGTAGTCTTCGGCATGGCTGGGAACGTCAAAGTTGAACACGTGGCTCACCGCCGGAATGTCCAGACCGCGTGCGGCAACGTCCGATGCCACAAGGAACCGAAGACCGCCTTCGCGGAAGGATTCCAGAGTGCGGGTCCGCTGGCTTTGGTCCAGATCACCGTGGATCGGGTCGGCGTCATAGCCGTACTTGCGCAGCGACTTGGCCACGATATCCACGTCGACCTTACGGTTGCAGAAGATGATCGCGTTGCTGCAGGCGTCGCCTTCGGCGTCGATCAGCCGGCGCAGCAGCGCCCGTTTTTCGCTGTCCGCACGATCGCGGCGGCTGCCTTTGAACATCACCACGCCTTGGGCGATGGTTTCCGACGCGGTGGCCTGCCGCGCGACCTCGATCCGCTCGGGGGCAGAGAGGAATTCGTTTGTGATCCGCTCGATCTCGGGCGCCATGGTGGCGGAAAAGAACAGAGTCTGGCGCGTGAAGGGCGTCAGTTTGAAAATGCGTTCGATGTCGGGAATGAATCCCATGTCCAGCATCCGGTCTGCTTCGTCGACGACCATGATCTGCACGCCGGTCAACAGCAGTTTGCCACGTTCGAAGTGGTCCAGAAGACGACCGGGGGTGGCGATCAGCACGTCGACGCCACGGTCGATCGCTGCGTCCTGCTCTTTGAAGCTGACGCCGCCAATCAAAAGCGCCTTGGTCAGCTTTGTGTGCTTGGCATAAACGTCAAAGTTTTCAGCCACCTGCGCTGCCAGTTCCCGCGTCGGGCAAAGTACCAGACTGCGGGGCATGCGGGCCCGCGCACGGCCGCGCCGCAACAGGGTGATCATCGGCAGGGTAAAGCTGGCGGTCTTGCCGGTGCCGGTCTGGGCGATGCCCAACACGTCCTTGCCCAGCAGGGCGGGCGGAATGGCGCCTGCCTGAATGGGGGTGGGGCTCTCGTAGCCAGCTTCTGCAATGGCTTTGAGAACCTTCGGATCGAGGTTCAGATCAGTAAATTTGGTCATGTACGTCCTATGTGGTCGGCCAGATGGTGGCCGTTCCATGTGATGGGACGCGAATTCCGGGCGCCCCGCGGCGAAAATCCCCCGTTGGGGACAGGGAGGGCATACCTTAGCCCCCCCGAAAGGTCAATGTTTCTGTCCTGCGTGGTTCAGTCGGCGTCGGCGGGCCCAAAAGAAATGTCGGCCCGCATCAGGGCAAAGCGCCGGAACAGGGTCCGGTCATCAAGGTTGATCAGCTCCAGAAGATGCTTTGCCAGTTCCCCCGCCGTCGGTGCCGCGCGGGCCTCTTTCAGGATCGGCGCCAGAAAATTCGGCTCCAGATCGCCTTTCATCAGCGAAAAGGGATCCATGTCCAAGGGCAGCGAACCGGCCTTGCGGTCTTCGGTCCGGAACGGGGTGCTGGCGTTCCTGCCCGAATAGAGCCGTTCGGACTCATATAATTTCATGAGCGAAAACAGGATGTTAAGGGATTGCCCCACACGACGGTCGGCTTCGGTCTCGCCGTGGTCGGCAAAGGTGATGATGGATGAAATCAGCCAGCGGCCGGTCAGTTCGTCGATCAACTGCCGGTGCTTTTCCCGCCAGAGTCGATGGAACAGCGCGGGCGCATGGGCCGGCCAGTCGCGTTTGCGAAGGTTCACGATCAACAGGCTGTTCAGAAAAGCAAGCTCGGTGCAGCCCTTAAGCTGACCCCGCAGATCGCCCCAGCGATTGGCATATGTCGACTGATCGTCGGTCCGGTCGGGCGGGTCGTCCGCGACATAGGTCGAGGCAAGCCGGTCAAGGTCGACGTCCAACGGTGGCAGAGATTCGCCCGGACCGTAGGACAGCGGCGTGCGGCGTTTCTGCCAGACCCGCGTCAGACCGGCGATGCCCCCGAAAAAGGTTTCCTCATAGTCTGCCAAGCCTGCCTCCTGCCGTTGCTTCGGACGATAGCAATCCGCAGGCAGTCGGGAAAGGTCAGACCATCATTTCCTTGGTCGCGGTCAGCTTGACGTCCGGATAGTCGCGTTCGACCCTGTCGATGTCCCACTGAAGGCGCGTCAGGAACACGAGGTCGCCGTCGTTGTCGGTCGCCATGTGTTGCTTGTTGACGTTGGCGAATTTCTCGACCGCGGCTTTGTCGCCCTTGACCCAGCGGGCCGAGGTGAACTGCGACTGGTCGAACCGGACGGGCAGGCCGTATTCCAGTTCGATCCGGCTGGCCAGAACCTCGAACTGCAGGGCGCCGACGACGCCCACGACAAAGCCCGAGCCGATGGCCGGTTTGAAAACCTTGGCGGCGCCTTCCTCGGCGAATTGCATCAACGCTTTTTCAAGGTGCTTTGCCTTCAACGGATCGCCCGCGCGGACGCCTTGCAGCAGTTCCGGCGCAAACGACGGGATGCCCGAGACACGCAGCGGCTCGCCTTCGGTCAAGGTGTCGCCGATCCGCAGTTGGCCATGGTTCGGGATACCGATGATGTCTCCGGCCCAAGCCTCTTCGGCCAGCTCTCGGTCGGCGGCAAGGAACAGGACGGGGTTGGTGACGGCCATCGGTTTTTTCGACCGCACGTGCAACAGTTTCATGCCCCGCGTGAAATGGCCCGAGGCCAGCCGGACAAAGGCCACGCGGTCGCGGTGCTTTGGGTCCATGTTGGCTTGGACCTTGAACACAAAGCCCGCGACCTTGTCCTCTTCGGGCGCGATAGACCTCGGCAGGGCGCTTTGGATTTGCGGCTCGGGGCCGTATTTTCCGATCCCGTCCATCAATTCCTTGACGCCGAAAGAGTTGATCGCAGAGCCGAACCAGATCGGGGTCATATGGCCTTCCAGGACGGCTTGGGGGTCCAGCGCGGGCAGGAGTTCGCGCGCCATCTCGACCTCTTCGCGGAGCTTTTCCAGCAGCGCGGCGGGGACGTGCTTTTCCATCGCAGGGTCATTCAGGCCCTTGATTTCGACGGTCTGGGTCACGCGGTTTCGGTCGGCGCGGTCCATCAGTTCCAGCCGGTCGTTCAACAGGTCATAGCAGCCGATAAAGTCACGTCCGACACCGATCGGCCAGCTGGCGGGCGTCACGTCAATGGCAAGGTTTTCCTGAATCTCGTCAATGATTTCAAAGGTGTCGCGGCTTTCGCGGTCCATCTTGTTACAGAAGGTCAGGATGGGCAGATCGCGCAGACGGCAGACTTCGAACAGTTTCTGGGTCTGGCTTTCCACGCCCTTCGCCCCGTCGATCACCATCACTGCGGCGTCCACGGCGGTCAGCGTGCGATAGGTGTCCTCCGAGAAATCCGAGTGACCCGGCGTGTCGACCAGATTGAACCGGAACGTGCGGAAATCGAACGACATCGCCGAGGCCGAAACCGAAATCCCGCGGTCCTTTTCCATCTGCATAAAGTCGGACCGCGTGCGGCGTGCCTCGCCCTTGGCGCGGACCTGTCCGGCCATCTGGATCGCGCCGCCGAACAGCAGGAATTTCTCGGTCAGAGTCGTCTTGCCGGCGTCGGGGTGCGAAATGATCGCAAAGGTCCGGCGGCGGGCGATTTCGGGCGGAAGGGCAGGGCGATTTGTCATGCCGCCCCTATAGGGCGCGCGCGGTCAAAGCGCAATCGGGCCTGTGATATCGGGCAGGGGGCTCGGGTCTCTGGCGGTCCGTCGGGGGCCCATCCGTCGGCGGTCGACGTGGCCGGTTTCGGGTCAGCTGGACGACGCCCGTTTCAGCAGCTTTATCGCATCGGGTCCGGTGATCAGGCTTTCCCCGACTTCATAGTCGTTGTGGCGGCGGTGTTTGTGCGCGCGGCCCTCGCCGCCCACGGCGCGGCCAATGTCGACAGGAACCGCAGCGCTTGTGCGCGGGTCGATCAACAGGCTCTCGGCGGCGATGCCTTCGGCGTAGATGATCTGATGTTCTTCGAAAAGGATCTGAAAATAATCGACAAAACCGCCTTCCTGCTGGACGACGGTTTCGCCGTTGATCAGGTGGCGGACCTTTACCAGAACCTCGGCGCGGCCCGCGCCCAGCCGGTCCTTGCGCTGATAGACGAATATGCGGTGGTCGGGGCTGACCAGCAGGTCGTTTTCGTTGTGAAGCGCGCCCTTCTTGATCAGGACAGGGGCGAAAGAGCCCACCGCACGCACCGTCGAATGACCGATCCATTTGACGACCTGCGGACCATCGTCGCGGGTCAGAACGCGGTCGCCGACGCGGATATCCTCGATCGGGCGCTGTTCGCCCGACGCCATGGTGATCTGGGTGCCACGGCTGAAAGACACACAGGCGATTTCGGCAAACCGCGCGGTGGCAGAGTGCCGGTCCACGCCGACCAACTGGTATTCGACGTTGGCCTGCAGGTTTGCCAGCGGCAGCAAGTAGATCTCGGCGGCCATGCCGTCCTCGACCTCGACCAGAACCAGCATCTCGTAGCACGAACTGTCGCGCGCCATGAGGGTGACGCAGCTGTCCAGAAAGAGAGCGTTGCCCGCTTTGCCAAGATCGCTGTTCGCGGCGACCTCGAAGCCAGCGCCATCGGGCAGGATCGACACCGAAAGCCGCTGGCGCGGTTCGTCGGCGGGCATCTGATAGGTGTCGTCCATCACCAATTCGTCGGCAAAGGTGAATGCGTCGCCCTCTGCCACACCAGCCGTCGCGCGCAGTCCGGAGGCAAGGATCACCGGAATGGTCTGGACGGTATGAGGCTTTGTCTGTGACATTTGCTGCCTTTGATCGGGTCGGCACCGCTTCTGGGTGGCGAAGCGGGCGCTTTGGACTATTGTGGTTGAGGATTGGGGCGGAAGATAGTCAAAGAACCGCTCGAAACAAGGCGATTGTTGCGACATTTGCAGCAATCGCGATGTCATGGAAAAGGAAGCTGACATGGATCTGGGAATTGCGGGCAAACGCGCGTTGGTATGTGCATCGTCAAAGGGTCTGGGGCGCGGCTGCGCCGAGGCGCTTGCCGCGGCGGGTGTCGACCTTGTGATGAATGCGCGCGGGGCAGAGGCGCTGGAGGCAGCGGCCGACCACATCCGCACCACCTACGGCGTCAAAGTCCAGACCGTGGCGGCGGATGTGACCTCGGACGAGGGTCGGGCAAAGGTGCTGGCCGCTGCGGCGGGCGTGGACATTCTGGTCACCAACGCGGGCGGCCCGCCCCCGGGTCTGTGGTCCGACTGGAACCGCGACGATTTCATCAAGGCGCTGGACGCCAACATGCTGACCCCGATTGCCCTGATCAAAGCCCTGATGCCGGCGATGATCGAAAAAGGCTGGGGCCGGATCGTCAACATCACCTCGTCTTCGGTCAAGGCTCCGATCCCACAACTGGGCCTGTCGAACTCGGCCCGGACCGGCCTGACCGGCTATGTCGCCGGAACCGCGCGTCAGGTCGCGCAACACGGTGTGACCATCAACAACCTCTTGCCCGGCATCCATGATACCGACCGAGCCGCCAGCCTCGACAAAGGGGTGAGCACCGCGCAGGGCATTTCGACCGACAAAGCCCGCGCCAACCGCGAAGGCACGATCCCCGCCCGCCGTTACGGCACGGCTGCGGAATTCGGCGCGACCTGCGCCTTTATGTGTTCGCAGCACGCGGGTTTCATGGTCGGGCAGAACATCCTGCTGGACGGTGGTGCGGTCAACTCCACGATCTGAACCGATAGCCCGGCCAGAGCAGGCAAGACTTGCTCAGGTCGGGCACAGTTGGTAACAGGCTGGAAACCCGATCTCTTTAGTCGGAAATAGGACCCGGTCTTGCAGCAGTCCCCTCGATTGGAAATCGCCAATGTTTCCCGCAGCTTCGCGGGCAGGGCCGTGGTGAACGACGTGTCCTTTTCCGTCATGGCGGGGCAGGTGACCTGCCTTTTGGGTCCGTCGGGCTGCGGCAAGTCGACCACTTTGCGCATCATCGCGGGGGTCGAAACGCAGGATAAGGGCGAAGTCCGCGTCGATGGCGCGGTTGTTGCCGGACAGTCGATCCAGACCCCGCCCGAGTCGCGGTCGATCGGCCTGATGTTTCAGGACTTTGCGCTGTTCCCGCATTTGACCGTCGCGGGCAACGTGGCCTTTGGACTAAAGGGCGGCGTTTCGTCGAACCGGCCCCGCGTCGAGGATCTGCTGGCCAAGGTCGGTATCTCGCGCTTGATCGACCACTACCCGCACGAACTGTCGGGCGGCGAACAACAGCGGGTGGCTCTGGCGCGTGCTTTGGCGCCGCGCCCGCGCATCATGTTGATGGACGAACCCTTTTCGGGGCTGGACGACCGGTTGCGCGACGACATCCGCGATCACACGCTGGAGATCCTGAAAGACGAAGGCGCGGCGGTGCTGCTGGTCACCCACGAACCCGCCGAGGCGATGCGGATGGCCGACCAGATCCTGCTCATGCGGGACGGAGAGATCGTCCAGCGCGGCGCGCCCTATAATATCTACAACGCGCCGATTGACCGGCAGGCTGCCGCATTTTTCAGCGATATCAACGTGATACGCGGCAAAGTTCAGGGCGCTCTGACGCAAACCGCCTTTGGTCAATTCCTTGCGCCCGGCGTGGCGGATGGCACAGAGGTCGACATCGTGATCCGCCCGCAGCACCTGCGTATCGACTTTGACCGCGACGGGCGCGGTCCGCTTCCGACCGTTGCCGACGGCACGCCCGCACGCGGAATTGTCCAGCGGGCGCGGTTCATGGGGGCCAACAGCCTTGTGGAATTCAAAATGGATTTCGACGGCTCGGTGCTAAAGGCGCTGGTGCCCTCAGTGTTTCTGCCAAAGGCAGGCACGCCGCTTTGGCTGATGATCCGCCGTGACCGCTGTTTCGTCTATCCCTCGACGGGGCGGCACCTGGTTAACGGGATGTGATCGAGTCGACATAGGCCTCAAGGGATTTTGCCGCCTCGGGCACAAAGGATCCCGCAGCCGTCGCGCCGACCAGCTGGTCCACCCTCAGCACCCGAAACCTGTCGTCGCCGTCGCACCACGCGGTCAGCGTCCAGACGCGTGCCCAGAACTCTAGATGAAGCGGCCGCAGGCGCAGCGCGTCCTGATGGCCTTCGGTCCAGGCAAGGATCAGCAGGTGGTCGCGGATCGCACGCCGCAACAAAGGCAGATGCGGCGCGGCGCGGGCCGCCTGCGGGGTGGCATAGACAAAGGTATCGGCGCCACTGTCCTGCAGGCCCTGCGGCGTGACCGCCCCGATCTTGCCCCTAAGCGCCGAGGCCGACTTGGCGCTTGCCGGATCGGCAGAGGTGGCGACCAGCGCGATCCCGAGCCGCAAGGCTTCGAATTCGTCGCGCGACAGCGCCAGCGGCGGCAGGTTCACCGGCGCCCGCATGACGTATCCCACGCCGCGCTCGCCCTCGATCGGCAGGCCAGAGTTCATCAGCGTCGCCATATCGCGCCAGACCGTCCGCGTCGAAACACCCAGCCGATGCCCCAGATCGTTGGCGCGATGCAGCTGCCCGTCGCGCAGAATCTGGATCAGGTCAAAGAGCCTGTCGTTGCGGTTCATGTCCTGCCCCGGTCATGGGAAACTTGTCAGTTGGCGGCCAAAGTTTCGCGCAAATTACGGAAAAAGTGTTTGAAACAATGGGTTTGATCAATATAGCGCATCGGCAAGCAACTGACAACTTGGTGTCAGCAGAGTTTGACGAGGCGCGGTTCTGGACGGGCTCTGCGCTTGCGCTGGCGCTGCTTCCTTCTACACTGATCCCGAAATAACCGTCGCCGCAGGTGGCGTCAGAGTGGGAGTTTGAACATGCTTAACAACATCGGCCTTCCGGGCCTTCTCTTGATCGCAGTCGTCGTGCTGGTGCTCTTCGGTCGCGGTAAGATTTCGTCGCTGATGGGCGAAGTCGGCAAGGGGATCACCGCCTTCAAAAAGGGCGTCGACGACGGCAAAGCCGAGATCGAAAACGCGACGTCCGAAGCGGCGCGCGACGTGACCCCCGAGACCGAAAAAGACAAGGCCTGATCGGCCATAAATCCCGGCCCCGACGGAAATCCGGTCGGGGCTGATTTTCCGAAACGGAGGCGCGCATGTTAGGCATGGGCTGGAGCGAGATCGTGCTGATCGGCATCGTCGCGCTGATCGTCATTGGTCCCAAGGAATTGCCGGGCATGTTCCGCGCAATGGGGCAGTTCACCGGCAAGGCCCGCGCCATGGCGCGCGAGTTCAGCCGCGCCATGGATGCCGCCGCCGATCAGTCGGGGATGAAAGACATCTCGAAGTCGATCAACGCCGCGGCCAACCCGTCGAAATTCGGCATGGACAAGCTGCGCGAGGCGACCGACCTGACCGGCCGGATGAAGCCGGGCGGCGAAACCGAGAAACTGTCCAAGGAACGCGAAGAGATCCGCAAGAAAGTGGACGAAGCCACGGCCAAGGCCGCCTCGGCGCGGATCGAACGCGAAAAGAAGGCCGCGGAAGCCAAAGCTGCGAAAGAAGCGTCGGCACAAACCGAGGCAACAGCCCCTGCAGCCACCCCCGAATCCACGCCCGCGCCCGCCGCGAAGTCAGCGCCGAAGCCGCGCGCAAAGGCTGCTTCGAAAGCGCCCGCAGCAAAGAAACCCGCCGCGAAGAAACCCGCCGCAAAGGCCGCCCCGAAACCCCGCGCGACGGCAAAGTCCGCGGCTAAAGACGGGTCCGACACATGACCAAGTCAGACGATCTTGACGACACTTCCGCCCCGCTGATCGAGCATCTGACCGAACTGCGGTCGCGGCTGATCTATTCGCTCAGCGCCTTTGTCGTGGCGATGGTGATCTGTTTCACGGTCTGGAACCCGATCTTTAACTTTCTGACGCGGCCCTTGTGTAGCGCTCTGGCGTCGCGCGGGCAGGAAGACTGCGGGCTGGTCCTGATCGCGCTGCAAGAAGGCTTTTTTGTTGCCATCTCGATTTCGCTGCTTGGCGGCCTGATACTGGCCTTTCCGGTGATCAGCTACCAGATGTGGCGGTTTGTTGCGCCCGGGCTTTACAAGTCTGAAAAGAATGCGTTTTTGCCGTTCCTGGTCGCATCTCCGGTGATGTTCTTCCTTGGCGCATCTTTCGCCTATTTCGCGATCACCCCTCTTGCGTTCAACTTCTTCCTTGGGTTCCAGCAGGGCGCGGTCGGCGTGTCCGACGATGGCACGATCGAAGCGGCAGGGATCGCCTTTCAAGGCTCTGCACAGGCCTATCTGAGCCTGACCATCAAATTCATCGTGGCCTTCGGGCTGTGTTTCCAGCTTCCGGTGTTGTTGACCCTGATGGGCAAGGCCGGACTGGTTTCGTCGCGCGGCCTGAAGGCAGTGCGGAAATTCGCGGTCGTCGGGATTCTGGTGCTGGCCGCCGTCGCCACCCCGCCCGATGTCATCAGTCAGGTCATCCTGTTCACCGTTGTCTACGGGCTTTATGAAATCTCTATTCAGCTGGTGAAGCGGGTCGAGAACCAGAAAGACGCCCGTGCCCGCGAAGAGGGGATCATAGGCGAAGACGAGAGCCTGTTCGACGAGTTCGATGACGAAGACGAGCCCGCCGACGAGGCTGGCGCAGGGACTGCAAAGAAATGACGAAGAAGGCGCTAAAGCGGATCGCACGGGCATTGGAGCGCATGTCGCCTCCTCCTGCGGATCTTCCCGATTTTGGCGCCGCTTCGGCCTTTGTCTGGCATCCCGATCCTGACCGTCTGTCGCCCGTCGCCCGTGTCAACCGGATCGACGTAGGGCTTTTGGTCGGGGTCGACAGATCGCGCGACACTCTGATGGCCAATACGGTGCAGTTCGCGCAGGGTCTGCCGGCCAACAACGCGCTACTCTGGGGCGCGCGAGGGATGGGAAAATCCAGCCTTGTCAAAGCCCTGCATGGCAAAGTGTCGGCGGATCACCCGTCCCTGAAAATGGTCGAGGTCCAGCGAGAGGACCTAGCGTCGATCGGGCGCTGTCTGGCCTTGCTTCGGGATCGGGACGAGCGGTTCATCCTGTTCTGCGACGACCTGTCGTTTGGCCATGACGATGCGCATTACAAATCGCTCAAGGCGGTTCTGGATGGCGGCGTCGAAGGTCGGCCTGACAACGTTGTCCTCTATGCCACGTCGAACCGGCGTCACCTGATGCCGCGCGACATGATCGAAAACGAACGCTCCACGGCGATCAGCCCCTCCGAGGCGGTCGAGGAAAAGGTCTCTTTGTCGGACCGCTTCGGGCTGTGGCTGGGGTTCCACCCCTGCAGTCAGGACGAATATCTGACGATGATCCGCGGCTATTGCGACGCCTATGGGATCGACATCGGAGACGATGTTCTGCGTGCCGAGGCGATCGAATGGCAAGCCACCCGCGGCAGCCGGTCGGGGCGTGTCGCGTGGCAGTATTTTACCGATCTTGCGGGCCGACGGGGCGTGCGGCTGGGGTAAGGCCGGGGCCGGGGCAGTCGCTGTGGCTGTCGCTGTGGCTCAGGTTCCGCAAAACGTCCGGCGGACGCGTTCGTCGTCGGTCGGGGGGATCGTGTAGGGGGCGGTTGCCTCTGTCACCTCTGCAAAGGGCGCGGTGACTGCGGCCAGCATTGCGTGAAACGGGGCAAAGTCCCCTTTGACCGCGGATTTGATCGCCGCTTCGATCAGATGGGTTCGCGGGATGATCCGCGGGTTGGTTCGCCGCATCAGGTCCAGATCCGGAGACAGCGCCCGCCACCGCAGCGCCCAGCCGTCGAACCAGTCGCGGTCGACGAATTGATCCCGTGCAGAGCCATCCGCAAGTGCGGCAAATGTATTGGTGAAATCCGCGCCTTCCTCGGCCATCCGCGTCAAAAGCGCTGCGATCAGTTCGTCTGCCGGCTCTCCGGCGGGCAGGCCGATCTTTGCGGCGAAAACCGTCGACCAAGCCGTTTCGAACAGGTCCGGAAATCGGTTGATGACCGCTGTAAAGTCTTCGATCGCGGCGGTCTGGTCGGGCATCAGCGGGATGAGGCTGGACGCGAACTGCGCAAGGTTCCAGACCGCGATCCGAGGCTGGTTGGAATAGGCATAGCGCCCGCGCTGGTCGATCGACGAAAAGACGGTGTCAGGGTGATAGCTGTCCATAAAGGCGCAGGGGCCATAGTCGATGGTTTCCCCGCTGATTGTCATGTTGTCGGTGTTCATCACCCCGTGGACAAATCCCAATCCGGACCACAGGGCGATCAGCCGCGCCTGCCGCGATATGACCTCGGCCAAAAGCTCGGACGGAGTGCCGGTCGACGGGTAGTGGCGGGCGCGGGTATGGTCGAACAGAGCGCGCAACGCGGTGGTGTCGCCGGTAGCCGCGACCAATTGAAAGGTGCCGACACGGATATGGCTGGCGGCGACGCGGGTCAGTACCGCGCCGGGCATGGCGCCATCTTCGCGATAGACCGGCTCTCCGGTCGTGACCGCCGCCATGGCGCGGGTGGTCGGGACCCCCATGGCGTGCATTGCTTCGGACACGAGGTATTCGCGCAGCACCGGCCCGACCCAAGCGCGCCCGTCACCCATGCGGCTATAGGGCGTGCGGCCCGACCCCTTTAGCTGGATGTCGCGCCGCTGGCCGGACGTGTCGACGACCTCGCCCAACAGGATCGCGCGGCCATCGCCCAGTCCGGGGTTCCAGTTGCCGAACTGGTGGCCGGCATAGGCCTGCGCAAGGGGCGAGGCTCCCTCCGGGACGAGTTTGCCCGATAACTCGGCCGCGATCCCCGCAGGGTCGTCGGTCGCGGTGATCCCCAGTTCGGCCATCAGGGCCACGTTCTGAACGATCAGCGCAGGGTTCGCGACGGGTGACGGCGGCTGTCGCGAAAACAGGGTCGCGGGCAGTCGGGCGTAGCTGTTGTCAAAGGGTATACGTAGGGCCATGGCCAAGATGTAGGGCTTTGCAGCGGCCTTCGCCAGTGGCTCAGAG
This sequence comes from Marivivens sp., assembly GCA_023263105.1. Lineage (GTDB taxonomy): Bacteria > Pseudomonadota > Alphaproteobacteria > Rhodobacterales > Rhodobacteraceae > JALQXR01. Next base: position 2,961 of record JALQXR010000026.1, on the reverse strand, counting down.
CGCCCGCCGCCAGATACCGTCGTCTTCGCGCGGCACATAACCGGCGCGTTCGAACATTTGCTGCACCAGCGCCGATGTATCGGCCCGAATACACGTCTGGATGACCTTCACGCCCGCTTGGGCCAGCGACCGGCCCAGAGATGTCAGCGCCTCGCTCGCGATACCGCGTCCACGGACGTTTTGCCGGACGTAGATATCCTCGATCCACGTGCTGGGCCCGCCAAGAGCAAGATCCCAGCCAAAGCTGATCACCATATAGCCAACCGGAGCCTTGCGCGGCCCCAGCAGATAGACCGCGCCATAGGGGCTGCCCTCTAGAAGCGGCGCGATCGCGGCAGAGCGGGCGACAGGGTCCAGCGGTTCGCCGGTTTCTTCGTGGAGCCGTTCTACCAGAGCCATGATGGCCCCTTCATCGTCGGAACCACATAGATGGAGGGCGGTTGTCATAGCCGTGCCAGTCGGTCGGACAGAAGCGAATAGAATTTGTCGGCAAGGATGTCGCCGATAAACAGGCAATTCTTGGGCCGGTCGGTGATCCGCCACCAGTCGGCAACGGTCATCCCCAATGTCAGCTCCGAGCGTGTCTCGATGGTCACGTTGATGAAGCGGCCCGAAAACAGGTGCGGCTCCAGCAGATAGGCAATCACGCAGGGATCATGTAGCGGCGCGCCTTCCGAGCCGTATTTCTCCATGTCGAACCGCTCGAAAAAGTCGGTCCATGCTGCGACCATCGTCCCAACCCGAGAACTCATTTCGCGGAATGCGGCGATGCGCGCCTTGGTGGTCAGCGCCTTATGCGTGACATCCAACGGCATAACAGTCAGCGGCACACCCGACCGGAACACGATGTCCGCGGCCTCTGGGTCGACATAGATGTTGAATTCGGCGGCAGGGGTGATGTTGCCGACCTCGAAATAGGCGCCACCCATCAGCACGATTTCCTTGACCCTTTTGATCACGTCCGGCGCGCGGGTAAAGACGGTGGCGATGTTGGTCAGAGGCCCAAGCGGGCACAAGGTCACCGATCCAGAGGGCTCGCGGCGGAGGGTGTCGATGATGAAATCCACCCCGTGCTGGTCTTGCAGCGGCAGGGTCGGATCTTCCATGACCGGTCCGTCCAGCCCCGTCTTGCCGTGAACATGCTCTGCGGTGATCAGCTTGCGGGCCATCGGCGCGTCACATCCGGCATAGACCGGCACGTCCCGCCGCCCCGCCAATTCGCAGACGATACGCGCGTTTTTCTGGGTCAGCGGAAGGGGCACGTTACCCGCGACCGCAACGATCCCCAGCACGTCCAATTCCTCAGGACAGGCCAGCGCCAAGAGGATCGCAACCGCGTCGTCCTGACCCGGATCAGTGTCGATGATGATCTTGCGCGGTGCCATGCGACTCTCCTGTCATAACGCCAGAAACTGGCCCGACGTCGTATGAGGCGCAAGCCGATTCCGCCTGCCTTTGTGCCGAAAATATCCCGCGGGGGTGAATTGGACCGCAGGACCAAGAGGGGGCGCGAAGCCCCCATTCTTCTTTTCGTCACACCCTGCCTTGGGCTCTTAGCCGGTCGAACAGGGCAGGCACCTCGGGGTGCGCCAGTTCCAAACCATAGACATAGGCTTGGGTTAGAAAAAAACAGGCCGCGTCCACAGTTTTTGCATCATCCGCGGCTTCGGCGTAAAGCCGGACCAGCGCGGCCTGGTTGCCGGCCTCGTGAGCTGCCAAAAGCCGCTCGTCCAGCGTCGGCATCACGACCCCGCGCGATAGGTGTCGATCTTTGTGGCAACCCAGTCGTGGAAGCAATGGGTCGGACCATCCATTGCGGGGCTGAAGCGGCCTCCGTCGAAATGCGGGGCGCTGCGGCCCTTCTGCATGCCTTCGACCACAAAGATGTCCTCTTGGAAAACGACCTTCCAGAGTGCCGCGTTTTTCAGCCGCAAGGCTTCGTCGGTCTGCGGGGTCGAATAGAACAGGTGAATATGTTCGCGGGTCGTCGTCTGGGTGACGGGCTCTAGCACGATGGAAAAACAATGGTCCCGCTGCGCGCCCAACAGAACGTTGGGATAGACCGCGACATATTCCGCGCCGGTCGACCACATGTCCGAAAGCCCCGCGAAATCCGGAAAGACCGCGCCATCGTCGCCTTTGATCTGGCGATAGAGCGACGAGCCCTGACCGCTATACAGCCCCTTTTCCGCGATGTTGTAATGGTCTTCTAGGCGGGAATAGCTGTTCAGACCGGGGTGGACCCACGGCAGGTGATAGCTTTCGCAGTAGTTCTCGACCGCCAGTTTCCAGTTGGTTTTGACCTCGAGCACAAAGCTGCTGTCCGCCCCTCCGTGGATCATCGGCTGGTCGAATTCACGCCAGCGGTGCAGCAGGTCTGCGTGGACCTCTTCGAACGGGGGGGCTTTGCCGTCGATGTTGATAAAGACGGTTCCGAACCAGATATGGCTGCGGATCTCGGTCAGCCCGAGGTCCTCTTTCACCACTGCGGGGTGGGTGTTGTGTCCCGGTCCGCCGACATGGGGCGTCGACACCAGTTTGCCCGCGGTCGAATAACACCAGCTGTGATAGGGACAGCGGATCGCGCCTTCGATTTTCTTTGGCTCCTGCACCAGAATCATGCCGCGATGGCGGCAGGTGTTCTGGAACACGCGGACCACGCCGTCGCGGTCACGGATCAGCAAAAGAGGGATGCCCAGAAATTCGATCGGCTTTGCGTCGCCCTTTTCGGGGACCTCGGCCACGGCTGCCAGACCGGACCAGCTGGAAAACAGCACCGCGTTGCGTTCTTCTTCCCACATCGACGGGTCGACGTAATGGGCGTTGGGAAGACCGTTGGCGGTTTCGATCGGCTGGCGGACAGCGGCGAGCGGGGTAGGGGTAGTGTCACTGGCCATGGGACCACTCCGGTACTGCGAAACATCTGGTCAGAGAGACTAAACCTCGGCCGCGGCCAAACTC
>JALQXR010000270.1 GCA_023263105.1 Marivivens sp. | reverse complement strand
TTCGTCCTCATGGCGAGGCTGGACAGCTATCCTGACAACGCCAGCGCTGGCTTTGGTCTAGGACCTCGAACCATCGTCTTGACCCGCGATCTGGCCCAAAGTGGCCTGATCACCGAAGGCACTCTGTTCTCTACCCAATATCGCCTCGACCTCCCCGATGGGGCAAACCTAGAGGCGCTCAAGACCGCAACCGAACAGCGGTTCAAGGAAACCGGCCTGCAGTGGCGCGACGCGCGGCGGGGTGCCGGAGGCGCTGAACGGTTCGTCGAACGGATCGGCTCTTTTCTTATCCTGATCGGACTGGCCGGACTTGCGGTCGGCGGGGTCGGAGTCTCGGCGGCGGTGCGCGCCTATCTGGCCGGCAAGACGGGGGTGATCGCCACGCTCAAGACGCTTGGCGCAACGCGGCAAACGATCTTTCTGACCTACGCCTTGCAGATCGGTGCCCTGACGGTGGTCGGGGTGCTGGCTGGATTGCTGCTGGGGGCGGGCACACCCATCCTTTTCGGTCCGCTGATCGTCGCCCAGCTTCCGGTTCCCGCAACGATCGGACTTTACCCCGCGCCCTTGTTCGAGGCCGCGCTCTATGGAACCTTGGCCGCCGCGATTTTCACCCTTTGGCCCTTGGCCCGCACCGAAGAAATCCGTGCAGCGACCCTGTTCCGCGACGCCTTTGCCGCGGGCCGCAGGCTGCCGTCCTCAAAGTATCTGTTAGCGACCGCCGTCTTGGTGGCAACGCTGGTCGGCTCTGCGATCGTCCTTACGGGGACCGCGCTGTTGACGCTTTGGACGATGGGCGGCGTGGCGGCGGCTCTGGCTGTGCTCGTGGTTGCGGCGGGCGGTATCAAATGGCTCGCCGCACGCGGCAAGAACCGCTCCAGAGGCAGACCCGCGCTGCGGCTGGCCTTGGGTGCCGTGTCCGCCCGCGGGGGCGATACGGCGTCGGTGGTGGTCTCTCTTGGGCTTGGGCTGGCGGTATTGGCCAGTGTCGGGCAAATCGACGGCAACCTGCGCGCGTCCTTCGCAGAAGAGCTTCCTGCCGTTGCGCCGTCCTATTTCTTTGTCGACATCCAGCCCGACCAGATCGACGGATTTCGCGCGAAACTGGCTGAAAATCCGGACGTGTCCAAAGTCGACGCAGCCCCGATGCTGCGCGGCATCATCACCCGCATCAATGACCGCCCCGCCGATGAGGTCGCCGGCGGCCATTGGGTCGTGCGCGGAGACCGGGGCCTGACCTATTCCGCCACCCCTCCCGACGGGACAGTGGTCACAGAAGGCGAATGGTGGGCGCCGGATTACGACGGCCCGCCCGTGGTCAGCTTTGCCGCCGAAGAAGCCGCCGAGATCGGGCTCCGGATCGGGGACACGATCACCGTCAACATCCTTGGCCGTGACATCACCGCCACGATCACCAGCTTCCGCCAAGTCAATTTTGAAAACGCAGGCATCGGCTTTGTGATGTCGATGAACCCGTCCGCATTGGCGGGCGCGCCCCACAGCTGGATTTCGACCGTCTATGCAACGCCCGAGTCCGAAGCCGCGATCCTGCGGGAACTGGCCAGCGCCTATCCCAACATCACCGCGATCCGCATTCGCGATGCGATCGACCGCGTGCTTGTGATCGTCGAAGGCATCTCGGCAGGCGTCCGCTACGGTGCATTGGCGTCGCTCTTGACCGGCTTACTTGTCCTGATCGGCGCGGCGGCGGCGGGCGAACAATCCCGCACCTACGAAGCCGCCGTTCTGAAAACGCTGGGCGCATCGCGGCGGCGCATCCTTTGGTCATTCGCGCTTCGCTGGATGCTGGTCGGAGGAGCCGCAGGCGCCGTGGCCCTATTCGCGGGTGTGACGGGCGGCTGGGCTGTCATCACCTTTGTCATGGACGGCGAATATTCGGTGATCTGGTCGAATGCGGTCTGGATCGTGGCGGGCGGAGTTCTGGCGACTCTCTTGGCCGGACTTGGCTTTGCTGGCCGGTCGCTCGCGGTGCGACCCGCCCGCGTGCTAAGAGCCAGAGAATGACCCACCCGCGATTCTTTGGCTATGGCAGCCTCGTCAATACGACCACGCATGACTATCCCGACACCGAACCTGCGCGGCTGACGGGCTGGCGGCGCGTCTGGCGACACACGACCCTGCGACCGGCGGCATTTCTGTCGGTCGAACCGCAGGTGAATTCGGCGATCGAGGGCCTGACCGCTGCCGTTCCCAATGCCGACTGGAAAGCGCTGGACGACCGCGAATATGCCTACCGCCGTTCGGATATCACCCATCAGATCGACCCTTCGAGCGCGCCGCGTGAAACGGCGGTCTATCGCGTTGATCCGGCCTTTCACGCAGCGGACGGAACGGATCATCCGATCCTGCTAAGTTACCTTGATGTGGTGGTCCAAGGGTTCGACACCGTCTTCGGAGAGGCCGGTGTCGAGAG
>JALQXR010000269.1 GCA_023263105.1 Marivivens sp. | reverse complement strand
CCCATGAAGGGGCATGGAAACGCGAATCGAAGAATATGCGACCGGAGAGTTGGCGGCTTTGGCCGGTGTGTCGGTGCGGACGTTGCATCATTACGACCGGATCGGCCTGCTGTCGCCAGCCCATGTCGGCCCCAACGGCTACCGCATCTACCGGCGGCCCGAGGCTGAAAGGTTGCAGGAAATCCTGTTCTATCGCGCCACGGGGATGACTTTGGCCGATATTGCCGCGCTGCTGGACGGGGGCGCGGGTCGACTCGAACGGCTAGAGCGTCACCGCGCGCGGCTAGCCCAGAACCTGTCGGACATCGCGGTTTCGCTGGACACGCTCGACCGCACCATCGCGGACATCAAAGGAGGGGACCCGATGCCAACCGACAGGCTCTACGCGCCGTTTTCAGCGGAAAAGCAGGCGGACTATGAAAGATGGTTGATCGACACCTATGGGCCGTCGATGGCCAAAGACATCGCCCGGTCGAAAGCCCATCTGGCCAAAGCGCCGGACGGGATGGAGGCGCGGATGGCGGCGTTGAAACCCATCGAAGCCGCGCTGGTTGCGGCCTTTGAGGCGGGACGCGCCGAGGTGGACGCCGAAATTGCGGCGCATCGGGACTGGGTGGCGTCGATGTGGGGCAAGGCCTGTCCACCCGCGGCCTATGCGGGGCTGGCGGACATGTACCTGTCGCATCCCGATTTTGTGGCCCGTTACGAAGCCCTGGCCCCGAGGTTCAGCCAGTGGCTACCGGAACGGATGAAGGACTGGGCCGCGCGGCAGGGGGCCTAAAAGTCGGCCAGTGCTGCGCCCAGCGCCTCAAAGAATTGCCCGACCTGCCGCCCGTCCACCAATGCGTGGTGGACATGCAGCGTTACCGCCATGTCGTGCCCGTCGCCCTTGGGCACGATCTTGCCCCAGGACACGCGCGGAATGCAGTCGTCGGGACCGGGCAATGCATTGTCCAGCGAACTGTAGTCGAGCCACGGCAGGCAGGACAGATAGGCCACATCCGCCTGCGATCCGTCGTTGGCGTTCAGCGGCTGGCCCGCGCGGACCTCGGCTATTCGGGCGGCGGCGTCTTGGTCAAAGACCGCCCGATCCGCGTCGAAACGCACGTAGGTATAGCGGAAATCGCCGTTATCCAGCGGGATCGTCGGGGACAGCCACAGCCGGTCATAAAGCGTGACCTCATCCCCGCGAAACCGCATCCGCAATTCGGGAACGGTGTGCAACGCCGCGCCGACCGCGTGGATCGTCGTCCGGAAAGGCGAAAGGGCAAGCGCTTTGCGCCGCGCCATCAGGCCCGACACGTCGACACGAGCGGTGGTGGCGTAATGCGGGCGATCGTAGGTGCGAAAGAACCGGAACTGTTCGCTCCGGTTCCACGTGGCCAGATCGATCCGCGTGCCAGCCATCAGGCGACTTTGGCAGCAAACGCCGTGCGGTAAAGGTTGGCCAGCTCGGCCAGCGGGGCCTTGGTTCCGCCAAAGCTGACGTCCTGTCCGCCAAAGCGGCCCACGGTTGACACCGGCACCCCAGCCTTCGCGGCGGCAACCATCAGTGCCTCTGCCTTGTCAAAGCTGGTGGCGACGATGTAGCGGCCCTGATCTTCGCCAAAGAGCGTCGCCGTGTCGGCGGCATCAAGCGTCACGCCCACGCCTGCGGCTTCGGACATTTCGAACGCCGCCAGAGCCAGACCGCCGTCCGACAGGTCAGAGCAGGCAACGATCAGGTCGTGGTTGGCGCGCACAAAGTCGCCGTGCTTGCGTTCAGCGGTCAGATCGACCGGCGGGCAATCGCCTTCGGCGCGGCCAAAGACTTCGGCAAGGATCGCGGATTGCCCCAGATGGCCGTGGGTTTCCCCAATCATCACAAGGACATGGCCGTCACGGGCAAGCCCGCCGATCATCTGTTCGGGTGTCGCGATCAGGCCAACGGCGCAAATCGTCGGGGTGGGCAGGATGCCCTTGCCGTCGGTTTCATTGTACAGCGACACGTTGCCCGACACGATAGGTGTGTCGAGCGCGAGGCAGGCCTGACCGATCCCGTCCAGCGCTCCGACGAACTGGCCCATGATCTCGGGCTTTTCGGGGTTGCCGAAGTTGAGGTTGTCGGTGGTGGCAAGCGGCTTTGCCCCGACGGCGCAGAGATTGCGGAACGCTTCGGCCACGGCCTGTTTGCCGCCCTCGACGGGGTTGGCTTTGACATAGCGGGGCGTCACGTCAGAGGTAAAGGCCAGCGACTTTGGCGTGCCGTGAACGCGGACGACGCCTGCGCCCATGCCGGGCTTGCGGGCGGTGTCACCCATGACCTGACTGTCGTATTGTTCATAGACCCACTGGCGCGAGCAGTAGTTGACGCTGCCGATCAGCGCTTTCAGACCGTCGATCGGGTCGATCTCGGCCACCGGGTCCATATCCGAGGCGATCTCGGTCGGAACCCAAG
>JALQXR010000268.1 GCA_023263105.1 Marivivens sp. | reverse complement strand
CGCTCGGTTCGGCCCCGAAAGGGTCACGCGCGCCTCGGTCCGGTCGCCATCGCAGAGGACAACCAGCGGGCTGCCAGCGCTTTGCCACAAAGCGAAACCGGTCAAGGGCCCCTGATCCAGATCGGCAACCGCCAAGACCCCCGCCGCGACCATGGCCTGCCGCGTTCCGCTGTCAGAGCAAGCGGCCAGCAACGCGTCCAGATTGCGCGCGATCAGTCCGGTGTCGACCTGTCCGGCGGCGAACCCGCTGTCCGAGGCCAAAGCCAACAGGAACCGCAGGTTCGTTGTCGTGCCCGCCACCTGCGTCGCCGCAAGCCCGCTGAGCAACCGCGCCAAGGCGACGTCGCGCGTCGGGCCATGCACGATGACCTTTGATATCATCGGGTCATACCACGGGCTGATGCTGTCGCCGCTGCGCACGCCGGTGTCGGCGCGAACGGTTGCGGGAAAATCCAGATGCGCAAGCCGTCCGGTGACGGGCAAAAAGCCCGCGACCGCGTCCTCTGCATAAAGCCGCGCTTCGAAGGCGTGGCCCGTCAGGGTGATGTCATCCTGTGCCAAGGGCAGAGGCTCGCCCGACGCGACCCGGATCTGCCATTCGACCAGATCGATGCCGGTGACGGCCTCGGTCACCGGATGTTCGACCTGCAGGCGGGTGTTCATTTCCATGAACCAGAACCCGTCCTCGCGCAGAGCGCCCGACCCGTCCACGATGAATTCGACCGTTCCGGCGCCAGAATAGCCGATTGCCTCGGCGGCGCGAACGGCGGCCTGTCCCATCGCGGCGCGAACCGCATCGGTCATGCCCGGCGCGGGGGCCTCTTCGATGACCTTCTGATGCCGCCGTTGCAGCGAACAGTCGCGTTCGAACAGGTGAACGGCGCGGGTGCCATCGCCAAAGATCTGCACTTCGATATGGCGGGGCGCTGTTACGTATTTTTCGACCAGCACGGCCGCGTTGCCAAAGGCGGTCCGCGCCTCGGCCTGCGCGCTGGCAAGGCCCTCGGCAAAGTCGGCGGGCTTTTCGATCAGCCGCATGCCCTTGCCTCCGCCACCTGCGACCGCCTTGATCAGGACGGGATAGCCGATGCGGTCCGCCTCGGCGGCAAGGTGGGCGGCATCCTGATTTGCGCCGTGATAGCCCGGAACGACGGGAACGCCCGCCGTTTCCAAAAGAGCCTTGGCCGCGTCCTTCAGGCCCATGGCGCGGATCGCGCTGGCCGAAGGGCCGACAAAGATCAGACCCGCGGCCTCGACCGCTTCGACGAAATCGGGGTTCTCGGACAGAAACCCGTAGCCGGGGTGGATCGCGTCAGCGCCGGTGTCTTTCGCGGCGGCGATGATGGCCGCGCCGCGCAGATAGCTTTCGGCCACCGGAGCGGGTCCGATCCGGACCGCTTCGTCCGCCATCTGGACATGCATCGCGCCCGCGTCCGCGTCGGAATAGACCGCCACGGTCGATACGCCCATGGCCCGAGCCGAGCGGATGACACGGACGGCGATTTCGCCTCGGTTCGCGATCAATAGCTTGCGGATCATCAGTTAAGTCCTTTGAAAATCGTGGGTAATCGGAATGATGGGCGGCAAGGCCGGATCACATCCGGAACACCCCGAAACGGGTTTCCGCGATCTCGCGGTTCAGAGAGGCCGACAGCGACAGGGACAGGACATCCCGCGTCCGGCGCGGATCGACAATCCCGTCATCCCAAAGCCGTGCCGAGGCATAGAGCGGATGGGACTGCTCTTCGAACTGGGCGATGATCGGGGCTTTGATCGCGGCAATTTCGACGTCGCTAAGCGGCGATCCCGCGCGTTCGGCCGCGTCAGCCCGCACCGTCGCCAAAACGCCCGCGGCCTGTTCACCGCCCATGACGGCGGTCCGGCTGTTTGGCCAGCTCCAGACAAAGTTCGGGCTGTAAGCCCTTCCGCTCATTCCATAATTTCCGGCGCCGAACGATCCGCCGACGATCATCGTGATCTTTGGCACCGAGGTGGTGGCAACCGCTGTCACCATCTTTGCGCCGTGGCGCGCGATGCCTTCGTTTTCGTATTTGCGGCCCACCATGAAGCCGGTGATATTTTGCAGGAATACCAACGGGATACGGCGCTGACTGCACAATTCCACAAAATGCGCACCCTTTTGCGCGGCTTCGGAGAACAGCACGCCGTTGTTGGCGACGATGCCCACTGGCCAGCCGTCGATATGGGCAAAACCGGTGACCAGAGTTTCGCCAAAGCGGGCTTTGAATTCGTCAAACCGCGAGCCGTCGACCACACGGGCGATGACTTCGCGGATATCGTAGGGCGTGCGCAGGTCAGAGGGCACGACGGACAGCAGTTCCTCTGGATCGTAGGCGGGCAGAACTGGAGTTTCTCTTTTTACTGTCAACAGCTTAGAGCGCGATGTTGATGCGACTGCCTGCCGCGCCAGAGCAAGC
>JALQXR010000267.1 GCA_023263105.1 Marivivens sp. | reverse complement strand
CCAAGGATGTCGTATTTGTAGACCGAGCCTTCGCCCGCGCCGGGAACGAAAATCTCCCATATGCCCGAGCCGCCAAGCCGCCGCATCACGTGCCGCCGCCCGTCCCAAGCGTTGAAATCCCCGACGACCGAGACCCGCCGCGCGTTCGGCGCCCAGACCGCGAAATGCACGCCCGCGACCGTTTCATGGCAGGTCACATGCGCCCCAAGCGCTTTCCATAGGTGCTGGTGCGTGCCTTCGCCCAACAGATGCAGGTCCATATCCCCAAGGACCGGTCCGAAACGGTAGGCGTCGTCATAGTCCCAGACCCGCCCGTCCGCGCCCGTTCCCCGCAGGCGATAAGGCTTTGACGCGGGCACCTTGCCGCAAAACACCGCGCCGCCAACCCTGTCCAGCGGATAGGCCTTTGACCCGATAACGGCCTCCAACCTGTCCGCACCGGGGTCGATGGCGGTCACCCACGACGCTCGGCCATGTTTGTGACGGCCAAGCACCGCAAAGGGCTCGGCATGGACGCCGGAATTCAGGGCAGAAACCTCTGCCTCACCCAACGGATGGGCGGAATCGGTCAAATTGGCACCTCAAAGCGCTTTGATTTGATATATTTCTGTGACTTACGTCGGCAAAAGTCCAGAAATAACGATATCTGCAGGCAGGCTTTTGTCCAGCACGCGCCGCGCGTTTGGCAAATCGTTGCTTTCGGCGCGGGCGGTGGCCGCGTCGGGCAAGAGCCCATAGGACAGCCAGCGGTCGATCAGGCGTCGGCGCAGCTCGTCCGGGCCGACGTCCAGCCGGACCGACAGATCCCACAGCGGGGCAAGCTGCCGCCACGGGTCTTCGTCGAACAACAGGTAATTGCCTTCGACCACCAGCACGCGGGTGTCCGTGCCGACCACATCCGCCCCCGCGATAGAGATGTCCCGAGAGCGATCGAATCCCGGTATCACGACCTCTTCCCCGCCAGAGCCGAGCCGCGAGATCATGTGCACGAACCCCAGCGCGTCAAAGGTTTCCGGCGCGCCCTTGCGGGGCCGCAGCCCGCGTGCGTCCAACAGCCGGTTGTCAAGGTGAAAGCCGTCCATCGGCACCACCACCGCCGAGATGCCGCGCGCGGTCAGCACGTCGACAACGGCGGCGGCCAGCGTGGATTTGCCAGAGGCAGGCGCCCCCGCGATGGCGACGATCATCCGCGACCGCGTGCCCAGCCGGTCGGTGATGCCCGCGACCACCTCGGCCGTGCTGCGATCCAGCGGGGCTGGTGTGTCGGTCCGGTCAGACATCGGCCATTGCCCCATCCTGTCCGGCTTTCGTCCAAGCGTCGTTGTGTGCCATCGCCCCCGCATCCCTTTGTGGTCACCCGATCTTACCGGCACAAAACCAAAGGGCGACAGAAATGTCGCCGTCTGTCGGGAAATCTGGGTCGGGCTCGGTTGGGCAGGGCTGGGCAAGGCTGGCCAGGGTAGTACTGGGCAGGGCAGGGCCGCGACCCCCGCGCCGGAGCTTAAACAATGTCATATCTGGCAAAGGTGCTATAATACGACCTACGGACCGTTCGAGCCATGTTCATCAAAACAAGCAGACCTGCCGATGAAATCCGACATACCGATACTGAAGGGCTCGAACCAATCGGGCCTGCGGGACTATAACGAACGACTGGTTCTGTCGATGATCCAGCGGCAGGGCCCGATTGCTGCGGTGGACATCGCGCGGAACTCGGGGCTGTCGCAGCAAACCGTTTCGGTCATCCTGCGAAAGCTCGAGGGCGAAAAGCTTCTGACAAAGGGCGATCCGGTCCGAGGCAAGGTCGGCAAGCCGTCGATCCCGATGGGACTGTCCGCAGAGGGCGCCCTGTCTGTCGGACTGAAAATCGGGCGCCGCAGCGCCGAGGTCATCTTGCTGGATTTTCTGGGCACGGTGCGGACCGAACGGCGGATGACCTACCGCTATCCCTTGCCCGAGGCGATCCTGACCTTTCTGGAAAAGTCGCTCGACTCGATCCTTGCGGACCTGCCGGACGGGGACGCGCGTGTCGCCGGTATCGGCGTCGCCATGCCGGGTCAGATCTGGAGCTGGGCGGAAACGATCGGGGCCACCGCGGCCGACCTGGAGTCATGGCGCACCATCGATTTCGTCGGGCGCATCGCCACGTTTTCGCGGCTGCCGGTGATGATCGACAACGATGCAACGGCGGCGTGCAGGGCCGAGAACACCTTTGGGATCGGTCGGGAATACCGCGACTTTGCTTATTTCTACGTGGGGTCCTTTGTCGGCGGCGGGGTGGTGCTGAACCACAGTGTCTTAGAAGGGTTCCACAACAACGCCGGTGCGTTCGGGTCGCTCCCGTCGCTGGGCGACGGCGGTGCTCGGCGCCAGTTGATCGACACCGCGTCGCTGTTTCTGTTGGAGTCCGATCTGAAACGCGCGGGCCGCGATCCGTCGGTCCTGTGGGACTGTCCCGACGACTGGAGCGGGCTGGGCCCCGAACTGGAGGCGTG
>JALQXR010000266.1 GCA_023263105.1 Marivivens sp. | reverse complement strand
GAGACCGCCCCGTTCGACCACTCCGGCACCTCTCCGCGAAGGGTCTACGGGGCGCCGTTTACTGATTGCCTTGCGGGGGCGCAACCCCCAATGCGTTGGTCCCCTCAGAAATATTTCCGCCCCTCTGGCGGGCCCATGACATTTCCGTGGGGAACTAGGCAAGGCGGGGAGGGGGCTCTAGTGTTGGTTAGCATTTGATTAGGAGATTGCCATGGTCCGCCGTCTGTTCGTTATCCTTGGTCTGCTGGTTTGGCCCTTTGCCGCGCTGGCGGACAGTCACGATGCAAAGGTCGACCGGATGATGGAGCTTTTGCGGATCGACGAGCTGTTGGTGGTCATGCAGGCCGAGGGCCTGTCCCACGGCGACGACATCGCGGCAAACATGTTCCCGGGGCGCGAGACTTCGCCAGAGTGGCTCATCGGTTTGTCCCAGCTTTATGACACCGGCACGATGTATGCGACGATCCGGCAGGATTTCGGGGCGGCTTTGGACGGGGCCGATATCGACGGGATGATTGCATTTTTCGAGAGCGAAACCGGCAGCGCGGCGGTGGCTTATGAACTGAGCGCCAGAGAGGCATTGCTGGATGACGCCATCGACGAGGCCGCGCGGGCCAAGGCCGACGAAATCATGGCAGGGGCGACCCCGCGGTATCAACAGGTCCAGCGGTTCATCCAGGCCAACGATCTGGTCGAATCCAACGTCATGGGTGCGATGAATTCTAATTATTCATTCTACCTTGGGCTGGTGGACGCGGGCGCGATGGACCCGTCCTTTACCCAAGAGCAAATCCTTACCGAAGTCTGGTCGCAGGAAGAAGAAACCCGCACAAGCACGGATGAATGGCTGCGCGCTTTCCTGAACCTTGCGTATACGCCGATGACGGATGCCGAGCTTGATGCCTATATCGAGTTTTCGTTGACCACGGCGGGCCAGCAGTTGAACCGCGCGCTGTTTGCCGGTTTCGATCCGATGTTCGACCGGATATCCTATGGGCTGGGTCTGTTGTCCGGAAAGATGGCAATCGGGTCCGAGCTTTAGGGCAGGGGGCGCTGCCCCCTCGGGCCGTTCGGCCCTCACCCCCGGAGTGTCCTGACCAAAGAAGATTGGTGGCTTGCGCTTGGGTCCGAGGGGGGCTATAGGGCTGCCACTTAACTCCGCAGGCGGGGGCGGGTGTATTTGGGGAGACATCCCAAAGCATCCACCGGTTGGGCGAAAGCCTGATCCCTCGCCGAGGCAAAACCGGAAAGGATATCGACATGGGCCTCCCTGAGTTCACCATGCGTCAGCTGCTTGAGGCTGGCGTTCACTTCGGCCACCAGACCCAGCGCTGGAACCCGAAGATGCAGCAATACATCTATGGCAGCCGTAACGGCATCCACATCATGGACCTCACCCAGACGGTTCCGATGCTGGACGCAGCGCTGCAAGTCGTACGCGACACCGTCGCCCGCGGCGGCCGCATCCTGTTCGTCGGCACCAAGCGTCAGGCTCAGGCCTCGATCAAGGATGCCGCCGAGAAGTCGGCTCAGTTCTACATGAACCACCGTTGGCTGGGCGGCACGCTCACCAACTGGCAGACCGTTTCGCAGTCCATCAACCGCCTCAAGGCGATCGACGAAGCCGCCGAGCGTGGTTTCGAAGGTCTGACCAAGAAAGAGCGTCTGGGCATGGAACGCGAGCAGGCCAAACTGCAGGCCAGCCTTGGCGGGATCCGCGAAATGGGCGGCCGTCCTGACCTTCTGTTCGTCATCGACGTGAACAAGGAAGACCTTGCCATCCTCGAAGCCAAAAAGCTTGGCATTCCGGTTGTGGCCGTGGTCGACACCAACTGTTCGCCCGCTGGTGTTGACTATGTCATCCCCGGCAACGACGACGCGTCGCGTGCGATCGCCCTTTACTGCGATCTCGTGAGCCGCGCCGCTCTGGACGGCATGACCACCCAGCTGTCGAAAGCCGGTGTGGACATGGGCGCGATGGAAGAATTCGCAGAAGAAGTTCTGGCCGAAGAAGCCGCCGGCAAGTAAGCCAGCGCTGCTTGTGCTATATCGCCGGGCCCGAATGATTTTGGGTCCGGCCACCTCATTCCAAGGAGACGACAGATGACGATCACCGCGAGCATGGTGAAAGAACTGCGCGAATCGACCGGCGCGGGCATGATGGACGCCAAGAAGGCGCTGACCGAAACCAATGGCGACATGGAAGCCGCCGTTGACTGGCTGCGGACCAAAGGTCTGGCCAAAGCCGCCAAGAAATCCGGCCGTACCGCTGCCGAAGGTCTGGTTGCTGTTGCTGTCGAAGGTGGCAAGGGTGTCGCCGTCGAAGTGAACTCGGAAACCGACTTCGTTGCGAAGAACGGCGAATTCCAGACCATGGTGTCGGGCATTGCTCAGGTTGCTCTGGGCGTTGGCGACGTTGACGCGCTGAAGGCCACTTCGCTGAACGGCAAGCCGGTCGAAACCGTGCTGACCGACGCGATCGCCAAGATCGGCGAAAACATGACCCTGCGCCGCATGGCCTCGATCGAGGGCGACGCCGTTGTGACCTAT
>JALQXR010000265.1 GCA_023263105.1 Marivivens sp. | reverse complement strand
GTTCTGGAACACCAGTTGGATCGCCTTGAGGTCCGCAATCGAGCGGCTGGCGATCTTTGGAGGCAGAACGCGAGCATTGCCAGCGCTGTCCATCAACGAAATCGTGCCCTTGTCGGGGACGTGTATCCCCGCAATCGCACGCAGGACCGTGGATTTACCGCTGCCTGATTCACCGACCAGCGCCAGAATTTCACTGGCGTTCAGGCTGATGCCCAGATCCTCGACAACTTCGGTCGGGCGCCGCCCGATCATCTTGCCCAGCCAGTGCGACCGACCGTAGCTCAGGCTGACCCCGTCAAGCTGCAGGATCCGGCCCGACCGGTCGTCGGGCTGCGCCCTTTGGTCGTCGGTCGGGTGCGCCGGTGCGTCCTCGGGCACGGGGTTGAAACAGGCCGCGTCGCGGTCCTTGCCCATCGGCGCAAGAGCAGGGCTGTGCTGATGACAATGTTCGGTTGCGCGCTGGCAACGCGGGGCAAATCGGCAGCCCGCCGGATAAAGGTGAGGCGGCGGCGGAGCACCGTCAATCGGCTCGGGCAGACCTGCGCTGTGGATCGACGGAAGCGACCGCAAAAGCGCGCGGGTATAGGGGTGGCGAGGGCTGGCAAAGACGCGGCCCGTCGGGCCCTCCTCGACCAGACTGCCGGAATACATCACAGCCACGCGCTGGCACAATTTGGCAAGAACGCCCAGATCGTGACTGACGCAGACAATGGCCAATCCACGCTCTTGGCGCAGCTCGATCATCAATTCCAAAAGCGCCAGTTGCGTCGTGACATCCAGCCCCGTGGTCGGCTCGTCCATCAACAAAAGCTGCGGATCACCGGCCAGAGCCATCGCGATCGCCGCCCGCTGGATCTGGCCGCCCGAAAGCTCGTGCGGGAACCGGCGCGCCAGTTGCTCGGGCTCTGGCAGGCGAACGAGCGTCATCAGTTCGATGACCCTTTGGGCGCGGTCCGCGCGGGACAGCGAGGTGTGGAGCCGTAGCGCTTCGTCAATCTGGCCGCCGACGCGGATCGTCGGGGTCATCGCCATCGCCGCGTTCTGGGGGATAAGCGCGATCCGGCCCCCCCTGATATCCTGCAGGTTCTGGTCGTCCTGATGGGATATCACCCGACCGTCGAACCGGACCGATCCCGACGTCTGGCGCAACGGGGTCCGAATGATCCCCATCATCGCCAGCAGCAGCGTGGTCTTGCCAGAGCCCGACTCTCCGGCGATGCCCAGACTTTCGCCGCGCTGCAGGTTCAGGCTGACGTTGTCGATGACATTGGCGTTGCGATCGCCGCCCAGCGTGATCGAGACCCCAAGCCTGTCGATGGACAAAAGTGGCTCGCTCAATGTGCACCCGCCCGACTGGTGGTGTCGACATTGACGACCTGACTCCATGCGTCAACGACCAGATTGGCGCCAATCACCAGCGAACTGAGCGCGGCCATCGGCCAGACAATTGCCCAA
This sequence comes from Marivivens sp., assembly GCA_023263105.1. Classification (GTDB taxonomy): domain Bacteria; phylum Pseudomonadota; class Alphaproteobacteria; order Rhodobacterales; family Rhodobacteraceae; genus JALQXR01. Next base: position 1,114 of record JALQXR010000265.1, on the reverse strand, counting down.
GGCGCCAGTTGCATGATCCCGCGCGCATCCGCGATCATCTGGCCCCAGTCCGGCGTCGGCGGCGCGACACCCATCCCGAGGTAGGACAACGAGCTGACGGCCAGCAGCATCCATGACCACTGCATCGCCCCTTGGACGGCAAGGCTGCTGCTCACGTTGGGCAAGAGTTCGCGGAACGCGACGGTCCAGCGGCCATGTCCGCGCGCCTCGGCGGCAAGGACGAAATCAAGAGCCACGTAATCAAGCGTCGCGGCACGGGCCAGATAGACGACCGACAGGCCGTAGGAAAATCCAAGCACCGGTATCAGGGCCGCCGTGCCGGTGCCCAGGGCTGCGGTGAACAACAGGACCAGCAGGACCCAAGGGATCGACATCATGGCGTCGATGCAGCGCATGACAAAGGCATCGACCAAGCCACCGATCTTGGCCAGCATGATGCCCAGCGCGCTGCCCCAGACTACCGCGACCAGAGTTGCCAAGGTACTGATAAGCATGGCTTCTCGGCCACCGCTGAGGGTGCGGCTAAGCATGTCGCGCCCCAGCCGGTCGGTGCCGAACCAATGTTCGGCGGACGGGGCCTGCAGCATCGATGTGACGTCCTGAAACGCCGGATCGTAGGGCATGATATAGGGCGCCAGCAGCGCAATCCCGACGTGGGACACCACGATGACGGCGCCGATCAGCCCCGAGGGCCGCGACAGCACCTGACGCAGGACACTGGGCGAGGCTCCGGTCATCCGCGCAATGTCCTCAGTCGGGGGTTCAAGACCATCGCCAGCAGGTCGGTCCCAAGATTGACGCCGATGTAAATCAGCCCGAACAACAGGGCGATGGCCTGCACCAGCGGCAGATCCTGATCCGACACCGCGTCAACCGCCAACCGCCCCAGCCCGGGATAGTTGAAGACGCTTTCGACGATGACCACCCCGCCCAAAAGCCACGCCGCCGTAAGCCCGATCACGCTGATCGCAGGCAGCAGAGCGTTGGGGACGACATGGCGCCAGACGATCTGGCGCGCCGGCACGCCTTTGAGCCGCGCCATCAGGACGAATTCGCTGCCCAGCACCTCGATGATCGACGCGCGGACCATGCGCAGGATATGGGCCGTCATGAT
>JALQXR010000264.1 GCA_023263105.1 Marivivens sp. | reverse complement strand
GAACGCTGGCGGTCGTGCCTTCCATCAGCTTGAGCAGTGCCTGCTGAACGCCCTCGCCCGACACGTCGCGGGTGATCGAGGGGTTGTCGGACTTGCGGGTGATCTTGTCGACCTCGTCGATATAGACGATGCCCCGCTGGGCACGTTCGACGTTGTATTCGCTTGCCTGCAGCAGCTTGAGGATGATGTTTTCGACGTCCTCGCCGACATAGCCCGCTTCGGTCAGGGTTGTCGCATCGGCCATGGTGAACGGCACGTCGATGATCCGCGCAAGCGTCTGGGCCAAAAGCGTTTTGCCGCAGCCGGTGGGGCCGATCAGCAGGATGTTGGACTTTGACAGTTCGATGTCCGTCGTCTTGGACGAATGATGCAACCGTTTGTAGTGGTTGTGCACCGCGACCGACAGCACGCGCTTGGCATGTTCCTGACCGATCACGTAGTCGTCCAGAACCTTGCAGATTTCGCGCGGGGTGGCGATGCCGTGGCCGGATTTGATCCCGGCGGATTTGGTTTCCTCGCGGATGATGTCCATGCACAATTCGACGCATTCGTCGCAGATGAACACGGTCGGGCCGGCGATCAGTTTGCGGACCTCATGCTGGCTTTTACCGCAGAAGCTGCAATACAGGGTGCTCTTGCTGTCACCGCCAGTCGAATTCGCCATTCCGTTCCCCTCGCCACGTGGCCACAAATGATGGTGCGCAGGCTACCGTCGTGCCCAAGACTAGGGCAGCCTGTCGGGGTCCACAACGCCTAAAACGACGCTGCGGACCCCCTGATTTACTCGGACGGAGCAGGGCGCGAGGTCAGAATCTCGTCGATTAGGCCCCAATCCTTGGCTTCTTGCGAGTCCATGAAGTTGTCGCGTTCCAGCGCCGCCTCGACCGCTTTCAGCTTTTGGCCGGTGTGGGTGACGTAGATTTCGTTCAGCCGGTCCTTCAGCTTCTGGGTTTCGCGGGCGTGGATCATGATGTCGGTCGCCTGCCCCTGAAAGCCGCCAGAGGGCTGGTGAACCATGATGCGGCTGTTGGGCAGCGAGAACCGCATGCCTTTTTCGCCCGCAGTCAGCAAAAGCGACCCCATCGACGCGGCCTGACCGACGCAAAGGGTCGAAACCTTTGGCCGGATGTACTGCATCGTGTCGTAGATCGACAGGCCCGAGGTCACCACGCCACCGGGGCTATTGATGTACATCGAGATTTCTTTTTTCGGGTTTTCCGCTTCGAGGTGCAGCAGCTGCGCCACGATCAGCTGGCTCATGCCATCGTGCACGGGGCCCGACACGAAAATGATGCGTTCCTTCAGGAGGCGCGAAAAGATGTCATAGGCGCGCTCGCCGCGTGCGGTCTGCTCCACCACCATCGGCACGAGGTTCATGTAAGTCTCGATCGGGTCTTTCATCGGGTCTGCCTTCTGTTGGGTCGCTTTGTGTTTATCGGCTAAGTGCTACCAGAATCTTAGTGGGCTGGCTGGGGGGCTTCAAGGGCACCAAAGCGGGGAATCGTCCGCCTAGCCCCGCGGGCCGCCCGTTTTTTCCAGTGCGACGTTCAGCACCGCGCCCAATAACACGAGGTAGGCGGTGACGTAGAACCACAAAAGCAGCGCGATAACTGCCCCGATCGAGCCATAGATTTCGTTGTAGCGGCCAAAGTTCGACACATAGGCCGAAAACCCTGCCGAAACGGCCAACCACAGGACCACGACGCTGACCGCGCCGACCGAAACCCAACCCTTTGCCCTGCCCCTTGGCGAAAAATGGTAAAGAAAGGCCAGCGACAGCATCATCGCCAGCAGCCCGATCACCCAGCGCGCCAGTTCCAGCAGCGTCGCGCCGGGAAAGTTGGGCGGCAAAAGCGACAGGAAGATCGGCGCGATCACCACCATGCCAAGAGACACAAGCGCCATTCCGATGATCCCGAGCGTCAGCAGGATCGTGGTGCCCAGATGACGCAGCCCGCTGCGGGCGGCGTTTCCGTGGATCGAATTGATCCCTCTGATCAGCGCCCCCACACCCAGTCGAGCCGACCAGAGCGCGACCCCCAGCGACAGCACCGACGCCCATCCAAGCGTCGTGGCGCCCGCCCCCAGCAGCCGTCGGACCTGCGACAGCAACAGGTTGAACACGTCCCCCGGAATAAAGTCGCGCATCAGGGCCAGTTGGCTTTCGACCACGGCTGGATCGGCCCAAAGGCCGAAAATCGCAATCAGCGCGGCAATCGCGGGAAAGATCGAGAACAGGCCGTAGAACGCAACGCCAGCCGCGATGAGGTCCAGATCCTGAACCCAGAGCGCCTCCCAGACGTCCCTCCAGAATGATCGCAACCGACTCATGCAGGGTCCTTGTTCGTCAATCTGTCCGATACTTGCCCGTTCGGTTCCCTGCTGCCAACCCCGAGGTTCCCCTGTCCGCCCGTCCGTGCCGCCACCGTCGCGACCTTCACCGTCTTAGCCGCCGTCTTAGCCACCGTCTTGGCAGCCGTCTTAGCAGCCGTCATTGGGGTGAAAAGAGTCCGTGGGTGTTCAGCAAATAGCGGGCGAAAATCGGGCCGCTTGCCGCGCCGACACTGCGGGCGG
>JALQXR010000263.1 GCA_023263105.1 Marivivens sp. | reverse complement strand
AAAAGCCCATTTCCTGTTCCGGATCGCCCGGTTCATGGCCCAGCATGACAAAACCCAGCGTTTCGCCGGTCGTCTGCAGCTCGACGGTCCACAGGCCGCAACCGCGCAGGATCCAGCTTGCTGTCATCTGCAGGAATTCGTCCCATGCATCCTCTTCGCTGAGCGGGCCGCCGATGAACCTGCCGCGGTCCGAGGTCACGATGTCGCGGAAGACGGGATAGTCTTCGACGTAGGGCGCCCGCAGGATGCAGCGCGGGGTCGCGATGCGGGGCAGCGCCTGACCGATGCGGTCTTTGGCGACGGCTGCTTGGCCCTCGGGGGGCATTTGCCACGGTTTCAGGGTCATAGAATCACCTCCGGTTTTGGTTGGCGATAGACAAGACAGGGTTTGTTCGGATTCGGCACGCGGGCGTCCACGTCATGGGTCGCGCCCAGCTTTTCAGCCAGCCGGATCGAGCGGTCATTGTCCGGCGCGATATAGTGAACGATCGTGTCCCAGCCGAGCGCGCCATAGGCGTGCTGGATGGCGGCGCGGGCGGCCTCGGACGCGATGCCGGTGCCTTCGACCGCGTCGTTCCAGATCATCCAGCCGATTTCGGTCTCGGGCCAGTCGACGGGGTACCACGGGCCGATCAGCCCGACCGCGCGGTCATCGCCGCGGATCGTGACGGCCCACATCCCGTAGCCGCGGATGTCCCAGTGGCCGATCTCGGCGGCAAAGCTGCGCCACGCCTGAGCCTCGGTCAGGGGTCCGCCGACACCCGCCGCGCGGGTCGATGTCAGAAAGTCGCGCGCCGCGGGCCAGTCCGACCCGTTGGGACGGCGCAGGACAAGGCGGGCGGTATCCAGCCGGTCTATGCTGGGACGGGCGATCATGCGGCCTCTCCCATCGGGTGGCGGAACCGGATCACTTCGGCGCCGCTGGGGTAGGTGTGGCGGCCCTCTTCGTGGCAGCCCATCCGTCCGGCCAAAGCGATCGACCGTTCATTTGCAGGCGCGACCAGCGATTGCAGCGGCCCTAGACCTTGAGACGCGGCCCAGTTGCGCACGGCGCGCGCGCCTTCCTCGGCGTAGCCTTTGCCCTCATATCCGTCGAATACGACCCAGCTGAGTTCGGGTTCGTCCAAAGTGATCGGATGCCAGATCGAAATGCGGCCCGCAGGTTTACCGGTCGCCGTTTCGGTCGCAAAGAACGCGCCATAGCCGCGCGCCTGCCAGTGACCCAGATGGATCATGCAGCTGTCCCAAGCGTCGCGCCGGTCGGTGGTCGGGCCGCCCAGATAGGTGCTGCGGTCGGTCGCGCAGAAATCGGCAAACGCCTCGAAATGAGCCATTTCAAAGCGCCCCAGCGTGAGCCGCGCGGTCGTCAGGACCGGTATGTTGCTGGCGGTCGAGGTCATTACTTTTTGCCGAACCCCGACAGGTTTCCGGGCAGGCCCATGCCCCCGCCCAGCCCCGGAAGGTTGCCGCGCGCGCCACCGGGAAGCTGCGAGCCAATGGCTTTGGCGGCCTCTTGCAGGGCTGCGGGGTCGTTCATGTCGGGCATCTCGCCGCCTTTGCCGAACATCGACTTCATCGCCTGTTTCAGCATGCCGCCTTTGCCCATCTTGCCGAGCTTTTTCATCATGTCGGCCATCTGCTTCTGCTGCTTGAGCAGCTTGTTCAGGTCCGACACTTCCAGTCCCGCGCCAGCGGCCACGCGCTTTTTGCGGCTGGCCTGCATCAGGTCGGGGTTGGCCCGTTCGAGCTTTGTCATAGAGTTGATCAGCGCGACCTGACGCTTCAGCATCGTGTCGTCAAAGCCGGCGGCGGACATCTGTTTGGACGCTTTGGCCATGCCGGGCAGCATGCCCATCATGCTTTCCATGCCGCCCATCTTCAGCATCTGTTCCAGCTGCATCTTCAGGTCGTTCATGTTGAAGCGGCCCTTCTGGAAGCGCTTCATCATGCGTTCGGCCTGTTCGGCCTCGATCGTGGCTTGCGCCTTTTCTACAAGAGCGACGATGTCGCCCATGCCAAGGATACGGCCCGCGATGCGCGACGGCTCGAAGGTTTCGATCGCGTCGACCTTTTCACCCAGACCGACAAAGCGGATCGGCTTGCCGGTGATGGCGCGCATCGACAAGGCGGCGCCGCCACGGCCATCGCCGTCCATACGGGTCAGCACGACGCCGGAAACGCCGATCTTGTCATCGAATTCGGTGGCGACGTTGACCGCGTCCTGACCGGTCAGACCGTCCACAACCAGCAGCGTTTCGCGTGGATGGACGACGTCACGGACCTCGGCGGCTTGTTTGATCAGCTCTTCGTCGATGTGCAGGCGACCGGCGGTGTCGAGCATATAGACGTCGTAGCCGCCAAGGCTGGCCTGCGTCTTTGCCCGCTTTGCGATCTGGACAGGGGTTTCGCCTTGGACGATCGGCAGCGTGTCCACGCCGATCTGGCGGCCAAGGATCGCCAGCTGCTCCATCGCGGCGGGGCGGTTGGTGTCCAGGGACGCCATCAGCACGCGCTTCTTCTCGCGGTCCTTCAGGCGCAGGGCCAGTTTCGCGGTGGTGGTGGTCTTGCCCGAACCCTGCAGGCCAACCATCAGGATAGATCGGA
>JALQXR010000262.1 GCA_023263105.1 Marivivens sp. | reverse complement strand
TTTAGAGACCCCGCTTTAAACCGATGCTAGATAGACCAGCAGTCCGGGGGGCGCGAAAACGGTGACAGGCGAGGCACATGTCGCGCCGCACTAACAAAAGGAAGACACGACATGCGCAAGCTTATCATGACAACCACCGCGATCATCGCCCTCTCCTCGAGCGCGGCTTTCGCCGACCTTTCCAACGAAGAAATCATCGCGATGTTCCCGACCGCCTCGCGGATCGAAGTTTACCGCGGCGAGACGACCACAAAGGTCGAAGTGATCGTGGGCAACGAAAAGATCGAGGTCATCTACAACAACGCCGACAACGCCGAACTCAGCCGAGAGACCAAGACGCTCACCGAAGAAGAGCTGGCCGATGAGCTGGACGATGATGACGTCTTCGAAGAGAATCATCATGACGGTGATGATGACGACGAAGATGATGACGACGAAGATGACGACGACGAAGATGACGACGACGAAGATGACGACGACGAAGATGACGACGACGACGAAGACGAAGACGAAGACGAAGACGAAGATGACGAAGACGAAGACGACGACGAAGATGACGAAGACGAAGACGACGACGAAGATGAAGATGACCGCGACGACGACTAAGGTATAGTATCGTCTCACAATTGGGCCCTGCATGCTTGGATGCGGGGCCCGGCCAATAGGATCGAACCAGAGTGACCAGACTGCGCGCCTTGATTGTAGCTTTGTTGCTCGCCCTTCCGGCAACGGGATGGGCGCAGACGGTGCAGGACATGATCGTGTCCCAACTGACCGATCAGGGCTTTGTCGAATTCGAGATCTCGACGACTTGGTTGGGACGCACCCGCATTCTGGCTACGTCGCCGGAGTATCGCCGCGAAATCGTGTTCAACCCTGTCACAGGCGAAATCCTCCGCGATTTTATCGAGCTTGTCTCAGGCGCAGGGGGGCCGATCGTGTTTCTGCCAAACGTGTCCAACTCTGGCAGCGGGTCGGCCTATGAATACGGCGACGACGATGACGAAAGCGGTCGCGGTCGGGGACGTGGCCGTGGCGGTGACGACGACGAAGAAGACGACGAAGAAGACGACGAAGAAGACGAACCGGACGACGACTAAACCCGGTTTGCATCGGGCAGAAACAGGGACGAAATTGGGTGAAACCCCGTAACGTATATTTCCTAGGGGCGATTCTGGCCGTGCAGGTTCTCTGCGCGTTTTTCTTCGTAGGAAATATCCTGTCCTCTGTCATCGGATTTGCCCCGATCAACTGGCAGGTCAGCGAAATCATCGAAATCGGCGCGGCGCTGGGGCTGGTGCTGGGGATTATCCTTGGGGCTGTCATGCTGCGGCGCGTGCTGCGGTCGAACAACCTGATGGAAGCAAAGCTTCGCGCGGCCTCGGGCGCCTTTGCCGAATTGCTAGAAGAGCGGTTCGTCGACTGGGGCCTGACACCGGCAGAGCGCGACGTGGCCCTGTTTTCGATCAAGGGTTTTTCGACTGCCGACATCGCGACGATGCGCAAGACCTCCGAAGGCACGGTCAAGGCGCAGACCAACGCGATCTATCGAAAGGCCGGCGTGACGGGCCGCCCGCAGCTCTTGTCGCTCTTTATCGAAGACCTGCTGGATTCGGGCGATCTGACCCAACCCACCGGAAAATAGCGTCAGCCCTGCAAATCGACCGCGTGGGATTCGAGCACGACCAGCGGCACGATTTCCAGCGCGCGTTGATGCGTCGCGCCCAAATGCACCTTTGGGGCGCAGCCTTCGTCGTGGGCTTGCAGGAACCGGCCCGCGCACAGGCACCACCGGTCGCCGGGCTTCAATCCGGGAAATCCGAACTCTGGCCGGGGCGTCGAAAGGTCGTTGCCGACGTATTTCGAATAGGCCAGAAACTCTGCCGTCATGACCGCGCAAACCGTGTGGCTGCCGCGATCTTCGGCGCAGGTGTTGCAATGGGCGTCGCGAAAGAAGCCAGTCAGCGGCTGTGACGAACAAGCCATCAGCGTCCCGCCAAGGACATTGGTCGAAGGATCTTTTTTCATGCCGAGGTCACCTCTCCGTTGCGCCAGTCCACCCAGCGACCGTGAAAGTCCGCGCGCCCGAAATCAAGTCTCAGATCACCCGGCCAAAGCCGCAGTGTCAGCGCGGCGCCCGGGCTTTTGTCGTCGGCTTCCATCGTGAACCACGCAAGCGGGCTGTCCGAGGTCGCGGCATTGCCTGCCGCCTCGATCATGCGGGTGCCGCGCGCGCGGGCTTCGTGGGGGAAATATTGCCACGCGATTGTCGAATAGACCATGTGGACCGACCCTGCTGGCGCTGCTTCGGCCAATCGCGTTTGCAACCAATCGACCCCGTCCGCCCGATCCGGTGGCGCCGTGACCATCTGCATCGCGGCGGTGGTCAATCTGTGCCTGTGCGGCTGGTCGGGCCAAAGATAGGCCAACAGCCTGCGCCGGTCGGCGGCATTGGTGGCGTCGATCGGCGACAGGTCCACGGCGCGAGCCTCGTGGACGCGGATTGCGGACCGCGGTGGCAGATCGCCGGTCCAGTCGGGGCGCAGATCGACAGCCGAGCCTTCGGTGCCATAGGTCGTGCCGCCTGCGGTCAATGAAAAGCGCGCAAAGTTCAGGTTC
>JALQXR010000261.1 GCA_023263105.1 Marivivens sp. | reverse complement strand
CCCAGAATCCCCGGCAGCCGCAGCCCGTGGTCTTTGGCGCATTGGATGGCGGTTTCATATCCCGCATCCGCGTGACGCCAAACGCCCGAGGCAGGGTCGTTCCACAACACGCGCTCCAGCCGTTTCGCGGCCTCGGGGGTGCCATCGGCAAGGATCACGACGCCCGCATGCTGGCTAAAGCCCATGCCGACGCCTCCGCCGTGGTGAAGGCTGACCCAAGTCGCGCCGGACGCGGTGTTGACCAATGCGTTCAGCAACGGCCAGTCGCTGACCGCGTCAGAGCCGTCCTTCATCGCTTCGGTTTCGCGGTTGGGTGAAGCGACCGAGCCGCTGTCCAGATGGTCCCGACCGATCACGACCGGAGCCTTGAGTTCGCCCCGCGCGACCATGTCGTTGAACATCAGACCCGCGCGATGGCGGTCGCCCAGCCCGATCCAGCAGATGCGGGCGGGCAGGCCCTGAAACGCGATGCGGTCGCGGGCCATGTCCAGCCAGCGGTGCAGATGCGCGTTTTCGGGGAACAGCTTTTTCATCGCCGCGTCGGTTTTGTAGATGTCTTCGGGGTCGCCCGACAGGGCGCACCAGCGGAACGGCCCGATGCCCTTGCAAAACAGCGGACGGATATAGGCGGGCACGAAACCGGGGAAGGCAAAGGCGTTTTCGTAGCCTTCGTCCTTGGCGACCTGCCGGATGTTGTTGCCATAGTCCAGCGTCGGCACGTCGGCGTTCCAGAATCCGACCATCGCTTCGACATGGGTCCGCATCGACGCGCGGGCCGCGGCCTCGACCTCGGCGGGGGCGGTTTCCTGTTTGGCGCGCCAGTCGGCGACCGACCATCCGGCGGGACAGTAACCGTGCAGCGGGTCGTGGGCGCTGGTCTGGTCGGTCACGATGTCCGGACGCATCCCGCCCGACTTCATCCGGCGCAGGATTTCGGGGAACACGTCGGCGGCGTTGCCGATTAGGGCGACCGACTTGGCCTCTCCTTTCGCGGTCCAATCCGCGATCAGAGCCAGCGCGTCGTCCAGCCTATGGGCCTTTGCATCGCAGTAGCGGGTGCGGATGCGGAAATCGGCGCGGGTTTCGTCGACCTCGACCGCCAGACAACAGGCGCCCGCCATCACCGCCGCGAGAGGCTGCGCGCCACCCATGCCGCCAAGGCCACCGGTCAGGATCCATTTGCCGGTCAGATCGCCGCCATAGTGCTGGCGTCCCGCTTCGGCAAAGGTTTCATAGGTGCCCTGAACGATGCCCTGCGTGCCGATATAGATCCAGCTTCCGGCCGTCATCTGGCCGTACATCATCAACCCTTTGCGGTCGAGTTCGTTGAAATGCTGCCAGTTCGCCCAATGCGGCACGAGGTTCGAATTCGCGATCAGCACGCGCGGCGCATCGGTGTGGGTGCGGACGATGGCGATCGGTTTGCCGGACTGCACGATCAGGGTTTCATCGGCCTCCAGATCCTTTAGTCCGGCGACGATCCGGTCGAAATCGGTCCAGGTCCGCGCCGCCCGACCGATGCCGCCATAAACCACCAGTTCGTGGGGGTTTTCCGCGACGTCGGGGTGGAGGTTGTTCATCAGCATCCGCATCGCGGCCTCGCCGCCCCAAGTTTTGGCGGTCTTTTCGGGTCCGATGGGCGGATAGATGTCACGGGTGTTCTTACGGTCGGTCATCTGGAAGCTCCGGTAACAGAGAGGTCGCCCGAACGGGCAAGGGTATCAAGTGAGGTCAGGATCGGCCCCAGCACAGCGCGAAGCGCAGAGGCACGGCTGGTGGAATAGGTCCATGGCGGGGTCTCGGCGGACAGATAGGCGCGCTGGGCTAGCTCCATCTGGATGGCGTGAATCCCGCTTTCGGGTTGCCCGTAATGGCGGGTCGTCCAGCCGCCCTTAAAGCGACCGTTGACGGCGGTGTCATAGCCCTTGGCTCCGCGACAGGGGGCGATCACGGCATCCGCGACCGTTTGCGCACAGGTCGAGCCCGCGTTGGTGCCGATGGAAAAGACCGGCAAAAGCCCGTCAAACAGGAACGGGATGGTCGAGCGGATCGAATGGCAGTCATACAGGATCGCCGTGCCGTGGATCGCCTTGACCCGCAAAAGCTCGTTCCTGAGCGCCGCATGGTAGGGGGCGTGGTACCCCGCGCTGCGGTCCGCGATTTCATCGGCCGAGGGCGCCTGTCCGTCAGCCCAGATCGGCTGGCCGTCAAAATCCGTGTCAGGGCAGAGTCCGGTCGTGTTCCGGCCGGGATAGAGCGACGCGCCCGCCGGGTCCCGGTTGGCGTCGATCAGGTAGCGGTGAAAGGTCGCTTCGACCACCGTCGCGCCGGGCAGCAGGTCCGCATAAAGCTGCGCGATATGCCAATCGGTATCGGCCAGCCCGCGTCCATTGTCGTTCAGGCGGGCGGTCACGCTGTCGGGCAGCCACGTCCCGCCATGGGGCATCCCCAGCACGACCGGACTGTCTCCGCGTGTCACTCGGACCGGAGACGGTTGCCGGACCGGTTTGCAGACAATGCCGGTCATGCCCACAACTCCGGCAGGGCGATTCCGGCCGCCGTCGCGATCTGCCCGTCCGACACCAGCGCCGAGGCCGCCTCGATGTCCGGGGCAAGGTAGCGGTCT
>JALQXR010000025.1 GCA_023263105.1 Marivivens sp. | reverse complement strand
CCGCACCGCGCCTTCGACCAGACGTTGCGCGTCCACGGTGGCCAGCCGGTCCTTGGTCTGGCCCACGAATTCGGGTTCGCGGATAAAGCACGACACCAGCGCGCTGCCCCCCGCGATCAGGTCGTCGCGGTTGATCTGGGCCGCTTTGCGGTTCGACACAAGGTCGCCGTAGGCGCGGATGCCTTTCAGCAGCGCGTTCCAGAAGCCGACTTCGTGGGTTCCGCCTTCGGGGGTGGGGACGGTGTTACAGTAGGACTGGATGAACCCGTCCCGCGACGGGGTCCAGTTGATCGCCCATTCGACCTTGCCCGGGACTTTGAATTTGTCCTGAAACTCGACCACGCCGGCAAAGGGGCGGTCGGCATAGGTGGATGCGCCTTCAAGCTGTTCGCCCAGATAGTCGGCAAGCCCGCCGGGAAAGTGGAACGTCGCCTCGAGCGGGGTTTCACCGTCGTCGATGGCCGATTTCCAGCGGATTTCGACGCCGGAAAACAGGTAGGCCTTTGACCGGACCAGTTTCAGCAGGCGGGCGGGTTTGAACCGGTGGTGGCCAAAGATCTGCTCGTCGGCGTGAAAGGTCGTGGTCGTGCCACGGCGATTGGGGGTCGCGCCCAGCTTTGCCACCGGACCCAAGGGCAGGCCGCGGCTGAACCGCTGTTCGAACAATTCCTTGTTGCGCGCCACTTGCACGACCATCGAATCCGACAGCGCGTTGACGACCGACGCGCCGACACCGTGCAGGCCGCCCGAGGTCTGATAGGCGTTGCCCGAAAACTTGCCGCCCGCATGGAGCGTGCACAGGATCACCTCTAGCGCCGATTTCCCCGGAAACTTTGGGTGGGGGTCGATCGGGATGCCGCGCCCGTTGTCGCGGACCGTGACCGAGTGGTCGTCGTGCAGTTCGACCTCGATCCGGTTGGCGTGACCGGCGACCGCCTCGTCCATCGAGTTGTCGAGCACCTCTGCCACCAAGTGGTGCAGCGCCCGTTCATCCGTGCCGCCGATATACATGCCGGGACGCTTGCGGACGGGCTCCAGCCCTTCGAGCACCTCGATCGAGGAAGCATCATAGTCCGAGCCTTCGGCTCCGGAGAGGAGATCGTCTGTCATACCGCTCTTCTTCTTGGTTTTGTCGTGCTCGATATTGTGGCTGAACTGTCCGGCGGGGGCAATCGGTTGTTCGGGGTCAGGCCCCCCGCGTCAGGCAGTTTCTACAGCGATCCCGGGCAAAGGCGACAGCTCGGCCAGTCTTTCGGCGGCGGGCGGGCCGTCGCGCAGGTGGGCGTCCAGCATGGCGACGCAGGCATGGGCCGCGATGTTGTTCATCCGCACCGTGTCCCAGACGGGATCGGCATAGTGCTCGAACGGCGGCCAGCCCAGTTTGGCCGACATCGCGTAGCTTTCGGCAGGGGCGGGCATCGGCGCGGCGGCGTTGTGGCCCGCGTTGAGAAAGGTCAGCAGGTGTTTGTCGCGGGCGCCGCTGTCGGTCCAGATGGACCGCATCGACGCATAGCCCGAGATATCGTCGCAGTCGCCCGCGATCACCAGCAGCGGGCGGGTCATCGGGGCCAGACCTTTGGCGTCCAGCAAGCCCGCGCCGCGCCCGTAGGGGCCGATCGCGATGACCGCGGCCAACCGGTCGTCCGTCAGCTCTGACCGCAGGGCGCTGCCTTTGGCGTGCCGCGCCAACAGCCCGTCAGGCGGCGCATGTTCGCTGGTCACGGCGGCCTTTGTCACCTCGGCCCCGCCAAAGACCAACGCGCCGTAGCCGCCCATCGAATAGCCGATCACGCCCACGCGGCTGGCGTCGATCGCCCCGTCCAACGACCAGCCCCCCGCGCTAAGCCGGTCCAGCACGAATTTCTGGTCCAGCGGGCGGTGGTACAGGGTCGAGGCAATCGCAAGCTGGTCGGCGTAGGTGCTGCCTTCGTGGTCGATACTGGCAACCACAAAGCCGTGCGACGCGATGACCTCGGCCAAGGGCGCCATGAGGTAGCGGTTCCCCGGATAGCCGTGGGACATCAGGACCAGCGGATAGGGCCCCTTACCATGAGGAGCGTTCCGCGACGCGCGCCCCATCAGCGTCACGCGGGTCTGGCCGTCGCGGATCAGCGTGGAATAGGTGCCGCCGGGCGGGGTTCCGCGCGCGGCGGGATACCACAGTTCGACAGTCAGGGTGCGGTCTCCGACGGTGACAGGCTCGGCGGGGCCGGTGATGACCGGTTGGCTCACATGGGTGAACTTCAGTGTCCGAACGCCGATGGCATGGGCTCCGAAACGGCCAAGTCCCGGAGCGTCCGGGCGGATCTGGTCGACGCGATTCATGAGCTTCCCCTTGGGCTTGGCTCCAAATCGCCACTTGCCGTTGCGGTTGTCAATCGGTGTTCGCCATGCTCCTGTAGCGGTAATGACTCCTAGCCCGCAGGTGTGCCATGAAGATCGCCGTTCTTGACGACTATTCGGATGTGGCACTGGATTTGGCGGATTGGTCGGGGCTGGGCGAGGTCACCGTCTTTCGCGACACGATCACCGATGCGGCTGCGCTGGTGGCGCGGCTCTTGCCGTTCGACGTGGTCTGTCTGATGCGGGAACGGACGCCGATGCCTGCAAGCCTGATCGAGTCGCTGCCGAACCTGAGGTTGATCGTGACCTCGGGGCCGAAGAACGCGTCGATCGACGTGGCGGCGGCGAAAGCGCGGGGGATCGTGGTCTGCGGAACCCAAAGCCGCAAGACAACGACCTCGGAACTGGCGGTGCTGATGATGCTGGCGCTGAACCGGCGGCTGATGCCAGAGGTCGCCAGCCTGACCGCGGGCGGTTGGCAGGCGGGCTTGGGGCGCGACGTGGCGGGGCTGACGCTCGGGCTGGTGGGGCTGGGCAATATCGGCGGCCAGATGGCCGTGCTGGGTCAGGCCCTGGGGATGAAGGTCATCGCGTGGTCGCGCAACCTGACCGAGCACCGCTGCGCCGAGGTCGGCGCGACACCGGCGCGGTCACTGAAGGATCTGATGGGGCGGTCGGATGTGGTCAGCGTGCACTTGGTGCTGTCGGACCGGACCCGTGGCCTGATCGGGGCCGACGCGCTGGTCGCGGCGAAAGAGGGGCAGGTGCTGATCAACACATCCAGGGGCCCGATCGTCGACACCGCGGCCCTGTTGGTCGCGCTGCGGCGGGGGCGGCCAGCCGCGGCGGGGCTTGATGTTTTCGATGAAGAGCCGCTGCCCGCCGACCACCCGTTGCGTGACAAGCCGCTGATCCGCGACGGTCGGCTCTTGCTGACGCCGCATCTGGGTTACTCGACCGAGGCGACATTCCGCCTGTTCTATTCCCAGACAGTCGAGGCGATCCGCGCCTATCGCGACGGATCGCCTATTCGCGAACTCTAGACCGGTTCGGCTGCGCGTTTTGCCATCATGTCCTTGAACGCCGGACGTGCCTGACAGCTTGCCAGCCAGCCCTTGACCGCGTCGAAGCCCTCCATCGCGGGGGCGTGGCTGTTGGCGTAGCGGACGATCTCGGCCATGTTGATGTCGGCCACGGTGAACCTGCGTCCGACCATATGACCGCCGTGGGTCGCCAGATGGGTGTCCAGCGCCTTGAGCGGGCGCTGCAGGTCCGCCGTGCATTGGGCCAGCTCTGCCTTGCCTGCCGCGCCGTCGGCACGGCCCTCGGCGTAGACATACATCGCCTTCAGCGCCGCCGGTTCGATCGCGGTCATGCCGTAAAGCGCCCATTGGGTCATCATCGCATCCTCGGCCGCGTTGGCAGGGGCAAGCGGCCCGCCTGCCTTCTTGGCAAGGTAAAGCGTGATCGCCAGCGATTCCGACAGCACCAGTTCGCCGTCCTTCAGCACCGGAATCGCTCCGGCCGGAGAAATCGCCAGAAACTCGGGCGAGCGGGTGTTGATCGGCGCGTCCGCTGCGGTGGGGTCCTTCAGCCGGTAGCCCTGAATCACGGGCACGACATCAAGCTTGAGGTCAAGTTCGCCAGCCAGCCAGAAGATGCGCGTGGCGCGGCTGCGGTAGACTCCGTAAAGGGTGGTCATAGGGGTCGGTCCTGAGGTGGTTGCGTCGCGCTCACGGTAGAGCGGCCCGCGCCAAAGGCAAAGCCCTTTGACGAGCGCCCCGTGGGTCGGTCACACTTGGACCCGAACGAACGACAGGAACCACCATGCGAATTCTATTTACCGGCGGCAGCGGCAAGGCCGGACGACATGTCATCCCCTATCTTCTGGCGCGCGGGCATTGCGTGCTGAACCTTGATCTTGTGCCGTTGGATCATGACGGGGTGGACAACCTTCAGGTCGATCTGACGGATGCGGGGCAGGTGTTCAACGCCATGCAGGCCTATGGCAACTTTGCCGATCTGGAGCCGGGGACGGGGATGCCGGGGTTCGATGCGGTCGTCCATTTCGCCGCCGTCCCGCGTATCCTGCTGAAGCCCGACAACGAAACCTATCGCATCAACGTCCAGTCGACCTACAACGTGATCGACGCGGCGCTCCGGTCGGGTGTCCGCAAGATCGTCTTTGCCTCCTCGGAAACGACCTATGGCGTGTGTTTCCACGACGGAGAGGCCAAGCCCGACTATATCCCCGTGGACGAAGACCATCCCACCGTGCCGCAGGACAGCTATGCCATGTCCAAGGTCGTGAACGAAGTCACCGCCCGCAGTTTTCAGGCCCGCTCGGGCGCGGATATCTATGGCCTGCGGATCAACAACGTGATCGAGCCGCAGGAATACGCCCAGCATTTCCCCGCCTATATCGCCAATCCCGACCTGCGCCGCCGGAATATCTTTGCCTATATCGACGCGCGCGATCTGGGGCATATGGTCGACCGCTGCCTGTCGACCGACGGGCTGGGATACCAGATCTTCAACGTCGCGAACCCCGATGCAAGCGTGGCTTTGACCTCGGACCAGATCATCCGGCGCTATTATGACGGCGTGCGCCAGACCAAAGCGATGGGGGCTGACGAAACCTTTTATTCCATCGACAAGGCGCGCCGCCTGCTGGGGTTTGCGCCCCGTCACAGCTGGCGCGAGGCGGTAAAGCCCTAGCTCTCGGCCATGCCGCGCGCCGCCGCGATCAGCGCCGCCATCACCGGCGTGTGCGGTTCGCGTTCGGCGGCGATCAGCCCGACTTGGGGCCGGCGGGCAGGGGGCTCCATCGGGACAGTCGCGATGGACGGGTCAGAGGTCAGGAATTCGGCCAGTTTGGTGGGCAGGATCGTGACCCATCCGCCCGTCTGGACATGGGCGACCAGAACGACAGTGGAATTCGACTCGATCGTCGGGGTGACCTCTACCCCTGCGGCCTGAAAATTCTGGTTGATGATCCGCCGGTTCTGCATGTCGGGCGTCAGCAGACAAAGCGGCTGCCCCGCCAGAGCCGCCCAAGGCACGCGGGTGGCGCGGGCAAGCGGATGGCCTGCCGGACAGACCAGCGCATAGTTTTCCTGATAGATCGGCACCGCCGTGACCCGCCCCAGCGGTTCGTTGTCCAGATAGCTGATGCCGCCGTCGACCTCTAGGTTTTCAAGCATGGCCAGGATCTCGACCGAGGTGCGCGACACCACGCTCAGCCGCACACCGGGATGGGCTTTCTGGAAGCTCGCGGTCAGTTGCGCGGCCATGGTCAGGGCGGTGGGGATGACTGCCAGACGGACCTCTCCGGACAGGCCGCGATGGGCGGCGCGCATTTCTTCGCGCATGGTGCGGGTGTCGCCCACGATGCGCCGCGCCCAGATCAGCACCCGCGCGCCTTCCGGAGTAAGCCCGCCAAAGCGCGACCCGCGCCGGACCAGTTGCACACCCAACTGCCCCTCAAGCGATTTGATCCCCGCCGAAAGGGTTGGCTGTGTCAGGCCAAGGCTATCTGCCGCGCGGCCGAAATGTTCCTCTCGCGCCAGCGCGATCAGCATCTCGAGTTTGTCGATCATGGGCGGGCTCCTGTCGGCTGGCGGGTCGGCGGCCACTCTGGGCGGCGCCATCCGTCGGGGGGGCGGGTCAAAGCGGCAGGTCACGGCTGTCCGCGATGCTTTCCATCGTGATCAAAGAGGTCACCGTTTCCAGTTCCAGCTTTTCGATCAGCCGCTGGTAGACGTGGTCAAAGTCGTTCATGTCCCGCGCGACCACCTTCAGCATATAGTCGTAGTCGCCCGCGATCCGGTAGATGTCGATGATATTGGCGATGCCCAGGGCTTCTTTGCGAAAGGCGTCCAGCCAGGCCTTTGAATGGTTGCGCGTGCGCAGCATCACAAAGACAGTCAGCCCGAGTCCCAGCGCCTCTGGATCCAGCCGCACGGTCTGGCCACGGATCAGCCCGCTGTCCTGCAGCCGTCCCAACCGGCGCCATAGCGCGTTCTGGCTAAGGCCGACGGCCTCGGCCAAGGCGCGCTGCGACCGCGACGCATCCCGCTGAAGCGCCCGAAGGATGTTTCGATCAATCTGGTCAAGTTTGAGCGGTGTTTGGGTCATTTGACACAATATACGATAACCGAATGAGATAAATGAAGGGGTTTTCTGCAAATACCTAAACTAAACTGCCCGCAAGTCGCGAAAACAGGGGTCAAACATGCACAACACCAACGAAGCACAGCTGCTCAGCCAATTCGAAGCTCAGGTCGCGCGGATCGCGGCGGCGGGCGGTCTGTCCAAGATGGTCATCGGCGAAGGACGGCGGTATCGCACGGCTTACGGCGAACAGGTGCTGACCTATGCCGACTACGTCGCCTCTGGTCGCGCGCTGAGCGTGGTCGAGGATTTCGTCCGCGACGAGGTGCTGCCCTTTTATGCCAACACCCATACCGAAGGCTCTTACTGCGGCGGGTTTTCGACGCGGCTTCGGGCGGCGGCGCGGGCGCGGATCGGCGCGGCCTGCGGGGCAGGGGCAGAGTATGCGACGATCTTTTGCGGCTCTGGCGCGACGGCTGGCCTGAACCGTCTGGTCCATCTTTTCGGGGTCAGGGAGGCGGTGGCGCGCGGTGACCGCCCGCTGGTTCTGATCGGACCCTACGAACATCATTCCAACATCCTGCCGTGGCGCGAAAGCGGGGCAGAGGTGGTCGAAATCCCCGAAGCCGCCAACGGCGGTCCCGATCTGGCGGTTCTGCGTCAACGGCTGAAAGAGGCCTCGGGCCGGTCCTTGGTCATCGGCAGTTTTTCGGCCGCCAGCAATGTCACCGGTATCTGCACCGATGTCGTGGCGGTCACGCAGGCGTTGAACGATGCGGGCGCGATTTGCGTTTGGGATTATGCGGGCGGCGGGCCTTACCTTCCGATTTCTATGCAGCCCGCTGCCGGACTGCGCGTCGATGCGGTCGTGGCCTCGCCCCATAAATTCGTCGGAGGCCCGGGCGCATCCGGCGTCCTGATCGTCCGCCGTGACGCGGTGCAAACGCGCATCCCCTCCGTTCCCGGTGGCGGGACGGTGCGGTTCGTGTCGCCTTGGGGGCAGGACTATGCCGAGGCGCTGGAAGCCCGCGAAGAAGCCGGAACCCCCAATGTTCTGGGCGACATTCGCGCGGCTCTGGCCTTTATCGTGAAAGACGCGATCGGCACCGACGCCATGCGCCAGCGCCATGCCGACCTGATCCGCCGCGCCCGTGCGGTGTGGGACGACCTCCCGTCGCTGCGCCTGTTGGGCAAGGACACGGCGACAGACCGTCTTCCGGTCTTTGCCATCCGGATCGAAACCCCCGACGGCTCCGAGGCCATTCACCATCAGGCCGTCACCCGCGCGCTGTCCGAGTGTTTCGGCGTGCAGGCCCGCGCCGGTTGTGCCTGTGCCGGCCCCTACGGGCACCGGCTCTTGGGGATAGAAGAGCAGAGCTCGGACCGGATTCGCGCCGATATCCTGCAGGGCGACCTTAGCAGCCGCCCCGGTTGGACGCGGTTGAATTTCTCGGCGCTGATGGATGATGCAAAGGCCGACAGGATCATCTCCGCCGTCGCCACGATCGCGCGGGATCCGGCACGGTTCAAAGAGGTGCTGGCGCAGCAGGCGGCCTGACGGGCGACCTAGTCCTGACCGTCGCTGTCGCTGCCGCCGTCGTCCTGACCGTCGCGCGCCTTTATCAGGCGGTCGGCTTTCTTGCGCACCAGCACCGACCGGAGGTCATGCATCGCCAGCAAAAGCGCGTCGGTCACGTTTTCCAACTGATCGTCGGTGGCCTTTGACTGGACCCATTGTGTGGTCAGGTTCAGGTAGTCCACCGCGCGATGGATGTCGTCGATATCGCGGCGGGCCAATAGCTCGGTCCGGTCCGCGATCCACTTGCGGATGACCGTGATGTCTTCGTCGCTGAGCGTCCGGTCGCCCTGAGGCTTGACCTCGCCGTTGCGGATGTTGATGACCGCGATCTGGTCCATCTCGATCCGGCGCTGCCGGTTCTCGGTATCGACACGGAAAACGGCCGCACCGTTTTCGCGCACTCGGAAATAGTAATCGGGTAGCTCGGTGCCCATTTTCCTGCCCTCGGCGCGCCCTGTTACCTGCTGGTTGGCCTTTGGGCAGAGCCTAACAGGCATCCTCCCCCAAGGCTACCTCTGCAACTAGCGCAAACCCTCGCAAAATGTCTGGATTCGGCGGCAGGCTTCTTCCAGTTGCGCCTCTGAGGTCGCATAGGACACCCGAAAGTTGGGGCTAAGACCGAAGGCCGCACCAAAGACCACGGCAACGCCGGTTTCATCCAGCAGGGCGGTGGCAAAGGCTTCGTCATCGGTGATCGCGGTGCCGCCGGCGCTGAACTTGCCGATACAGGCAGAGATGTCGGGATAGACATAAAAGGCGCCTTCGGGGACAGGGCAGGTGACGCCCTTGGCCGCGTTCAGCATCGACACCACCAGATCGCGGCGGCGCTGGAACAGGGCCTTGTTGGCCTCGATGTAATCCTGCACGCCGTTCAAGGCCTCGACCGCGGCCCATTGGCTGACAGAGCAGGGGTTAGAGGTCGACTGCGACTGCACCTTGCCCATCGCCTTGATCAGGGGGACCGGACCGGCGGCATAGCCGATCCGCCAGCCGGTCATGGCATAGGCCTTGGACACGCCGTTCACCGTCAGCGTCCTGTCATACAGGGCGGGCTCGACCTGCGCGGGGGTGCAGAATTCAAAGTCGTCGAACACAAGGTGTTCATACATGTCGTCGGTCATCACCCAGACTTGCGGATGGCGCATCAACACATCGGTCAGTGCCTTCAACTCGGCACGGTTATAGCCCGCGCCCGTCGGGTTGGACGGAGAGTTGAACAGGAACCATTTCGTCTTCGGCGTGATCGCGGCCTCCAGCTGTTCGGGGGTCACTTTGAACGCCGTGTCCAGACCGGCTTCGATCACCACCGGCGTGCCGCCCGCCAACAGAACCATGTCGGGATAGCTGACCCAGTAGGGGGCGGGGACGATGACTTCGTCGCCGGGATTGAGCGTCGCCATAAAGGCGTTGTACAGCACCTGCTTGCCGCCTGTGCCGACAGTGACCTGAGCGGGGGCATAGTCCAGCCCGTTTTCGCGGGCGAACTTGGCGCAGATCGCTTTCTTGAGTTCGGGAATGCCATCGACGGCGGTGTATTTCGTCTTACCCGCGTTGATCGCCGCGATGGCCGCGTCCTTGATGTTCTGCGGAGTGTCGAAATCCGGCTCACCCGCGCCCAAGGCGATGATGTCACGGCCCGCGGCTTTCAGCTCCGCGGCGCGCGTGGTGACGGCGATGGTCGGGGACGGTTTGACGCGGTCTAGTGTCGCGGAAAGGAAGGACATCTTTGGCTCCCTGTGGTCATTGATGCGCAGCTGTGTCATAGGGGGGCGCCCCTGCTCAATCAAGCGCGGCGGCACAATAAGGACGGGAATATGGACTGGTATAGCGAACAGGTCGCCACTTTCGGAGACCGGCTGGCGGGCGCCCGCGAAAGCGCGGGGATGAAGCAAAAGGAACTGGCCCGGAACCTTGGCGTAAAGAAGGACGTGATCGTTGCTTGGGAAAACGACGCCAAGGAACCGCGCGCCAATCGCCTGCCGATCCTTGCCGGACTTTTGGGCGTGTCGCTGTCATGGCTCCTGACCGGACGCGGCCAAGGGCCCGACGGACCGTCCGATGCCATCGCCCCCGGGGCCACGATCGAATCGCCGGACGACCTTTTGTCAGAGATCCGGCACCTGCGGAACGTGATGCTGGACGCCGCCGAGCGGCTTGCCGATCTGGAACGGCGGGTCATGTCATCGCCGCGGACCAACACCGATGACTGAGACGCGGGAACACCGGATCAAGCGGCTTGCGATGCGGTCCATGCGCCGCGGAATTAAGGAAATGGATATCATCCTGTCGTCCTTTGCCGACCGCCAGCTGGCGCAGATGACGGATGCCGACCTGGAGCTTTACGACGCGCTCCTGTCAGAGAACGATCACGACCTTTATCAATGGGTCACCGCTCAGGTCCCGACTCCGGATCGCTATCTTGACCTGATCACCCGCGTCGCCTCCGGAGCCGAAGGTCTGGTCCGCCCCGCCTGATCGCTTTCCGGCCGGGCCTTAACCGTATCTTGGTCTTTAGCCGTCATTCAGGGTCAACCTTGGATGTAGGAGGCAGGCCATGAGCCTTTATTCAAATATCGATTCCGTCGCAGAGGACACGGCCCCGCGGTGCGAAACCGTCGCGTTCATGTCCAGCTATCTTGAGACTTTGACCTTGGTCGAACGGCTGCACCGGCTGCTGCTTGATGTGATCAAGGACGAATTCGAACGGGTCGGAATTCTGGAACTCAACCCTGTGCAGGGGCTGCTGCTGTTCAACATCGGCGAACAAGAGGTCGCCGCCGGTGAACTGCGGTCGCGCGGCTATTATCAGGGCTCGAACGTCAGCTACAACCTCCGCAAGCTGGTCGATCTGGGGTACATGCACCACAAGAAATGCGAAATCGACCGCCGGTCGGTCCGCGTCAGCCTCACCGAAAAGGGCAATCGCGTCCGTAAGATCGTGGCAAAGCTGTTTGCGACCCACGCCGAAGGGCTGCAGGCACGAGAGGTGCTGAATATGGACGGCATCGACCTGATCGCCGGCTCTCTCCGCCGCGTCGAACGCTATTGGACCGATCAGATCCGCTATATTTACTGACGACCCGACAGGACGGGATTGTCGCCGCACCTGCCGCCCAAACGATCGCGTCCAATCGGGCAGGTCCAAACGATCGCGTCCAATCGGGCACGTCCAATCGGGCATCGGGCCGCATCAATCCACAGAGTTCCAGCCGATCACGATGCTCTGCAATTCGCGCAAGAGCTTGCGTTTCATCGCGGCCCCATAGTCGTCAAACCCCAGTGCGGCCTCGGCAAAGGCGCCGTCGCCCGCAATGACATAGGCTTCAAAATAGGGGGTTAGCTCTTTCAGGTCGCCTTCGACGTTCTGACCGTCGGCCCCGCTGGTGCCTGTACCGATGACCAGAGCATTGACCACGATATCGTTCGCCCTCTGGTCGGCCACGTCCTGCGGACGCGGCCCCGCGTTTGACTTGCCGTCCCCCGATATATCAAGCGTGCGTTTCCAGCAGTCGCCCTGACTGGCAAGGAGGTCGAAACCGGTCACAAGCGCCGTGCCCAGGGCCGTTGTCAATTCCGCGCCGGCGGACCTCTGGTGGCGCCGCAGGGCACTGGCCGCTGCCAGCAATTCGGCCTCGGACCCCAGCGCTGTCCAATCCAGAACCAACGACTGGAACTCTGGCCCGCTCCATTCATAGACCGCGATGCGCACCGGCGCGGCGGCATCATCCAGCAGAACCGACGCCACTTCGGGATCGGTCAGTGCGGCGGCAAGCCCGTCCAGTTGCAGCCGGTATTCCGCCGCATCCACCGACCCCGATACATCCAGTCCCAACGCAAGCGCCTGCCGGCATGCCGCATCGGCGGCGGAACCCGCCGCCAGCAGCATTGCCAGCGCCGCGACCCTTACCAATGGCCGGTGTTGCCCATGCTGATCCATGGTTCCGCGGGCTCTAGTGCGGGTCCGTCCTGCAGCAATTCGATCGACACATTGTCGGGCGAGCGCACGAAAGCCATCCGTCCGTCACGAGGCGGACGATTGATCACCACACCGTTGTCCTGCAGGTGTTTGCAGGTCGCATAGATGTCGGGCACCGAATAGGCGAGGTGGCCAAAGTGGCGGCTGTCCGAGGGCAGGCCGTCGTCGCCATCCCAGTTGTAGGTCAGCTCGACCGGGCAATCCTCTTGCCCCGGAGGGGCCATGAAAATCAACGTGAAGCGGCCGCCTTCGTTTTCATAACGGCGCGTCTCTTTCAGGCCCAGCAGGGCATAGAACGCCATGGATTTCTCAAGGTCTTTGACCCGCACCATCGTGTGTAGATATTTGATCGGCATCGTTGCTCTCCTGCTGAAATCAGTCAGCCAGAGCCTAGCACGCGACGCGGCGAAGGCCAGTCTCAGAACGACGAAACCACCCCGATGCCGATCCGGAAACCGCGGGTGTCAAAGCTGGGAATATTGGACTGCACCCGCGTCCAATCGACCGTGATTTCCGGCGCGAAGCCCATGTAGGCAGCCGATCCGATGACCGCGGACAGCCCTAGCTCGACCCCGATGTCCTGCCGCGGCTGAGGCGCATAAAGCGCGTGATCGAATTGATTTTGCGACAGTTCCGCCGAAACCGACCAGCCGATGCCCAGCCAACCTTCCCCCAGATCAAGCCCCGCGCCAACCACTGTCTCTGCGCCGTCGACAGCGTAAGAGTCGCTGACGGTCTCTGCATGCCGAAGCGAAAGGTTCAGTTGTCTGCCGCCTGCCAGCGCGCGGGAATACCCCATGCTCAGACTGGCCTGGTCGTAGCCTCGCAGCGCGTCGTCCAGCCGTTCTGTCTGCCGAACACCAACCCCAAGCCAGAACGCGTCGCTCTGCCTGACCGGCATGCGATACCGCACCTCTGCCCATGTCGACCGCGCGACCGGAGTCGTATCGGCAACATCGACCGAGGTCATCAGGTCCAGTCGGTAGCTCCCGGTTGCGCCGGCAGGGGCCCATTCGACACCGATGCCCCCGCGCAGGCCGCTGCGTGACAGGTCGTCGGCTGTCAGGTCGGGATCGATCGTCGCCGCCTCTTGGCCCAGCGTGACACGCAGGACATCGGCGCCCAAAATCATCGTCGTCCGCAGGGTGTCGTCCTCGGAAAGCCGGTAGCTGAGGTCGATCCCCAACCGCCGTTCGATCCCCGATATGGGCAGCGCCGAAGGGTCGATGAAGGTAAGACCGCCAATCGTGATCCGGTTCGTGGTGGGGGCGTTGTTCACGTTGTCTGTCGGGACAACCGCGCCGCGGATCTGGATGCCAAGCGCTGACTGGCCCGAAACAACATGATAATCGCGGACCGCTCGGGCGCGTTCAGCTTCGGTCGTCGCTTCGTCCGCCGCGCGCCGCAGCCAGATACCGGCAAGAAATTTTTGATCGTTCGCCGCCAAAGCCTGAGCCATGAGGAGCGACGCAGAGTACCGCTCTCGATGGGTGGTCGAGGCAACAAAAGCGGCACGCGCCGCCGTGATTGCCGCCTCTGGGTTGCCCAGATCGTTTTCCGCCCGTGACAGGGCCAGCAGCAGCGGCACATTGGTCGGGTCGCGGGCCAACAGAGCCAGCGCCATTTCGCGCGCGGCGGCGGGTTGGCCGACGGCGACCAGCGTCGGCACCAAGTCGCGGGCGGTCTCTAGGTCCAGAGTGGTCTGCGCCGCCGCCGGTTCTGGGGTCGCGGCGACGAGCGCTGCTCCGGTCAGGCTGGCGGCGATCAGATTACGGACGGACAACGATAAAGACGCCGGTCTCGCGCACTTCGTCATCATCCGAGCCGGTCGCGACGGTCCCTTCAAGGAAAACAAATCCGGCGATCTCTTCGGCATCGGGGCCGGTAAAGATGGCCTGCCATTGGCCCGCAGTCAGATCTTCGGAGTCGAAGTCATAGCCGTTGGCCGTCGACATAAGCGTTAGCTGGTTCTCAAAGTCGATCTCTGCGGTCGCCAGCGACACAAAGTCGTCGAGGTCCCCGATATAGGTCCCGAAACTGTCGAACAGGCGACGGTTATTGATCACACCTTCGACCGCGCCGGTAATGTCAAAGTCGGCGATGTCGACACTCAGGCGGGCTGCGCCGGTGATGTATTCGACATCGTCGCGGCCACCGTCCAGCGTGGTGATGCGCACGGCGGCATATTCACCGGTGTACACATATTCGCCCGACGCGGGCATGTCGGTCGTGGCGTTCAGGCGATGCGCCGCGGCGCCGCCATAGCCGAAATTGACGTAATCGCCGGTGCCTGCAGCAAGCACTTGGGAACTGGTCGTGCGCCGGAACACCGCGAAATAGCGCCGCTCCGAGAGGACGGGGCTTTCGAAAACGGTAAAGTTGTTTTGCAGGTCCGCTCCGGCCATCGGGGTGTAGCCGCCGGAATTCGCGTCGGTGCCGTCGAACGGCAGATTGTTGACCCGCAGCACGTCATCGGCAGGGTCGGCGGTGCCTTGATCCAGATAGACAAGGTTGTTCAGAGTGGCTTCGTCGTTGGCCTCGGTCGCGTAGATGTTGCTGACCGACGGATCAGAGTCATCCTCGGGCAAGGGAAAGAACGGGTTGCCGTCCCCGCAAGAAATCAAGAGGCCCAAAGCGGCTATCGACGCGATTGTCCGGATCATGGCTGGTACTGCTCTATGTTCTTTTGACAAGAGACTGGTCCCTTTGGGCAACGAAAGTCAATATTTTACAGGGATCGCGCCGTTTTCCGGCCCGATCTGCGGCAATTCGGTCCCAGCTTACCGGATATAGAGGTTCCGAACCCCGACACCCGCAGATATAGTCGGCCCCGACTCATAATGTTTCCGTCAAGAAGGGGCGCGGGATGAAGCTGACAGAGGAACAGAAGGCCGAAATCGCCGAATTGCGTGCCACGCCACGGCCTACCCTAAGGGCGGTGTCCGAAGGGATGGAAGCCCATCTTTACAACATCAACCCCGTGCTGGATCACGGTTTTGTCCGCGTCATTGACTATATGGGCGACGACGCCGCGATCTGTCAGGCGGCGCGTGTCAGCTATGGCAAGGGCACCAAATCGGTCCAGAACGACGAAGGCCTGATCCGCTACCTCATGCGGCACTGGCATTCGACCCCCTTCGAAATGTGCGAAATCAAGCTGCACGTTAAGCTGCCGGTTTTCGTGGCGCGGCAGTGGATCCGTCACCGGACCGCCAACGTGAACGAATACTCGGCGCGGTATTCGATCCTGGACCGCGAATTCTACATTCCCCAGCCCGAGCATCTGGCCGCCCAATCGGTGATCAACAATCAGGGCCGAGGCGAGGTTCTGGCGCCCGAAGAGGCCGCGCGCGTGTTGGAGTATCTGAAAAACGACGCCGCCCGCGCCTACGACCATTACGAAGAGATGATCGGTCAGGACGGCCAACAGGGGCTTGCCCGCGAATTGGCGCGGATGAACCTGCCCGCCAACATCTATACCCAGTGGTATTGGAAAGTGGATCTGCACAACCTGTTCCATTTCCTGCGGCTTCGCGCCGACAGCCACGCGCAATACGAAATCCGCGTCTATGCCGAAGAAATGTGCCGGTTGGTCAAGGACTGGGTGCCCGCGGCCTATCGCGCGTTCGAGGACTATCGAATGGGCGGCGCGACGCTGTCCGAGGGGGCTCTGTCCTGCCTGCGCCGCATGCTTGCGGGCGAGGCCGTGACCGAAGACAACTCGGGCATGAGCAAGGGCGAATGGCGGGAGTTCAAGGACATACTCGGGTAACGTCCGCGACGGGTCGCGGACGCCGTTTCACGACGCCGTAGGGCGGGATTTCAACTCTTGGTGATAGACCCCGCCATCTGGCGGCCATCACGACCTTCAATCAATTCGAAAGCCACCTTTTCGTTGTCGGCCAGTCCGGTAAGACCGGATTGCTCGACTTGGCTAATGTGTACAAAAACGTCCTTACCGCCGCCATCGGGGGCGATGAATCCGTAGCCCTTGGTTGTATTGAACCACTTTACAGTGCCGCTCGGCATAGCCGACTCCTTGATTCAAGTGCTTCTTCAATTCACACGAAATCCTGATATTCTGTTCGGAAATCAAAGAGCCCCGTGCAGCCTCAGCTTATCACATCTGCACAAAACTCAAGTGGGCAAAGAATGGCCCCTCCCTCCTAACGCATGAATAAAGAGCCAGAACCCCATGATCTTTTATGGACTAAAGTCGTGTGACAGCTGTCGCAAAGCAAAGACCGACCTGAAAGCGGCAGGAATCACCCCGACCGTGCTCGACCTGCGGGACGACGGGCTGGATCGGGCAACGGTTCAGGCGATTCTCGACGAAGTCGGGCCTGCGGGATTGAACAAGGCATCGACCACATGGCGCGCTTTGTCCGAAGCGGACCGTGCAGGCGACCCTGTCGACCTGATCGTGGCGAACCCGACGCTGCTCAAGCGGCCCGCCATCCAATCCGGCGGTGTCTGGACCGTGGGCTGGACCCCGGCGGTTAAGGCCGCGAGGCTTGGCAAAGGCTAGGGGCGATAGTATCTAACCCTCAGTTGATCGGAGGATTTCATGCGCAACGCAGCACTCGTTCTGGGCCTGATCGCCGGATTTTTCGGGCTGTTCGTCGGCCTGTTCGGCTACGGATGGGTCAGCCTGACCGACAACTACCAAGAGGTGGGCGAGGCGACCTTTTTCTTCGAAAGCCCGGGGTTCGTGAAATTCGCGAGCTTTTTTGGCCCTCTTTGCGCCATCGCCGGCGGCGCCATGGCCAAGGTGCGCGCCCTTTGGGGTGGCGGGCTGATGATCGGGGCGGGTGTCCTGTTCTTTGCCGCCTTCGGCTTCAACGTCGCCACCATGTTCCCGATCGGGTTTTCCGTGCTGGGCGGCGTTCTGGCTATTTCTGCTGGAAAACCTGACGAGCCCAAGGCGCATTTCTGATCCACCGGTCGGCTGACAACAGCCCCGGGCCCATCATCGCCAGAACGGCCAAGCCCAGCATCCAATAGGCCCGCTGATCCAGGATCGCGCCATCGGACAGCCGGTCGAACCACGCGCCCAGAGTCGCGGCGTGGGCGATGCCTCCGTGGCCGAACAGGTCGGTCAGGCTCTGCACCACGATAAAACCCATCATCCCGACCGCGGCCAGCCGCGTCAGCAGGCCGATGGCGATCAGCGCGGGCAGGATGAATTCGGCCAGCGTTCCCGCGACCACCACAGCCCAATGCAGGACGGTCAGTTGGCTTTTGTCGTAGCCGACCGCTTCCATCGCCTTGGGAAAGATCTGGACATAGGCGCCAGATGACGGGGCAAAGACGCCAAACAGGCCTTCGCCCGGCTTTGTGAGGGCAGAGTTCCAGAAGTAGACCAGCAAAACCGCCGCAAAGGTCAGTCGGGCCAAAAGCGGCAAGATATGCGGCGCGGCACGGTCAAGACGGCGGGCGGCAGTGTCGAAAAACGGGATCATCACGGGGTCCTTCAATAGATATCGACGATGGCGCGGTCGGTCAGCAAGAGCGCCAGCAGCGCGCCCATGTCCAGTTCGTCGCCGCCTTCGGCCATCGCTCCGGAAATCGACGCCCCGCGCTGGATCGCGGCAACAAAGCGCGCCGCCGGACGGGTCAACAAGCGCGGGCGGGGGTCGAAGTGCGGGCGGGTGATCAGCACATCCTCGGCGCCCTTGGCGACCGGCGGTCGCGCGGGATCGGTGTTATGGACCCAGATGCCATGCACCGGAAACCGCGACGACAACAGTCGCACTGACGGTGCCAGCCGCAGACGGGCGCGGACAAATCGGTCGGGGGACAGGGCGGCTAGGGCTTCGGGCGCGATGGGGTCGGCATCGCCCGCGTGATAAGAGTCGCGCATCGCCAGTTCCAGCCGCGCCATGTCCGGCAGATAGGGCAGGTGGCGGACCGGCTCGAACCCCTTGAGGAACGACGGCAAGCGGTCGCCGTAACCGGCCATCACCGCAGAGGACGGCGGATGGTTGCGCAGGTAAATCCCTGCCATCGCTTTGAAAAAATCATCGCCGACCAGTTTCCGGATCACCGGAAAGGCCGACTCTAGCGCCTCGGTCAATCCGACGGCCACGTTGTTGCGATAGACGTTGAACCGGCGGCTGGCAGGCGAGCCGTCGGGCTGGGTCATGCCATCGGGAACGGGCACTGACGCGGACAACAGGGCGTCGCGGAAATCGGACTGGGTGACGCCGGTCATGCTGCGACCCTTTCCAGAACGGTCTGTGCGCGGGCGGCTTCGGCGGCAAGCACGGGCCAGTCGGGCACATCGTTGTCCCATTCAATCAACAAAGGTCGGGGGCCGGTGCGCGACAACAAGTGGTCAAGCAGCGCCCAGACCGGCTCGGCCACCGGTTTGCCGTGGCTGTCGATCAGCAAAGGCTGTCCGACCTCGTCCTGGTCTTCGTCGTGGCCGCCAAGGTGGATCTCGCCCACGGCCGCGGCGGGGATCGCGTCGATATAGGACCGCGGGTCCGTGTGCAGGTTCACCGCCGAGACAAAGACGTTGTTCACGTCCAGCAAAAGCCCGCAACCGGTGCGGCGCGTGACCTCGGTCAGGAACTCTGGTTCGGACATCTCGCTTTCGGCAAAGGCAAGGTAGCTGGACGGATTTTCCAGAAGCATGCGGCGGCCAAGGCGGGTCTGCACCTGATCGATATGGTCACAGACGCGGGCCAGCGTGCGGGCGGTGTAGGGCAGGGGGAGGAGGTCGTTGAAGTAAGAGCCGCCATGGGTCGACCACGCCAGATGCTCAGAGAAGGACGCGACAGGGACCCGCGCCAGAAGGGTCGCCAGCCGTGACAGGTGGTCTTGGTCCAGCGGGGCTTCGCCGCCGATCGACAGGCCGACGCCGTGGACAGAGACTGGAAACCGGTCGGCCAAAGCGCGCAGCTGGGCGATCGGGCGACCGCCCTGTCCCATATAGTTCTCGGCGTGGATTTCGAACCATCGCACGGGCGCGGGATCGGACAGGATCGCGCTGAAATGCTGCGGTTTGTAGCCGACACCTGCGGCATCGGGAAGTCGCGGAGAGGGGGACTGGTCGAACATCGGCCTACCTGTGGCTTGCGGTAAACGGGGTCGGCGCGGCAGGATATCCGCCGCGCCGGAGGTCAGGTTTACATCGCGACCATTTTCAGGCCGTCGGCCATCACGCCTTCGGGAAGGTCACGGGCCAGACCCATGTAGCCTTCGGCTTCGAGCGAGGCGGCAAGCGCGCCCATGCGTCCGTCCGGCAGCGCCATGGTTTCGCAGGTGCCAGCGGGGACGAGGCTCCAGGCGTTGCCCTGATAGTCGACGGTCGAGGTGCCTGCACAGGTGGTGCCGGGACCGGCGGCGCAGTCGTTTTCACCCGCAAGCGCGACGCCGAAGCATTTTTCTTCGTCGGCAGCAGCAGCGGAATGGGCCAGCGCGGTCATCGCGGTTGCCATGGCAGAGGCGGCGAGAACGGTCTTGGTGACAGTATTGGACATCGGTTTTCCTATTCAGGTTCAGTGGGTTAACTGGATCGCCTCTTCTGGGCGATGTCTAAACCCTAGCCCTGTCCGGTGGCCCAGAGCGAATAACGGGCCCGTGCATCGCGGCCCCGTGAGCAGGCGTGAGGCCGTGTTATGGCAAATGGGCGATTTGGTAACAAAAACCCCGCCAGATCGCTCTGGCGGGGGGCTTTGGGTTCAAATCCCGTCGGGATTGTTACAGCAGATCGGGCGGGGTCGCCGCTTTGGTCAGTTCGGTCACGATTTCCGTGAGCGATGTTACAGAGGTCTGGTTTTCGCCCAGACGCCGGACGCTGACGGTGCGTTCTTCGACTTCGCGCCCGCCGACGGCAAGGATCACGGGAACCTTGCCAAGGCTGTGTTCGCGGACCTTGTAGTTGATCTTTTCGTTGCGGGTGTCGGCCTCGGCGCGGACGCCAGCCTTTCGCAGGGCGGCGACGACGTCGTGCACGTAGTCATCCGCGTCCGACACGATGGACGCGACGACGACCTGACGCGGCGCCAGCCAGAACGGCAGCTTGCCTGCGTGTTCTTCGATCAGGATGCCGATGAACCGCTCGAACGAGCCCAGACAGGCGCGGTGTAACATGACGGGGCGATGTTTCGCGCCGTCCGCCCCGATATAGGTCGCGTCCAGACGTTCCGGCAGCACAAAGTCGACCTGATGCGTGCCACACTGCCATTTGCGGCCGATGGCGTCGGTAAGCGTGAACTCTAGTTTGGGGCCGTAGAACGCGCCTTCGCCGGGGTTGATTTTGGGTTCGATACCGGCGGCTCGGGTCGCCGCCAAAAGCGCGGCTTCGGCCTTGTCCCACGTTTCGTCGCTGCCGGCGCGCACGTCGGGACGGGTCGAAAACAGCACTTCGAACTCGGGGAAGCCAAGGTCGCGGTAGATGTTCGACAGAAAGTCGATGTAGCGCTTGGTTTCGCTTTCGATCTGGTTC
>JALQXR010000260.1 GCA_023263105.1 Marivivens sp. | reverse complement strand
CGCCGCCGACCTGCCCATGACCTCGACGGCGAAACTGCAGCGCAATCGCTTGCCCGAGCTTTTCGGCGAGTAGGGCGAGGGGCCGCTAGTATTTCGGCTGGCGCTTTTCCAGAAAGGCGCTGATGCCTTCGTCGGTGTCGCGATCCAGCATATTCGCGGTCATGACGCGGCCTGTGAAGTCATAGGCGCTGGCTGTGTCCATCGCGGCCTGTTGGTAGAAGGCGCCTTTGCCCATGCGCACTGCCGAGGCGAGTTTGGAGGCGACGGTGCTGGCAAGATCCTGGGTGGACTGGACCAGATCTTCGGCGGGCACGGCGCGGTTGATGAGCCCCAGGCGCAGGGCTTCGTCCGTGTCGATAAAGCGGCCGGTGGTCAGCATCTCGAACGCTGCTTTGCGCGGGATATTGCGGGTCAGCGCCACCATCGGGGTCGAGCAGAACAGCCCGATGTTCACGCCGTTCACGCCGAAGCGGGTGCCGGACTCGGCCACCGCCATGTCGCAGGTGGCGACCAGCTGGCAGCCCGCAGCGGTGGCGATCCCGTGGGCGCGGGCGATCACCGGCTGGGGGATTCGCTGGATCGTCTGCATGAGGTGGGCGCAGCGGTTGAAAAGATCGCGGAAGTAGGCAGCGCCCTTGTCTTTGGACTGGCGTCCCGCCTGCATCTCTTTCAGGTCGTGGCCCGCGCAAAACGCCTTTCCACTGCCGGCAAGGATCACCGCGCGGACCGAGCGATCGGTGGCGATCTGGTCAAAGGCGGACTGGAGCGTGGCCAGCATCTCGTCCGAGAGGGCGTTCAGCCTTTCGGGCGCGGTCATGGTCAGGGTCGCGACACCGTCAAGGTCGGCGCGGTCAAGTAACGGCATGGGTTGTCCTTTCGGTCGTTCACGGGCAAGTCTAGGCGGCGGACGGGCAGGAGGGAAGTGCGTGACTGTGGTAATGGACAAGCTCGCGCTTGAGCAGTTTCTGGCAGAGCATTTCGAGCAGGTGGCCGCGGATTTCGTGGTCGACGAGGTGCGCACCGACGGATTGCGCGTGCGGCTCTTGTCCCGTGATCGGCATCTGCGGCCCGGCGGCACGATTTCGGGTCCCGCGATGTTCGGCTTGGCGGATGTCGGGGTTTACCTTGCGATCCTGAGCCGCATCGGCCCCGAGGCTTTGTCCGTGACGACCAATTGTTCGATCGATTTCATGCGCAAGCCGGTGGCGGGTGTCGATGTGGTTGCCGAGGTGACCCTGTTGAAGCTGGGACGGGTTCTGGCTGTCGGCAATGTGCTTCTGTACAGCGACGGATCCCCCGATCCGGTGGCCCGCGCGACGCTGACCTATTCAATCCCGCCGAAAAGTATGGGGTAAAATAATACCGAAATTATAAGGTATTGTTTACGAACGATTTTTTAGAATAACTCCCGCTTGACGATGGTTCTTGGACGAGTATAACCCGCCCATCAATCGTCTGGGCGCATTCGCGTCCCAAAAACCAACACTGGTGACCCATGAAAACCTTTTCTGCTACTCCGGCAGACATCGAAAAGAAATGGATCCTGATCGACGCCGAGGGCGTTGTTCTGGGCCGTCTTGCTTCGATCGTCGCCATGCGGCTGCGCGGTAAGCACAAGCCGTCCTTCACCCCCCACATGGACATGGGTGACAACGTCATCGTGATCAACGCTGACAAGATCCAGCTGACCGGCAACAAGCGCGAGAAGCCGAACTATTGGCACACTGGCCACCCGGGCGGCATCAAGTCCCGCACCACCGGCCAGATCCTCGAGGGTGCACACCCCGAGCGCGTCGTGACCCAAGCGGTCAAGCGCATGCTGCCCTCCAACCGTCTGAGCCGCACCCAGATGACCCATCTGCGGGTCTTCGCGGGTACCGAGCACGGCATGGAAGCCCAGAAGCCCGAAGTTCTGGACGTGAAGTCCATGAACAAGAAAAACACGAGGGTCTAAAGATGGCCGAACAAATCAATTCGCTCGAAGAGCTCGGCGCAGTTGCCTCTGGCGCTACCGTCGAAGTCACCGAGACCCCGCGTGAGCCGGTCCGTGACGAACTTGGCCGTTCCTATGCAACCGGCAAGCGTAAAGACGCTGTCGCTCGCGTCTGGATCAAGCCGGGTTCGGGCAAGGTCGTCGTCAACGGCAAGGACCAGGGCGTCTATTTCGCTCGTCCCGTGCTTCAGATGATCCTGCGCCAGCCGTTCCAGGTTGCCGGTGTCGACGGTCAGTTCGACGTCATGGCGACTGTTTCCGGTGGTGGCCTTTCCGGTCAGGCCGGTGCGGTCAAGCAAGACGAAACTTCACCAGCGAGCACTGAGGAAAACCAAATTTGGAAGGAAACCATTTTGACGCAACATGAAGCCAGTGCAAGTCTGAAAGCTATCATCCGTGCCGGAAAATGACGAAGCCGAGTGTGCGAGCGCGCCCTGCAGGCACCTGTCATCGGGATCCGACCACATGAGATCGCAGATGGGCCCTTCGTGGGGGATCTCCACAAAACGGTCGAGCTTCTGAACGTGCTCAATGCGGTCCAGCGACGGCGACAGCCCGCCGTGCGGCGTGAAAATGGCGTCGTCCACGATGGCCGCCAACGGCAGGTAGTCAAACAGGTCTGTAAAGTGCTTCCAGACCTGTGACCGCAGA
>JALQXR010000259.1 GCA_023263105.1 Marivivens sp. | reverse complement strand
CGCCAGCGCCGCCGCTTCGGACGACGTGAATTCGGCCTGACACAGGATGCTTGCCTCCTCCAGATTGACATAGAGCGTCGCCGTCGGATGGTGGCGGAGCGCCATGAGGCGCGCGGCTTTCCCGGGGCTTGCGGGCGCGACACGCAGGTCGGCGGCGGCAAAGGCAGGTGACCGGGCGATGACCCGCAGCAGGTCCTCGGTCAGGTTCCCGTCCAGCGCAACCGGCCCCGCATAGGGATCGTCCAAAGAGCCAAGGCGGCCGTCTTCGAGGGGCCGCAGGATCTTTGCCCCTGCGGCTTCCAGTGAATGGGCGTCGGCGATGGCCGCGATCAGCCCGTTGCCGCCTTCGATCGCCATATAGACGTCGGTGGGCAAATCGGCGGAGCGGTAGGCGAAATCGGTGATGATCCCCATCGCCGCGGTCTCTGCCACCAGTTCCTCGCCCGCCGGATCGGTGCCGATGGCAGTCAGGATCGCGGGGGTCATGTCGAGCCGGCGCAGGGTCATGGCGATGTTCATGGCAACGCCGCCCGGCAGGCGGGTGATCCGCCCCGGCACGTCCGAGCCGACACGCATGCTGCTGGCGGTGCGGCCGATGACGTCCCAAAGGACAGAGCCGATGCAAAGGATTTCAGGTCTAGTGGTCATGGCCCTTCTTGGCCTTGGCGGCGCGCAGCGTCAATCGGGTTGGGGTCACTCTTGTGGCGCGGCAAAGGTGAGATTGGCCCAAAGAGTTTCCCAGACAGCCCCCGAGGTCGCGGCCAGTTCGGCCGTGGGTTCCCGTAGGACGACCGCATCCAGCATGTAGCTGTGGACGGACATCACGGGAATCGCCGCGATGCCGTCGTTGTCGGTGCGGGTTGTCGAAATCGTCACGGTGCCATCCGGCGCCTTGTCGAAGATTTCGATCTGTTCGTTGCGGCGCGGCTCGGCGCGATAGAACAACTGGACCCTGACGCCGTTCGAAAGGTCGTCGGTATAGGGGTTGGTCAGGGCGACGATCTCGGTTTCCAAGCCGATGCGGCGGTCGGATCCCGCGCCGCTGCCAACGGCGATCAGGGTTTTCGAGAACCGCGAATAGACCTCTGAAAAGCCGTCCTGAGGCAGGCCCCGGGCCACGTGGGCGTCAAGCGTGACGGGCAGGTCCTTGTGGTGCACGAATCGTTCGAACTTTGCCCATTCCTCGTAGTCTACGGTCGCCGTCGTGGACTGGTAGGCCACCACGTGCAGCCCGTCGCCCAATGGTGCCGCCTGAAGTCCGGGGGTGTCGCCGGTCCGCATTTCGACCCGCGACTGGGCATCGCCGTTAAAGACCATATAGGCCGCGATGCGCTGCGGGATGAAGGCCAGCTTCAGCCCGTCGAACTGCTGGCCGTTGACAATGTTTGCCTCCAACCTATCTTGCTGATTCACTTGATAATCCAGCGGCTCGAGCCACAATTCGTGGGCAGCAACCGGGGACGACATGATCGCCAGGCAGAGGGTAAGAATGCGCATTTTGACCGCCTTTGGTTTGAGCAAGAAGGTGGCTTTCGCCGCGTTTCTGTCAAGTGTCCTTTGGATCGCAGGCGGCGCGGCGCGCGCGCATGAGGTGCTGCCGGCAATCGCCGACATGACCGAAGTGGACGGCAGGCTGGAATTTCAGGTCACGGTGAATCTGGAAGGCATCATCGCAGGCATCGACCTGACCGAGGTGAGCGACACCAACGCGGCCCCGCAAGCCGCCGATTACGATGCGCTGCGCGCCGAGGCGCCCGACGTTCTGGCAGCCGATTTGGTGCGCATGTGGCCGGTTATTGCAAGTAATATCAATGTAATGGACGGTGACGTTAAGCTATCGCTCGAACTTTTGGGCATCGACGTCCCAGAGGTCGGCGATGTCGAGATCACGCGCGCCTCGGTCTTGCGGTTCGCCGCCGTGCCAACCGCGAATGTAACTGATGTCACGGTCGGCTGGAGCTCTGCATACGGAACGCTCGTGCTGCGCCAGCAGGGCGTCGAGAACCCCTATACCGGCTATCTGGAAGCCGGAGCGACCAGCGACCCGATCCCGCTGAGCGGTGGTGGCGCGGTGTCGGGTTGGCAGACCTTTGTCGACTATATTCCCATCGGTGTGGACCATATCGTTCCGAAGGGGCTTGATCACATTCTATTCGTGCTCGGGCTGTTTTTCCTGTCGATGAAGATGCGCCCGCTGCTGTGGCAGGTTTCGGCTTTTACCCTTGCGCATACGATCACGCTGGGGCTGGCGTCGATGGGTTGGGTGTCGGTTCCGGGCAGCATCGTCGAACCCCTGATCGCGGCGTCGATCGTCTATGTGGCGGTAGAAAACATCCTGTCCGACGGATTGTCGCGCTGGCGTCCGGCGGTGGTCTTCGGCTTTGGGCTTTTGCACGGGTTGGGATTTGCCAGCGTGCTTGGCGAATTCGGTCTGCCCGAAGGCGCGTTCTTTCCGGCGCTGATCGGGTTCAACATCGGTGTGGAGCTAGGTCAGCTGTCCGTGATCGCCGTGGCCTTTGCCCTTCTTGGGTACTGGTTCGGGTCACGGCCATGGTACCGGTCGCGGATTTCGACCCCTGCCTCGGTCGTAATCGCCGCTATCGGTGCGTTTTGGGTGGTCGAGCGGACCCTTCTCTGAGCAGGTTTCCTTGTCGTCGCGCGATTGCCGCGCTAAGGCAGG
>JALQXR010000258.1 GCA_023263105.1 Marivivens sp. | reverse complement strand
GAACCCCACGGCGGGCGTCGGCACCGGCCCCAGCAACAACACGTTCATGCCCGTGCTGGTCAGCCCCGCCGTCAGCGCGTTTTCGAGCATGTAGCCCGACAGGCGCGTGTCCTTGCCGATCACCACGCGGTGGCCGTTGGATCCGTCGTTGCGGAAATACCGACCGGCGGCGGCCCCGATCTTCAGCGCCATATCGGCTGTCATCGGGTAGACGTTGGCGGTGCCCCTCACGCCATCGGTGCCAAACAAGCTGCGGGTCATTCGTCGTTCTTTCCGTTCAATGCTTCAAACAAGTCGATTGCCTGCCGCGTTTCGCGCGCGTCGTGGACCCGCAACATCTGCACGCCCTGCGCTGCGCCATGCAATGCGACCGCCACGGATCCCCCCAGACGGTCCTTTGCCGCGTCGGCCCGACCGATCGTTCCGATGAATTTCTTGCGCGACGCCCCAAGCAGTAACCCGACACCAAGGTCATGATAAAGGGAAAGCCCGCCAAGCAGGCTCAAATTGTGTTGCAAAGTCTTACCAAAGCCGATGCCCGGATCGACAAGAATATTATCCGGGTCGATGCCTGCCTCGATCGCGGCGGAAATCCGTTCGGCCAGATGGTCGTAGACCTCGGTCACCACGTTGTCGTAGCGGGGATCTTTCTGCATCGTCGCGGGATCGGCCACCGAATGCATCAGCACGACCGGCACAGCGGCCTGCGCGACCACGCGCGCCATGTCGGGATCGAACCGCAGCGCGGTGACGTCGTTGACCATGGTCGCTCCGGCCTCGATCGCGGCAGAGGCGACGGCGGCCTTGCGGGTGTCGATCGAGATCGGGATATCCAGCCCCGCCGCGCGGATCGCACGGATCACCGGAGCGGTGCGGGCGATTTCTTCGTCAACGGGGACCTCGGCAGCCCCCGGACGCGTGCTTTCGCCACCAAGATCAAGGATATCGGCGTACCGAGCCATCGCCACGGCCCTCTCGACCGCCGCATCGGGTCCGGTCAGGTCGCCACCGTCGGAAAAGCTGTCAGGCGTGAGGTTCAGGATGCCCATCACGCGGGGCCGGTCAAGGCTGAGGCCACAGACAGGGGCGCGGGGCACGCTCAGCAGGGTGCGCACGTCCTCGATCAATTCGGCGGCCAGAATTTCTTCGACAACCGCGCCATCCGGACCCAGCACATCGACCGAGTCGAACCAGACCGTCCGGCTGCCCGCCAGCGCAAAGGTCATTTCGGCCTCGGACGGGGTCCGGTCGGACCAGCCCGTGCGCGCGACCGGACGGAACCGGACCGTCACGACAGGATTTCCGACAAGGACTGCAGCCGGACCGGCGCCGCGCTTTCGACCGGCTCGCCGCCGATCACCAGAAATTCCTCGGCCTTCATCTGACCGGCGAACCATGCCACCAGCGCCAGAGTGTCGGACGGACCGGCCGAAGGGCTTTCGACGGCATCCAGCACGATCTTGGACGGGGCCCAGACCGCGACCTGTCCGTTGCGCATGGACCAGTCCAGCTCTGTCCGCGTGCCGACGACGACACAGCGTTTGTCACGGCCCGCCAGCACCCAAGCGTTCTGTTCTATTGCCAGAAGGTCGATCCGCCGCTGCGCCAGAGCGACTACAGACCGCGGCGCCAGAGTGTCCGGCGCACCGACGCAAAAGATCAGCGGCGCGCCCTTGGCCATAAGCCGGTCGATCAGGTCGGGCAGACGCGGGTCGGCCACGGTGTCATTGCACAGGTAGACCACGCGCGGATGCGGCACCTGAACGTGGTCCTGACCCTTGCGGGCGACCTCGCCCTTGGCGCGGGCGATCTCTACCCCCAGCGAAAACGGCCCGCGGTCGAGTTTTTCGATCCGGACAAAGACACGCAGCGCCTGCGGTTCACGCAGGATGCGTTCCGCGACCCGCGCGGCCAGCGTTTCCAGAAGGTTGATCCGTTCGGCGCCCAGTTCGTCGCCGATAGCCTCGGTGATCCGGTCGTAGGACAGGATGCGGTCGACGTCGTCGTCGATATCGCCGGTTTGCGGGGCGACCTCGACCACGATGTTGAACTTTACGCGCTGCAGATGCCCGCGTTCTTTCTGGAATGCGCCGATTTCGACTTCGACGATGTAATCCCTAAGCGAGATCCGGTCGCAAGGATGCTCTGCACTGGCTTCGGCCCGTTCGGACGGATGTGCAAAGGCTAGTCGGATATCGTCGGTCATGGGTCAGCCTCGAACGCTATTGTTGCGGGGCATACTAGCGACTGCGTGCTGCGACAAGCGGGCCTGATGCGGCGGGCCCGCTTGTCTTTGCGACTCTAGTTCGACGCCGTCACCGCCACGCGGTTGTCACGGTAGAACAAATGCGCGCCGATTTCGGCGGTTTCCTCGAAAGAACGCGCCCAGCGCGGGTTGACCGAGCGGGTATGATAGTAGGTCGCGCCATTGGTCAGTTCGCGCGGCGCGCCGTCCAGCAAAAGCCGAGCGACCTTGCCCACTTCGTGCCAAGCTTCTGGTTCGTGGATGGTTTCGGCAACGCCGTCACAGGTAAAGGTGAACTGGCAGGCAAACTGCCGGCCGGTGCCCTGATTGATCACTCCGCAGACGGTCGACGGGAACTTGCCGCTGTCGACCCGGTTCAGGATCACTTCGCCGACGGCAAACATGCCCTCGACGGTTTCGCCGCGTGCTTCGAAATACAGCGCGGTCGTCAGACATTCCCACTGATCAC
>JALQXR010000257.1 GCA_023263105.1 Marivivens sp. | reverse complement strand
GAGCCTGATGGACGATCCGTTTTACCTTGGGTTGGCGCCCAGACGCGCCCCGCAAGAGGGCTTTGTCGCGTTCGAGGCGGAACTGGCGGCGCTAGAGGATCCCGACGCCGTGGCGACGCGGCGCGCAGCGATTGCGATGTCGCTTGCCGACGGGTTGGAAAGCGCGCCTGCGCTACCCGACTACATCATACTGGGCGGAGAGGGTGCGGCGGACACGTCCTTGGTCGAGATGATCGGCGCCGTGACCGGTATCGACGTGGTGACGATGGATGATCTGGGTGTGAACAGCGCCGATCACGCAGCGCTGTCCGTCGCCTTTGCCGGCGCAAGGATGAGCACCGGACTCCCCACCCGCAGCCCTGCCGCGACAGGTGTCGCCGCGGCAGTGGCGGGTG
The DNA here is from genome assembly GCA_023263105.1 of Marivivens sp. Taxonomy (GTDB): domain Bacteria; phylum Pseudomonadota; class Alphaproteobacteria; order Rhodobacterales; family Rhodobacteraceae; genus JALQXR01. The sequence goes on along the minus strand of JALQXR010000257.1, from coordinate 2,335 downwards.
GCACGATCAGCCGCCCCTGACGCAGGTTACGCCGGTAGGTGGATGTTGAACCGTTTGCGGATTGCCGCGTCGGTGGCCGGATCGAACCGCGCGGTTGCGCGTTCGGACAGGATCTTGTCCTTGCGCTTGGTCGCGGTGGCAATCAGGTCGGGGCGGCCCTTTTCATCCCATTCTTTCGGGCTGAAGCGGTTGGCGGTCGCGGGATAGACGTATTCGGTCTGCATCAGCGCCAGCGTCTGATCAGAGCCCAGATAGTGGCCCGGTCCCCCGATGCAGGTCTTGCGCATGGTCTCGAGTCCCAGCGTGTCGTCGTTCACCTCGATCCCGCGCACGCAGCGCAGCGCCTGACCGATCAGATCGTCGCCAAGGATCAGGCTCTCCATGCAGAATCCGAGCAGCGAGGCGTGCATCCCCGCGGCCTCGTAGACCATGTTCAGACCCGACAGACCCGCCATCACGTTCGAACACATCTGTTCCCAGCCCGCCTGCATATCGGGCAGTTTTGCATCCGCGATGCCCGCAGCCGCTCCACCGGGAAGGCCATAGAACCGGTGCATCTGGGCGCAGCCCGCGGTCAAAAGCGCCTGTTCGCCGGATCCACCGGACATGGCGCCGGTGCGCAGGTCGCTGACAAAGGGCCAGGTTCCAAAGATCGCAGGGTGACCGGGGGCCATGGCGTTGACATAGACCACACCGGCAAGACATTCGGCCACCGCCTGAACGATGGCACCGGCAATCGGGGCGGGGGCGGTCGCTCCGGCCTGACCTGCGGACAAAAGCAGGACGGGCATTCCGCCACGGATGCAGGCCTCCATTACAAGGCAGGCTTCGGTGGCGAATTTCATCGGCGGCACGACAAAGCAGTTCGAGTTCGACACGAAAGGACGCGCCCGCCATGCCTCCTCCGAACCGGCGATCATATGCAGCATGTCAAAGGCGTCGGGGACAAAGGCCGGTTCGGTGAACGAGGTGCCGACGTGCTTTTTCGTGCCCGCGCAGCAGGCGTAGATCGTATTAAGGTCCATTTCCTTGTTGTCGGGAATGTCCCTGCAGACCATCGGGCGTTGGAGAAAATGGATGTTGTCGCAATTGTCGACGATCCGCGCGGCGTCGTGCAGATCCTGAACCGTGCTTTCGCGATACCGGCGGCCATCCACATCCACCACGTGAACCGCAGCGCCCGCAGTGCCGTAATGCACGCGCGTGCCTGACAGGATCAGGTCGTTCGACGGGTCGCGGCCATAAAGGGTGATCCCGCGCGAGGCCTTGGCCAGCATGTCCTCGACCAGTGCGCGGGGGAACCGCAGGCGGCCGTCGGACCCAAGGATCGCTCCGGCGCGGGTCATGATTTCGATCCCCGAGGGTGGAGCATCGAGCAGCCCGATTTCTTCGAGCGCCCGCAGCGCGGTTTCGTGGATGCGGGCGACCTCGGCGTCGGTCAGCGGGTTATAGGTTCCGCCCGACAGGCCAGCGCGCACGGGGCGCATGTCAGCGGCAAGAGGGGCTGCGCGGGCGGCGGTGCGTGCGGCGCGGCCTCCGGAACGGGTGGGACGGGGCGAAGACACGGAAACAGATGCGGTTGAGTCGGTCATTGGAAGCTCGCAATGGAAACGGGAAAGGGTCAGGCAATCCGAATACGCGCCGGATTACGGGCGACCGCGCGCTGCCCGACCGCGACGGGCACCGATGGTGCGCAGAACGATATCTACTTTGCTTTCGGGATCCATGCCCGCAGCGCCTCCGATAGGGTCGGTCGACCCTTGACCATCAGAGGTTTGACCGGTTCCACGGCCGAGGCTGTTCACTTTGCGACAAAGTGTTCGTTTTCAGGCGTCCGGAGTGCAGCGTTTACAGGCGCGGAAGCCCTCGGCGCGGCAGGCCGCAGCAGAGTCGAGGAATCGCACGTTCTTTGACAGGGGTTTGCGCGCCGGGCAGGAGAACCGGCAGTAGATGCCGGTGCTGGTCACAGCGGCAAAGACGTGACCGTCAAACCGCCGGTCGCGCGCCACGAAGGCTGCGTAGAGGTCTGTGGCTGACTGGTCCGCAAGCTGTTCCATGCCGCCAGTCTACCGCGATTCGACGTGCCATGGCAGGAAATAGGCGCAAAGGTTCCGCGTCAGGACGACAACTTTGCGGCAAAGCCCAGAAGGCGGGCAAATGCGGTGCGGAAGGCGTCGTCGGGAATGGTCATCGCCACGCGGATATGTCCGGCGGCCGCCTTGCCAAAGCTTTCTCCGGGCATGACGGCGATATGTTCTTCGTCCAGCAGCCGGTTGGCGAAGGCTTCGCCGCTCAGGCCGGTCGCGCGGATATCAAGCATCGTGTACATCGCGCC
>JALQXR010000256.1 GCA_023263105.1 Marivivens sp. | reverse complement strand
CGCGTCGGTGCAGCGGTCGCCTCTGAACACCGAGGCCAAGCGCCTGCTGCTGGGCCATGCCTTTGAGGCTCTGGGCTGCCACGCGGTCGAGTTCCGCACCCATCGGCTGAACATCCAGTCACGCCGTGCGATCGAACGGCTGGGCGCGCAGCTGGACGGCGTGCTGCGCAACCATATGGTCATGGCCAACGGCACCCTGCGGGACACAGCCGTCTATTCGATCATCGCCGGAGAGTGGCCCGCCGTGCGCGCCAACCTTGACCACAAACTTGGGCGCCCTGCATGAGTCTGATCGACGACGCATTGGGCCAACTGCAGGCTGCCGCCGAGCCGGACAAAGCCGCCGACATGGCCCGCTATCACAAGGCCGACCGCCCCTATCTGGGCATCGCCAATCCCGTCCTTAGCGACATGGCAAAGACCTATCGGCAGTCGCTGTCGCTGGACGACCGTCTGGCGCTGGCCGAGGCGTTGTGGGACACGAACGTGCACGAAGCGCGGGTTCTTGCGGCAAAGCTGCTTGAGCAGGCCCGCATCCGTCCCGACGACTCTGGCGCCTGGGACCTGATCCGGCGCTGGGTTCCCGAATTCGACGCTTGGGCAATCGCCGATCACGTCGCGATTTCGGGACAAAAGCGGTTGCTGGCCGATCCGTCTCGGCTGGACGAGGTCGAAGGCTGGACGGGTTCGGATCATGTCTGGACCAGACGCGCGGCATTGGTCATGACCCTGCCGTGGACCAAACAGAACCACCCCAAACCTGCCGATCTGGCGATCCGGGACCGTGTTCTGGGCTGGGCCGCGGCCTATTGTCCGGACCGCGAATGGTTCATCCAGAAGGCCGTCGCGTGGTGGCTGCGTGAACTGTCAAAGCACGACCCAGACCGCGTTCGCGCCTTTCTGGACGAACATGGCGACACGATGAAGCCCTTTGCCCGCAAGGAAGCGGCGCGGCAACTGCCCTGACCGGACTCAGCCCGCCGAAACCCGAATATCGATGATCGCGGTCAGCGGCGCGTCCAAAAGGCGCATCGCCGCAAGGCTGATCCGGCTGCCCGAGCCCGCAACCCCGCCCGACGGACGCAACTCGACCGAGATCCAGCGTCCCATGTAGGAAATCCGGCCCTGAGTGACCTCTGTCACCAGCGGGGTTTCCAGCCAGAACCCCGGCAAGGTCGGGTCCCCCAGCGTCGCCGAGGTCGATCCCAGATCGGCCCCGCCTTCGTCGGCCGCACTGGCGGCGGCGCGGTCTGCCTCGGAGGTGGTGTCGAAATCGTCCGGCGTCCGCGCGTCCTCCGCAGGCGGCGGCGGCGCGTCGGGATCGACCGTGGCAGGCTGGGCGGCCGCTGTCGGCTGCGCGGGCCGGAATAGGTCGCGGACAGGATCAAGTGAAAAGCCGCCCGAACAGCCCGCCAAGGCGGTCGAACAGATCAGCAGAAGGATTGGGAACCGGTTTTGCATGATGGCAGACTAGGCCTCTGGCGACGCGCTGGCAATTGCGGCTTTGCCCTTGCCGAGGGACAGGCCCCGCCATAAATTCCGTCCATGGATACAGCCATCCCCGCCCCCGCCCTGATCGACCCGTTTGCCCGCGCTATCCGCTACCTTCGTGTGTCGGTCACGGATCGCTGCGACTTTCGCTGCGTCTACTGCATGTCGGAAAACATGACCTTTCTGCCAAAGAAGGACCTGCTGACGCTCGAAGAACTGGACCGGATGTGTTCGGCCTTTGTCCGGTTGGGGGTGGAAAAGCTGCGCATCACCGGCGGAGAGCCGCTTGTCCGGCGCGATATCATGACCTTTTTCCGGTCGATGGGCCGCCATCTGGACAGCGGCGCGCTAAAGGAACTGACGGTGACCACGAACGGCAGCCAGCTAGAGCGGTTCGCGACCGACCTCTTTGCGGCGGGCGTTCGGCGGATCAACGTGTCGCTGGACACGCTGGACGAACAGAAATTCGCGGACATCACCCGTTGGGGCCGTCTGCCGCAGGTGCTGCGCGGGATCGAAGCCGCGCGGAACGCCGGACTTCGGGTCAAGATCAACACCGTCGCCCTGAAAGGGTTCAACGAAGACGAATTGTTCCGCCTGACCGAATGGTGCGCGGCCGAGGATATGGACCTGACCTTTATCGAGGTCATGCCGATGGGCGACATCGGCAACGAAGACCGGTTGGGGCAGTATTGGGCGCTGTCGGATCTGCGCGCGCGCCTGTCCGAACGCTTTACCCTGACCGACCTGTCAGAGCGCACCGGCGGCCCTGCCCGCTACGTGCAACTGGCGCAGACCGGCCAGAAGATCGGCTTTATCACCCCGCTCAGCCATAATTTCTGCGAAAGCTGCAACCGCGTGCGGATCACCTGCACGGGCGAGATCTATACCTGTCTGGGACAAGAGGGGCACTCGGACCTGCGCGGGCCGCTGCGTGCGTCGACCGACAACACGGTGCTGGAAGACGCGATCCGTGCCGCCATCGCGCTAAAGCCCAAGGGCCACGACTTTGACTATTCGCGGCAGGCCGTCGGCGGCAAGATGTCCCGCCACATGAGCCACACAGGCGGCTAAAGCCCTCGGACCCCCAGCTTTCAAACGACAACGGCCGCCCCGAAAGGAGCGGCCTTTTTGTTTAGCGAGCGATTCGCTTAAAAATCGCAGCGGAAGTAGAAGACGGGGAAGAGGCCCAACTGGTATTCTTCACGCACGGACTCGTTGACCGCTGTCGTGGGGTCGTCCAAGCC
>JALQXR010000255.1 GCA_023263105.1 Marivivens sp. | reverse complement strand
CTGCATCGGCAACTCTGGCCCGATCCAGAAGGAAATCAGCGAAGCCATCACCGAGGGCGATCTGGTCGCGACGTCGGTCCTGTCGGGCAACCGCAACTTTGAAGGCCGCATTTCACCGGATGTCCGCGCGAACTATCTTGCCTCGCCGCCGCTGGTCGTGGCCTATGCCATCGCCGGTGACATGAACATCGACCTGACGACCGAGCCGCTGGGCACGTCGAAGGACGGCAAGCCGGTCTATCTGAAAGACATCTGGCCCTCGAACAAGGAAATCGCCGATCTGGTCCACGCGACCGTGACCCGCGAAGCCTTCCTCAAGAAATACGCCGATGTGTTCAAAGGCGACACCAAGTGGCAAGGCGTGGAAACCACCGACAGCGAAACCTACGACTGGCCGGCGACCTCGACCTACATCCAGAACCCACCGTATTTCCAGGGCATGTCCCAGGAAAAAGGCGAGATCACCAACATCGAAGGCGCCAAGGTGCTGGCAATTCTGGGCGACATGGTCACCACCGACCACATCAGCCCCGCCGGTTCCTTCAAGGACACGACCCCTGCTGGCCGCTACCTGACCGACCGTCAGGTCACCCCGCGCGAGTTCAACTCTTACGGGTCGCGCCGTGGCAACCACGAAGTCATGATGCGCGGCACCTTTGCCAACATCCGCATCAAGAACGAAATGCTGGACGGCGTCGAAGGCGGCTATACCAAGGGCCCCGATGGCGCGCAGACCTCGATCTATGACGCCGCGATGGCGCATAAGGCCGCTGGCACTCCGCTGGTGATCTTTGCCGGTATCGAATACGGCGCGGGCTCGAGCCGCGACTGGGCTGCAAAGGGCACCGCGTTGCTGGGCGTGAAGGCCGTGATCGCAGAGAGCTTTGAGCGTATCCACCGCTCGAACCTCGTTGGCATGGGGGTCATCCCGTTCGAGTTCACCGGCGGCGACAACCGCAAGTCGCTGGGCCTGAAGGGTGACGAAACTGTCGCCATCGACGGGCTGGACACGATCAAGCCGCTGCAGACCGTGCCGTGCCACATCACCTACGGGGATGGTTCGAAGAAGACGATTCAGGTCAAGTGCCGGATCGATACCGCGCCCGAGATCGAATACATCGAGAACGGCGGCGTGCTGCACTATGTGCTGCGCAACCTCGCCAAGTCCTCGTAAGCCTGTCGATCTGATTGCGAAAATGGCCGCGCCCTTCGGGGCGCGGTTTTTTGTTGCGCCGCGCTGACGCGCGTCGCCGTGCCTCCGGCGGGGATATTTGGGGCACAAAGGCGGCAGGGGCTGGCGCGAACCGTAGGGGAGGCTAGTGTGACGGGGTCAACGGAGGGCACCATGAGCGGACAAAGCTACACATTCAGCCATGCCTTGTGCCGGACGCCGTCGCAGTCGGTGGTCGCGGGATTGCGGGCCGAAGACCGTGGCAATCCGCGTGCCGATCTGTTTCGCGCGGAACACGCGGCCTATGTGGCGGCGCTGTCGGCCACCGGCGCGCGGGTTACGGTGCTGCCCCCGTCCGAGGCATTTCCCGACAGCGTTTTCATCGAGGATCCGGCCTTGGTGCTCTGCGGACAGGCTATCGTGTTGCGCCCCGGTGCGGCAAGTCGGTTGGGCGAGGCGGCGGATCTGCGCGGCGATCTGCAGCGGTATTGCGCGGGCGTCATCGACCTGCGGACCGACGGTTATGTGGATGGCGGCGATATCCTGTGCTCTGACCACGAGGTGATGATCGGCCTGTCGGCGCGGACCAATGCGGCGGGCGCGGCGGATCTGCGACCCATTGTCGAGGCTTTGGGCTATGCGATGCGGATTGTCGAAACGCCTCCTGAGATCCTGCATTTCAAGACCGAATCCAGCCTGCTGGACAGTGAAACGATCCTTGCGACCCCTGCCCTTGCCCGTTCGGGATGCTTTGCGGGGTATCGCGTGATCGAAACACCCGCCGGAGAACAGGCCGCGGCAAACGCGATCCGATTTAACGACACGGTGTTTGTCAGCGCAGGCTTTGACCGGACCGCCGAGGCGCTGGACCGCGCAGGCTATAAGGTCGTCACCCTGTCGACCACGCAGGCCGCGTTGGTGGACGGCGGCCTGTCGTGTATGTCGTTGCGCTATTCTTTGGCCTGAAGCAGGGCCGAGATTTCGGCGACCTTCTGCTCGACCAGCGTGCGGTCCCCTTTGGATTCGATATTCAGCCGCAGCACCGGCTCGGTGTTGGACCGGCGCAGGTTCACCCGCCATTTGCCCATATCAAGACTGATGCCGTCCAGCCGGTCGTCGGACTTTGCGTCGGGGACGTATTTTGTCTCGAACCGCGCGATAGCGGCGGCGACATCCGTCAGACGGAAATTGATCTCTCCGGACGATGGATAGGCGGCCTGCATGCCGCGCACATGGGCGGAAAGCGGTTTGCCGGATCGGGCGACCAGTTCGGCCACAAGGAAGAACGGGATCATGCCGCTATCGCAATACATGAAGTTGCGGAAATAGTGGTGGGCCGACATCTCTCCGCCGTAGACCGCGTCGACCTCGCGCATTTTTGCTTTTAGATGGGCGTGGCCGGTCTGCGTGACCACGGCTTTGCCGCCGGCGGCTGCCACCAGCGCCTGAGTGTTCCAGCAGATCCGAGGGTCATGCACGATGGACGAAGATTTCTCTTTGTCCAGAAAGGATTGGGCCAAGAGCCCGACGACATATTCGCCGTCGATGAACCCTCCGGTTTCGTCAAAAAAGAAGCAGCGGTCAAAATCGCCGTCCCAGGCAGCACCCAGATCGGCGCTGGCGGCGGTCACGGCGTCCGCGGTCGCGGGGCG
>JALQXR010000254.1:2566-2834 GCA_023263105.1 Marivivens sp. | reverse complement strand
GGTTTTCTCGGGGAAGGCGACGCGGGGATAACAACCCGCCTTAAAATTGCCACTGGCCTTAGGCATCGATGCTGTTCATAAAGTCCCCGCCGGGGGGCAACTGAAATGGACTGGACGATGCTTAAGACCCTGACCTTTGCCTTGGCGGCAACTCTGGCGACCGGCGCATATGCGCAAAGCGCCGATTCCGATTCGGGGCGGTCCCTGATCGGCATTGGCCGCATTTTCGACAACGACCAGTTCGGCGACGGTCTGGACCGCTGGCGGT
>JALQXR010000254.1:295-2556 GCA_023263105.1 Marivivens sp. | reverse complement strand
CGGGTCCTACAGCCTGAGCGTGATGACCGCCCGCAACTGGACCGGCGACCTGTCGAGCCGTCCGCTGGACCTGCTGGAATATCGTATCCATTCGGAAATCATCGCCCCCGGCCGCATCTATGGACCAGGCATGGACGACCGTGCCTATGCCGGTGTCCTGTCGTTCGGTGTGCACACCCATTTCTCTGCCGGACCCGCAGATATCACGCTGGGCACCGACCTGGTTATGATCGGGCCGGCTACCGGAGTGATGGACCTGCAGGACTGGTTCCATGAGGCGTTCGGCTTTGCGATCAACGATCCCTTCGTTCGCGCCAATCAGGTCGCCAACACGATCTCATTGACCGGCACGGCCGAGGCCGCCTTTCCGATCCACCTGTCCCCGTCCACGACCCTGCGCCCCTTTGTCGAAGTGCAATACGGCGCCGAGGATCTGGCGCGGGTTGGCTTTGACATGTTCGTCGGGTCGGTCGGCCACAATGACGTCTTTGCCCGCGATATCGTGACCGGACAGGTCTATCGCGCGGTCGAAGCGCCCGAGATCGGCTTTGGCTTCGTGTTGGGTGCCGATTACACCTACCTCTTTGACAGCGTCTATTTCCCGGCCTCCTTCGGCACCGACTTTGAGCCGAACCGCTACCGCGCAAGGGTCGGATTGCATTGGCAAATCGCCGAACAGATGTCCTATTTCTATGGCCTGACGTACCTCTCTGAGGAATACATCGGACAACCGGAAGGACAAGTTGTTGGCTCTTTAAAGTTGAATTTCAACTTTTAACAACGATTTAGACGGCGAACCTAAAGTCTTGATATAGGTCCGCCGTCTCTGCTATTCTGTCTCTAATAATTAACGCGCGGCAAAAGATCGCGCGGATGAGGCAGAGTGCAGGCATGAAAACGGGCTTTACCGGCACGTTCGTCATATCCTGGTCCCAGACTGAAGTGGACGGCCAATGGGCTGCGCCAAGGCAGTCGTTGCGTGTCGGCGCAAGCTGGACCTGGACAGGGGACCCCGTCCGGGTGGACGGACCAAACGGCGTGCTCAGGTTGGGTGTGGCCGAAGGGGAAAGCGACCTAAGGGAGCGCGCCGCCGAGATGGTCCGCAATCTGGTCAAAGCGGTCGAGGTCGACCGTGGTGCCTCTGCGTCGCCGCTGGCTCCGCCGCCTCCTGACAGCAGTTTCAACGTCACCGACGGGCATAGCACGTGGACCGTGATGCTGGTCGAAACCGGCCCCGGTCGCGCGCCGCTGTGCGTCTTTTCCGGCGGCACGCCGCCGCGTCATGCCGACCTCTGGGTCATCAGCCATAACGTCGACCGCGACAAACGCGACAACACAAAGGACAAGCCGGGCGGGGTGATCTGCTTCACTCCGGGGACGAAGATCCTGACCGATCAGGGGCCGCGGGCGGTCGAAACCCTGACCGAGGGCAGCCGAATCCAGACCAAGGACAACGGCTGCGAGACGATTCAATGGATGGGCAAACGCCGCATCTCTGGCGCGCGTCTGTTTGCGATGCCGCATCTTGCGCCGGTCCGGCTTTTGGAAGGCGCGCTGGACAAAGACGTTCCCGACGCCGGTCTTCTGGTTTCGCCCGACCACAGGGTGATCTGGAAGGGCGCAAAGGCGCGCGCCCTGTTCAACGCCGACGAAGTTCTGGTCACCGCCCGCGATATCGTCAACGATCAGACCATCATCGTGGACCGCACCGTCCGCGAGGTGACCTATATCCACCTGCTGCTGGAAGAACATCAGGTGGTCTTTGCCAATGGTGTCGAAACAGAGAGCTTCCATCCCGCCTCCGCGTCGCTGGACAGTTTGGGCGACGAAGAGAGGACACGGCTGTTCCACCTCTTGCCGAGTTTGCGGCGCGATCCGCGCAGCTATGGCGACTATGCGCGCCGCGTGCTATCCGAGAACGAAGCCGCGCTTCTGTCTCACGAAGACCGGCGCTGGGCCGCGATCTGACCCGCTAGGGCCGGATCGCAGGGCAATATTGCCAAAACCTTGTTGACTCTGCCCCCCCACGCGGATACCCCGCGCGCCATTGGTGTTGGTGGCCCCCGTAAGGGGATGCCTGTCGGGGTAATTCCCAAAGGACAACGCCCTTCGCATCGGCCCTTGGGCCAGACACAACTTTGAAGGAGATCAGCTGTGACCAAACGCACCGCTGCCAAGTACAAGATCGACCGCCGTATGGGCGAAAACATCTGGGGCCGTCCCAAGTCCCCGGTCAACCGCCGCGAATACGGCCCCGGCCA
>JALQXR010000254.1:0-285 GCA_023263105.1 Marivivens sp. | reverse complement strand
AGCGTGTGCGTGGCGACACCGGTGAAAACCTTGTCGGTCTGCTCGAGCGCCGCCTCGACGCCGTCGTCTATCGCGCAAAGTTCGTGATGACCATTTTCGCGGCCCGCCAGTTCGTGAACCACGGCCACGTGACCGTGAACGGCCAGCCGGTGAACATCCCCTCCTACCGCGTAAAGGAAGGCGACGTGATCGCAGTTCGCGACAAGTCCAAGCAGCTTGTCGTTCTGCTGGAAGCCGTCCAGTCCGCCGAGCGTGACGTTCCCGACTATATCGAGGCAGACCACT
>JALQXR010000253.1:2554-2840 GCA_023263105.1 Marivivens sp. | reverse complement strand
GAGCCAGCAGCTTGACCGCGGATTTCGACGACATCTTGGCCAGATCCTTGGCGACACCGCTGGCCCCCTGCACCGCCATCACAAAGACGACAGAGCCAACCGCGGTCCACGCCGGATCCAGCTGCGCCAGCGCCAGCAAGGCCACCACCTGAATCCCCAACCCCGCATAAAGCGTGCTGGCCAGACCGAACCGCGCGGCCAGCCATCCCGCCGAGAGATTGGTAACAACGCCCGCGACTTCGTACAGGACGAACAGATAGGCCAGTTCGACGGGGCTAAAGCCAAG
>JALQXR010000253.1:0-2544 GCA_023263105.1 Marivivens sp. | reverse complement strand
CCCCCGTCACCGCGCCATAGGCAGCCAGACCCGACGGTCGCGACCGGTCGTCGATCATAGCGCGGCTCCGACCATGCGGGCCACATCGACCAACCGGTGCGCATAGCCCATTTCGTTGTCATACCAGACGTAGAGCTTTACCTGCGTGCCGTTCACGACCATCGTCGACGGCGCGTCGATAATCCCCGAGCGGGTGTCGTTGGTGTAATCGGCAGAGACCAGCGGCCTTTGCTCGTAGCCCAACACCCCGCGCAACGGCCCCTCGGCAGCGGCTTTGAGCGCGGCGTTGACCTCTTCGACCGTGGTGGGGCGTTCGACCTCGAAGACGCAATCGGTCAGCGAGGCGTTCAGCAGCGGCACCCGCACGGCATGTCCGTTCAGGCGGCCCTTCAGTTCGGGGTAGATCAACGTGATCGCCGTTGCGCTGCCGGTCGTGGTCGGGATCAGCGAATTCAGCGCCGACCGCGCGCGCCGCAGGTCCTTTGCGGGGCGGTCAACGATGGTTTGCGTGTTGGTCACATCGTGGATGGTGGTGATGGACCCGTGCCGGATGCCAAAGGTTTCGTGGATCACCTTGACCGCAGGCGCGATGCAATTGGTGGTGCACGAGGCGGCGGTGACGATCCGGTGGAGGTCGGGGTCGTAGCTGTGCTGGTTCACGCCGTAGACGATGTTGGCGGTCGGCCCGTCCTTGACCGGAGCCGACACGACGACCTTTTTCACGCCCGCGTCAAAATACGGGGCCAGAGCCGCTTCGGACTTGAACACGCCGGTGCAGTCGATGACGACATCCACGCCATCCAGCGGCAGGTCGGCCAGCGACCGCGCGCCTATGAACGGCAGACGCGTGCCGTCGATGGTGACAGAGTCCGCGTCATACGAAAAATCCGCTGCCCAGCGCCCATGCACGGTGTCGAATTCCAGCAGATGGGCGTGCATTTCCGGATCGCCCACCGCGTCGTTGATCCACGCGACCTTTGCCCCGCTTTCCAATAGCGGCCTCAGCGCGAGTTTTCCGATACGGCCCAAACCGTTAAGAGCAAATGTTGTCACGATTGATGTCCTTTAAGGTTTCGGGCGACGTCGTCGATCGCCTGTTGGAAGGTCTGTTTGTCCGTGGCGCCGCGTGTCCGGTCCAGAAAGTCGACAAGGCACCGCAAAAGCACCGCATAGCTGGCGTCAAAGGCCGCGGCCTTTTCGGCGTCGGACCCTGTAACAGCGGCCGGATCGGCAAGCCCCCAATGTCCGGTCACCGGCGCGCCCTGCCATGCGGGGCAGTCTTCGTTCGCGGCGCGGTCGCAGACGGTGATCACGATATCGATCGGGGCGGCATCGGGCGATCGAAAGGCGCTTAGGTCCTTTGGGGGCGCGCCGCTGGCGCTGTGGCCGTGGCGGGCAAGCGTCGACAGGGCCAAGGGGTTGGCCGCGGGCTTTGGCGCGGTGCCGCCCGAAACGACCTCGAACCGGTCGCCGGCAAGGTCGCGCAGCAAGGCCTCGGCCAGCACCGAACGGGCCGAGTTGCCAGTACAGACGAACAACACCCGCAGACGGCGGTCGGTTGGCCAGTCGGTTTGCGTCACGACCGGATCGCAAAGGTCCGTGCGGCCCCTGCAGCAGTCCAGCCAGAGAAAATCCACGATCTCTCGCAGGCTGTCGATCCGCGCGGAATACTGCAACGACGTGCCGCGCCGCGCCTGATCGATCAGCCCCGCCCCCGAAAGCGATGCGATATGGCTGGACAACGTCGAGTTCGGCAGGTCCAGCGCCTTTGCCAGTTCGCCAGCGGGGACGCGGTCAGGGTAGCGCCGGACTAACAACCGCAGCAGCGCAAGCCGGTGCGGGTGACCCAAGAGGGCGAGGCGGGAGGCGATCTCTATTTCCATATTTCCCGAATATCGGAAATAAAGGATGAGTCAACGAAAATCGCAGCCGGATCTCTCTTGTCCCGCGGGGGGACCCGTGACCCGCCGCGAACAGGTCGACAGTGCCGCGACGTCGCGAGCCCGATCCTGCGTTTGATCCACTTCTTTCCGCCGAAAAACGCTATATATTGTTGCGACATTTGATCTATCGGCACGCCCTGCGCGTACCAGTCACAACCGCCGATATTACAGGGACTAGAAATGACCAAAGCATTGATGATCAACGGCAAGTTCCACAGGGTCGACCTTCCCGACGAAGTGCCCCTGCTGTGGGTCCTGCGCGACGAAATCGGACTCACCGGCACCAAGTTCGGCTGCGGAGTCGCGGCCTGTGGCGCCTGCACCGTCCATATTGCGGGCGAAACGGTGCGCAGCTGCCAAGTGGCGCTTGGCGATGTCTGGGGCGCGGTGACAACCATCGAAGGGCTGGGAACGCCCGCCACCATGTCGCATATTCAGGCGGCCTGGAACGACCATCAGGTCGCCCAGTGCGGCTACTGCCAGTCGGGCCAGATCATGTCGGCCGCTGCCCTGCTGGCCGAGACGCCCAAGCCGACAGACGCCGATATCGACGCCGCCATGTCGGGCAATGTCTGCCGCTGCGGCACCTATCAGCGCATCC
>JALQXR010000252.1 GCA_023263105.1 Marivivens sp. | reverse complement strand
GGGCGGGCAGGGGCGCGGCCATCGCGACAGTGATCGAGACCTGGGGATCGGCGCCGCGCCGCGAAGGGGCCCAGCTGGTCGTGGACCGCGACGGTGCGATGGAGGGATCGGTGTCCGGCGGCTGCGTCGAAGGCGCGGTGATCACCGAAGCGATCGAGGCGCTCGAGGGCGACGGCAAGGCGCGGGTTCTGGAATTCGGGGTCAGCGACGGCGATGCCTTTGCCGTGGGATTGGCCTGCGGCGGGCGCATCCGCGTGCTGGTCGAACCGGTGGGAACTGCGCTGCCCGAAGCGCTGCTGGCAGAGTTGGTCGCGGCCCGCGCGGCCCGCCGGCCCGTTGCCTATGTTGCCGATCTGGGTGGCGGCGCGCCGCGTCTGGAACCCGCCCTTGCGTATGGTCATCGTCGGAGCGGTCCATATCGCGCAGGCGCTTGTCGTGCTGGCGACGGCTTGTGGCCACGACACGCAGATCATCGACCCGCGACCTGCTTTCGCCGCCGCCGCGCGGTTTCCGGGCCAGACGCTGATCGACGGCTGGCCGGACGAGATCATGGCCGAAAGCCCGCCCGACGCCCGAACCGCGGTGGTCACCCTGACCCATGATCCAAAGGTCGACGATCCTGCGATTTTTGCCGCGCTGGCGTCCGAGGCCTATTACATTGGCTGCCTTGGCTCGACGCGGACCCATGCCAAACGGCTTGACCGGCTGCGGGACAAGGGCGTTCCGGAGGCGCAGATCGCACGGATTCATGCGCCCGTCGGGCTGGATATAGGCGCCAGAACCCCCGCCGAGATCGCTCTGAGCGTCATGGCCGAAGTGACGTTGCGATTGCGGCGCGGCGATCTGGTCAACCTGCCGCTTTCGTGATCGGCTGCGACGGATTGGAGGGGTGACCTTTGGTCCAATGCGGCCTAAGGGGGCAGGGACCCTGTTATGGCTCTGGGGAACGGTATGTTCGACGCTGCGACTTTTCTGGATGCTTCTCTGCTGACCGCGATCGCCATCGCGGCGGCGGCGGGACTATTGTCGTTTCTCAGCCCCTGCGTCTTGCCGGTGGTGCCGCCCTATCTGGCCTATATGGGCGGGGTGAGCGTCACCGACATGGACGGCGCGGAAGGCGAAGGTCGTCGGGCGCGCGGACGGGTGCTGCTTTCCGCGTCTTTCTTCGTGCTGGGGCTGTCGACCGTGTTTCTGATGCTCGGCTTTGCCTTTTCGGCGGCGGGGCGGCTGTTTTTGTCGTTTCAGGACTGGTTCCTTTATGGCGCGGGCGCGTTGATCATCGTGTTCGGCCTGCATTTTCTGGGCGTCATCCAGATCGGCTTTCTGAACCGCGAGGCGCGGGTCGATGCAGGCGATCGCGGAGGCTCCGCGATGGGGGCGTTTCTGTTGGGGTTGGCGTTTGCCTTTGGCTGGACGCCTTGCCTTGGCCCAATCCTGGGCGCGATCCTTGGGTTGGCGGCGTCGGAAGGCGACGTCGCGCGTGGCACCGTGCTGCTGGCGGCCTATGCGGGGGGATTGGGTATTCCGTTCCTTTTGGTGGCCGCCTTCTTTCCACGGCTCAAGGGTCCCATGGCGTGGATGCGGCGTCACATGGGGGCGGTACAGAAAGTGTCTGGCGCGCTGCTGCTGATCGTCGGTCTGATGATGGTCACGGGGCAGTTCACGGCGATTTCTTTCTGGCTGCTCGAGACCTTTCCCGCGCTGTCATCGCTGGGCTAGGGGCTCTGCCCCCTCGGGTCCTGCGGACCCTCACCCCCGGAGTTTTCGGACCAAAGAAGGGATGGCTTAATTTCCGCCGGATTACCCGCTAGGCTCTGTCCAAATCGGGTGGGAGTCGATGGGCGGAGTATCGCGGAATCAGCAGGTTAGGCGGCGTCGGGTGTTCTATATTCCCGGCTACGATCCGTTCCATCCCCGACGCTACCGCGAGCTTTACCGCAAGGAAAGCGCCGAACAGGCCCGTGTGTCGGGGTATAAGATCGGGCTGACGCCGAAGACGTCGGGCGGGCCATATGGCTGGCATGTGGACGCCGAGATCGACGGCGCGGCGGTCGAGGCGGACGTCGAGGTCTTTGTCTGGTCCGACATCGTGCGGGACAGCATGTCGAACACGTTTCTTCAGACTTATTGGCAGCTCTTGTCCACGGCCTTTATCTATATCGCGACCGGCGCGCTGTTCCGGTTGATGCGGCTGCGTAAGGGGCCGGTGATCGCGGCGCTTTATCCGGTCGGGATGTTGTTGTTGCAGCTGGCCTTGGCTGCGGGTGTCGCGCGGGGCGTGGCGGCGGTCTTGATGGTGCTGGTGCCGTGGTGGGTGGCGGTGCCGGTCGCGTTGGTCCCCGGCTGGGTCGTGCTGCGGTGGTTCAGGGCGCGGGACGGACGGTTCTTTGCCTATTACCTCATGCATGACTACGCCTATTCCGCGCGCTGGTGGGGGGGCAACCCGCCGGAACTCGAGGCTCGGATGGCCGAATTCGGCCGCGCAATCCGCGAGGCGGCTGCTGCGGGGGAGTATGACGAACTGTTGTTGGTCGGCCATTCCTCTGGCGCGCATCTGGGAATTTCGGTTCTGGCCGATCTTTTGCGGGACGGCTGGCATGAGGACGGGCCCGAACTGTCGTTCCTGTCGCTTGGGCATGTGGTGCCAATGGTGTCCTTCCTGCCCCGCGCCGACCGGCTGAGGGCGGATCTTCGGCTGATGGCGTCGCAGGACCGGATTTTCTGGCTGGACGTGACCGCGCCCGGGGATGGCTGCGCCTTTGCGCTATGTGATCCTGCGGCGGTGACGGGCGTGGCCAAGACGGGCCACCGCTGGCCGCTGATTATCTCTGCGGCATTCACCC
>JALQXR010000251.1 GCA_023263105.1 Marivivens sp. | reverse complement strand
CGCGCAGAACACGATCGATCCGACCAGTGCCGACTGGAACAGCAAGGTGTTGGTGCGGCTGCTGCCCGACAGGAAGCGGCTCAGCATATTATAGGCGACTGTGGCCAATGCGGTGCCCAAGGCAAACAGGATTCCGACCGGATCAAGCCCGGTGCCGGGGCGAATGATCAGCAAGACGCCAAAGAACCCGACCGACGCCGCGATCCAGTTGGCGCGGGTCACCGTTTCGCCCAGCAGCGGCCCCGACAAGAGCATCACCCCGAAGGGCGCGAGGAAGACGATGGAAATGGTTTCGGGCACCGGCATCCTTTGCAGCGCGAACCCCATGCAGAACGTCGCGGCGACAAGGCAGAGGGATCGCATCAGCACCCAAAGCGGCCGGTTCGGCAGGATCATCTCTTTTGCCGAACGGCGGCCGAACAGCAGCATGATACCGACCATGTTCAGCACATAGCGCACCGCCCCGACGAAGGGCACGTCGTATCGGGACGTCAGGTCCTTTGTCAGCACGTCTCCGGTCGCAAAGACCATCGTGGCCACCACGACAAGCGCGATCCCCAACAGAGGCCTTGCAGCGACCGCCATGCGGTCAGGCGTCGTTCAGGATGCGGGCGGCACGCGGTGCAAAATAGGTGAGGACCCCGTCGCAACCTGCTCTTTTGAAACACAAAAGGCTTTCCAACATGACCTTGTCGCCGTCCAGCCAACCGTTCTGGCTGGCGGCCATCAACATCGCGTATTCGCCGGACACCTGATAGGCAAAGGTCGGCACTCCGAAGGCGTCTTTTACCTGTCGGCAGATATCCAGATAAGGCATCCCCGGCTTGACCATGATCATGTCCGCGCCTTCGTTCAGGTCTCGTTCGACCAGCCGCAGGGCTTCGTCGCGATTGGCGGGGTCCATCTGATAGGTGTTCTTGTCGCCCGTCAGCGCCCCGCTTGCCCCGACCGCATCGCGGAAGGGTCCGTAAAAGGCGCTGGCATATTTCGCGGTGTAAGAGAGGATCGTAACATTCTGATAGTGTTCACTTTCCAGCGCTGACCTGATCGCGCCGATGCGCCCGTCCATCATGTCCGAAGGTCCAAGGATGTCGGCTCCGGCCTCGGCCTGGGCAAGCGCCATGCGGACCAGGGCATCGACGGTCCGGTCGTTCACGATCTGCCCGTTTTCAACGTAACCGTCGTGGCCGTTGATGTTGTAGGGGTCCAGCGCGATGTCGGTCATGACGGCGATGTCGGGGACGGCGTCCTTGATCGCGCGGATCGCGCGGTTGGTCAGGTTCTCCGGATTCCAGGCTTCGGCGCAGTCTTCGGTGCGGTGCTCCATCGAGGTATAGGGAAACAGGCAGATCGCCGGAATTCCCAGCGAATGGGCCTCTTTCGCGGCTTTGACCACGTTGTCCACCGTCAGCCGTGACACGCCGGGCATCGACGAAATCGGCTCGGACCCGTTTTTGCCCGTCATCAGGAAGACCGGCCAGATAAAATCCGACGGAGCCAGCGACGTCTGCCGCACAAGAGACCGCAGCGCCGGCGTTGCGCGGGTGCGGCGCAGACGGGCCGCGGGGAAGGGGGCGACAGTCGGTTTCATCGCGGGGGCCTCTTTGGTTGACGGGACAGGGGTGGCATGGATTTTCCTGCATCACAAGTCTGGGCATTACAGAAGTCCCACGTTAATCTGCGGCCAAACTTACAGGCGGCAGTCGAACTTGAGCTGGACACAATCCCTATTCGAAGTGATCGACATGCGGTCCTTTTCGAACCTCTGGTTCTGGATTGCCTTGGCTGCTGTCTGGTCGCAAGCCAGCCATTTCCCGATGGGCGTGCCCTTTGACCTGATGCAGCGGGCCGAGCGTGAAGGCGAAGCCACGATGCGCGACGTCGACCTGCTGGCCCAAGTGAACGCGCGTCGCGTGTTGTTCATTTCGCGGATCGCTGGGCTTTGGCTGTTGGGTTTTGCCAGTTTCGTTCTGACGGCGCTCGGGATCATGGGGTTCTATTACCGGATCGAATTCGCGCAGGCGCTGTTTCTGATTGCGGTGCCGATGTCGATTGTCGGGGCGATGACCCTTGCGCTGGCGCAGTTGATCCAGACCGAGGACTTGGTCGGAGAGGCGCTTTTGGCGCGGCTCCAGCGTCACCGGACGTTTGTCAGGCTGATCGGCATGTTCGCGATCATCGTCACGGCGATGTATGGCATGTACGAGAACCTGGCCGCGATGCCGGCCTTTTAGTTGACACCGCCCCGCGTTGGCGTAGGTGAGCGGACATGTCCCAGACCACACGCATAACCGTTTCCGGCGCCCCCGAGGGCTATGACGCACGTCTGATCCTTGCCGAGGTCGACAAGTCCGGCGGGCCGGTCATCCACGTTGCGCGCGATGACAAACGGCTGGCCGCGGTCGAGGCGGCGCTGGCCTTTTTTGCACCGACGATGCCGGTCGTGACCTTTCCCGCATGGGACTGCCTGCCCTATGACCGCGTGTCGCCCCATGCCGATATCTCGGCCGCGCGGATGGCGACGCTGGCGGGTCTGGCTCACGGGATGCCCGAACGGTTCGTTCTGTTGACGACGGTCAACGCCGCGACACAGAAACTGCCTGCGCGCGACATTCTGCGAGAGGCCGCCTTTACCGCCCGTGTCGGTCACCGGATCAACGAAGAGGGGCTTCGCACTTTTCTGGTCCGGATGGGCTTTACCCAAGCCCCGACCGTGATGGAGGCGGGCGACTATGCGATCCGTGGCGGGATCATCGACATCTTTCCGGCAGGGGACGGCGGGCCCGTGCGGCTTGACCTGTTCGGGGATGTTCTGGACGGTGCGCGCCGGTTCGATCCGGTCACCCAGCG
>JALQXR010000024.1 GCA_023263105.1 Marivivens sp. | reverse complement strand
CGGAGTGTCGCTGGGACTGGCCATCATGGGGCTTTTGGCGGGGCTCGGGCTTGCTGCGCTGCTGGCGGCGGAACCCGCTTTGTATCACACGCTGCGCTGGGCAGGGGTCCTGTATCTGCTCTACCTTGCGTGGGACGGTTGGAAAGAGGCGGGGCTCCCCGCTGAACGGGCGACCGGCCTAAGTGCGGGCGCGGCGTTCCGGCGGGGGCTGGTGACGAATGTCCTGAACCCAAAGGCGGCCGCGTTCTATGTCACTGTATTGCCGACGTTTCTGCCCGCCGAGGGCGCGTCGACGGGCGTGACGCTTTGGTATGCCGCGACCTATGTCGCCGTCGCCACCTTGGTACATGGGGCGATTGTCGCCTTGGCCGGTACAGCCGCAGGCGTTCTGTCCAACGACGACCGCCGCCGCGTGGTAGGGCGGATGCTATCGGTTGCCTTGGCGCTGGTCGCGGTCTGGTTCGCGTTCAAGACCTCGGGCGGTTAAAGCCCTTCGCGGACCGTATCGATCATCAACTGGACATTGTCCGGCGACGCGTCGGGTGTGATCCCGTGGCCAAGGTTGAAGATATGCGGGCCCTTGGAAAACGCGCGGACGATGCGGCGTGTTTCGTCAACCAAGTCCTGACCGCCGGTCACCATGTAGCGGCTCGCAAGGTTGCCCTGCACGCAGCCGCCGCTTTGAACCGCCGACGCCGCCCATTCCGCGCTGACGCCGTCATCCAGTGCAATGCAGTCCGCCCCGATTGCGTCATGCAATCCGGCGTAGCGGTCACCCGCGCCGCGCGGAAACGCGATCACCGGCAGGCCCGGATGGCGCGCCTTGAGCGCGGCGGTGATGCGGCGGGCGGGTTCGACGGCGAATTGCGCAAAATCGTCCCCCAGCAGAGATCCGGCCCAGCTGTCGAAAATCTTGATCACTTCGGCACCGGAATCGACCTGCTTGGACAGGTATTCGATAGTCGAGTCGGTCAAGAGGTCGATGATGCCGGCAAAGGTGGCGCGGTCTGCGGACTTTAGCGCATGGGCGGGACCCTGATCGGGCGTGCCGCGACCGGCGATCATATAGGTGGCCACGGTCCAGGGCGCACCGGCAAATCCGATCAACGTCGTTTCGGACGGCAGTTCGCGCGACAGGATGCGGACGGTTTCATAGACCGGTGCCAGCGTGTCGTGGATGTCGTCCTTCGAGCGTAGCGCGGCAAGCTGTTCGGGCGTCGTCACGGTGGACAGGCGCGGGCCTTCGCCGGTTTCGAACCAGAGGTCCATTCCCAGCGCCTGCGGCAGCAGCAGGATGTCTGCAAACAGGATCGACGCATCGAAACCATAGCGCCGGATCGGCTGCAGCGTCACCTCTGCGGCAAGCTCCGAGTTATAGCAAAGTGACAGGAAATCACCGGCCTGAGCGCGGGTCGCACGGTATTCCGGCAGATAGCGCCCTGCCTGCCGCATCATCCAGATCGGCGGAGTGGGAAGCGTCTCGCCCGCGAGCGCGCGCAGGATGGTTTTCTGTGCGGTCATAACTGTCCTCTTTGCATCTAAGGGGTGGTCCCAAGTGCCGCAAGTGTTGTCAAGCCATTGTCGGGGCTTTCCGCTGTGGCTAGAAGGCGCATATGACACTCACGCTTCCCACTCCCGCCTCGCCTTTCCGGATCGGTACACGTGGCTCTCCGCTTGCGCTTGCGCAGGCGCATGAAACGCGGTCCCGCCTCATGACGGCCTTCGACCTGCCGCAGGACGCCTTTGAGGTCGTGGTGATCAAGGTCACCGGAGACGCCGTTCAGGACCGCCCGCTAAAGGAAATCGGCGGCAAGGGCCTGTTCACAAGAGAGATCGAAGACGCGCTGCTGGATGGCTCGATCGATATCGCCGTCCATTCCATGAAGGACATGCCCGTCGACCAGCCTGCGGGTCTGTTGCTGGACACCTACCTGCCACGAGAGGACGTCCGCGACGCCTTTGTCACGCTTGACGGCCTGCGGCTTTCGGATCTGGCCAAGGGATCGGTTGTCGGGACCTCCAGTCTGCGGCGCAAATCCCAGATCCTGTTCCGCCGTCCCGATCTGCAGATCGTCGAATTCCGTGGCAATGTGCAGACACGCTTGCGCAAGCTGGGCGAAGGGGTGGCGCGGGCGACGTTTCTGGCCATGGCCGGACTGAACCGGCTGGAAATGGCCGAGGTCCCCCGCACGGCCATCGCACCCGAAGACATGCTGCCTGCCGTCGCCCAAGGCGCAATCGGCATCGAGCGGCGCGGCAGCGACAGCCGCGCGGCCGAGATGCTGGCCGCCATTCACGATGGCCCCACCGGCGACCGGCTGGCCGCCGAGAGGGCGTTTCTAGCGGCGCTGGATGGCTCTTGTCAGACGCCTATCGCGGGGCTTGCCACCGTGTCTGGCGGCACTCTGCGGCTGCGGGGTGAGATCCTGCGCACCGACGGGTCGGAATGTCTGTCGGACGATGCCGAAGCGCCGGTCGAAGACGGAGCAGACCTGGGCCGCGACATGGCGGCACGGCTCCTTGCGCGGGCCGGTGCGGGCTTTTTCGACGCGTGATCAGCGCCTGATCGGCGCGCGCGTATCCAGAACCCAGATCGCTGTGATGGCGATCAGGGTCACGGTTGCCGCCAGATAGGCCACCAGAGCATAGCCCCAGAACCACGTACCGATGGCAAAGACGGTGGCCCCGATTCCGTCGGTCGCGATCCGCTGCAAAGCAAGCAGCGCCGCACCGGCGCCAGCGCGCGCGCCCAGCAGGTCCTGCACGTAGCTAATCGCCAAAGTATAGATCAGCGCCCCCCCGATACCGGCGGGAAGCAGCAGCAGCCAAAGCCACGGCGTTGGGGCCAGACCAGGCAGGCCGATCAGAAAGATCGCGTAGAGCACAACGCCCGCCGTGATGATGGTCATCCTCGACCAATAGAACGCGATTGTGCCAATCATCAGCGTGACGACGACCTCGACCGCGACAAAGAGACCAAAGAAAAGCCCGACGTCGCCCGCGCCCCGCCCCGAGGCTTCGTCAAACAGCAGGCCGATGATCACGCCCGCGACCGCAGACCCCACATGGATCGTCCCGACAAGGGCGACGCGCGCCAACACCGGAAGCGCCGCCATTTCGGCCAAGGCGCCACGGATCGACAGGCCGGACCGGTGGCCGCTCCAGGGTGCGGTGCCGTCAGCGGGCCAGTAGCGCCACAGCACATAGGCCAGCAAAACCGCAAAGCCCGCCACGACCGGATAGATCGTGACCAGCTGCACCCCTGAATCAAAGGCCAGCCCCCACAGCGGCAGGACGATCACAAATGGCACGGCGAAGGCGGCTCTGACAACGGCAAGGATGCCGTCGCGGTGGGCCTTGTCATAGCTTCCCGCCGCCAGTCGCGACAGGGCGAAGAATTGACCAAACAACGTGCCGCCCGCGGGTATCAGCAGGACATGGGTGACGACGAAGGAAAGTGGCGTCGGGACCAGCGTCACCAGCCCCGACCCCGCCGCGAAAGCCAAAGCCGAGCCAATGGCAACGGTGCGGCGGCGCGCTTTCTGGTCCGTCAGGATCCCGATCCCGATCGATGCGCCGACGTTGATGACCATGGCGCCGGCCAGAATCAAAGAAAACTCTGCGTCCCCTATCCCGAACACGGTCACCGCCAACAGCGACTGGTAAATGCCGACAGAGGCAACAAAGCAGCCAAACAGCACAAAGGCGGCCGCCAGCATCAGCAGGATCGGGTCCCGCCAGACCAACCTGATGGTGTGGATCATGGGTTCTCGGCCCGTGGAATGACCTTGCCGGGGTTCATGATGCCCAAGGGGTCCAGCGACGCCTTGATCTTTCGCATGACATCCAGCGCCACCGGATCCTTTCGCCGCTTCATCGAATTCAACTTTGAGACGCCGATCCCGTGTTCGGCAGAAAACGACCCGCCAAGGGACAGAACCACGTCCTCGGTTGTCTCTGTCAGCTTGTCGGCAAGCTCAGGATCGTCCGAGGTCGGATAGAGGCTGTAGTGCACGTTTCCGTCCCCAAGGTGCGACACGCTGATCGTCCGCACACCGTGGTCCAGCGCCGACACCAGCGGAGCGATCCGGTCAAAGAATTCCGCGACCGCGTCCAGCGGCAGGCAGATATCGGTGTCGACGAACGGCTTTAGCCCATGGGCGATCGCTGCCGCAGCCTCGCGGCGACTCCACAGCGCCCTGCGTTGGGTCTGCGACTGGGCGATCGTCGCGTCCAGCACGGCGCCGTCGTCGAACATCTCGGCCAGAACGGATTCGAGCTTTCGTTGCACCGGCACGGACCCGTCGGGCCCGACCTGTCCCTCTTGTTCGGACGAGGCCACGACCTCGACCAGAATATTGACGTCATGGGGCCGGTCGAACGGCGGGGTGCCGTCGGGCGTGACCTCTAGGTAGCGCTCCATATAGGCGGCATCCATGTATTCGAAGGCCTCGACCGCGTTGCCGGTTTCGTCCTGCAACCGCCGCAGCAGCCGCAGCGCATCGGGAAGCGACCGCATCGCGATCATCGCCGTGGCATAGGCCGTGGGCATCTTTTGCAGCTTGATCACGGCGGCGGTGATCACGCCCAGCGTGCCCTCGGCCCCGATGAACAGGTCCCGCAGATCAAACCCCGTGTTGTCCTTGTGCAGTTCCGCCATCAGGTCCATCACGCGCCCGTCGGGCAGGACGACCTCGACCCCTAGGCACAACGCGCGGGTGCTGCCGTATCGCAGCACGTTCGACCCGCCTGCGTTGGTCGAAAGCGCACCGCCGATCATCGCAGAGCCGCCCGACGCGATCTTGAGCGGGAACAGCAGGCCCCGTTCCGCCACCGCGTCCCGAAGCTGGTCCAGCACGACTCCTGCTTCGACCACTGCGATGCGCGCGGCGGGCCGGATGTCGCGGATCGTGTTCATCCGATCCAGCGAAAGCATCAACCCGCCCGTGGTCGTCGCCGCCCCCGCAAGCCCCGTGTTGCCCGCGACCGGCACGACCGGCACGCGGTGCTCGTTCGCGATCTTCAGGATGCGCGACACGTCTTCTGTCGACGCGGGTCTGAGGACCGCCATGGGTGAGGATGAATAATGCGACAGCCAGTCACTTTGCCATTTGGCCGTGGCATCGCCGGTCAAAACATAGTCTCTGCCAATCGCGGCAGCGAGCGCGTCAAGAATTGTCATGTAACTACTTTCTTGTTGATCTAGTGCTAGCGTCCAAGCCCGATCATGAAAAGCGCCAAGCGCTGCCAGAGCCGACAATTGCGGCCAGAGTCGACTTCGTGGCGCTTTTGCTCTTGACGCCGTCCGCCCGACATTTTACCTCGCCCCCGTCTGGCGGAGTAGCTCAGTTGGTTAGAGCAGCGGAATCATAATCCGCGTGTCGGGGGTTCAAGTCCCTCCTCCGCTACCAAAATCCCTTATTTTCAGAAGAACTGGCGCAGCCTTGCGACGCTTATGTCGTCGATAGGTGGCGCGCATGAGAATATCAGGGCAGGGTGCCGAGGCACCCAAACCCCCTCAATCCGGCGCGCATCTGAACCGTCAGGACCGGCGGGTCATAGCCGCCGCGCCATAGGTCAGAGTCCCTGCCGGAGCGGCAGGATCAGGTCGCGGTAGGTGGCGATGATGTTGTCTCGGTTGATGTGCCGACCGTCGCGCACCAGATGTCGGCCCGCCGACCAGACGTCGGTGATCATCTCCTTGCCGCCGCTGACCACGAACGTGTCCAGCACGGTGTCCCCCGTCAGCCCGCAAAGGTCGATGTGACCGGACTCCAGCATCAGCAGGTCCGCCCATTCGCCCACCTCGATCAGGCCCGCGCCCCGACCTGCGGCACGGGCGCCTCCGGTGCAGACCGCATCAAAGATCCTCCGGCCGGTCGAAACGCCGGTCGCGGCCAAGGCGGCGCGGCTGTGGTCCCGAAGACGCTGGGAATGATCCAGAACGCGCATTTCTTCGGCCAGTGAAATCAGGATGTCGCTGTCCGAACCCAGAGCGATGTGGCCTCCGGCGTTCATCCATCGGACACCGTCGAAGATCCCGTCGCCAAGGTTGCTTTCGGTGATCGGGCACAGCCCCGCGACCGCGCCGGTCTTTGCCAGCGCGACCGTTTCGTCCGGAGTCATCTGCGTCAGGTGGATCAGGCACCAGCGATCGTCGATCGGCAGGTTTTCCAAAGCCCAGTCCACCGGTCTGGCTCCCCATGCGGCCTGAACTTCGTCCACTTCGGGGATCTGTTCGGCCAGATGCATGTGAATCGGGCCTTCGGGGCACAGCGGCACCACATCGCGAAGCCCGTCACGGCCCACCGCCCGCAGCGAATGGGGCGCGATGCCGATCCGCGCATCGGCAGGCAGGTTCGAAACCGCCGCGCCTGCTTCGGACAGCAGCCGCGCAAACTGGTCGATATCGTTTCCGAACCGCCGCTGACCCGGACCCAAGGGCCGCTGGTCGCAGCCGCCGTATTGGTAAAGGACGGGCAGGAGGCTCAGACCGATTCCGCTTTCGCAGCTTGCGGCGGCGATGCGGTCCGACATCTCGGCCAGCCGGTCATAGGGCAGGCCGTCGGGCCGATGGTGAAGGTAGTGGAATTCCACATTGGTGGCATAGCCTGCCTCCAGCATTTCCATCTGAACCAGCGCCGCGACCGCCTGCACATGGTCGGGCGTCAACTGATCCAGAAACCGGTACATCAGCCGACGCCACGTCCAGAAACTGTCGGACGGATCGTCCCCGCGCTTTTCGGTGAGCCCCGCCATCGCCCGTTGGAATGCATGGCTGTGGCAGTTCGCAGGCGCATGAAGCAGCACCCCCCGCCGCGCACCGGTCGGCGCGACGCCGCGTTCCACCTCGGCGATGCGGCCCGTCGGGCTGATCGTTACACAGACATCCGACGCCCAACCGTCAGCCAAAAGAGCCCTTTCAGCCCAGATCCTGTCCATCACGTCACCATCAAAGTTAATATGTGCAGACATGATCACGGAGAGCCCGCAAAGACAAGCCTGCCCAAAGGCCCTGACGCAAAAGAGCCTCGCCTCTTGGGCGGCAAAAAATGGCGATTTTTCAGGATAAGCTGGCTGGGGCGGTAGGATTCGAACCTACGGTGCGCGGTACCAAAAACCGGTGCCTTACCACTTGGCTACGCCCCAGCAGCGAAGCGCTACTTACTTGCATGTCGGGAGCGGTTCAACCCCCCGAAGCGCAAAAAGCCGCGCCTGCATGGAAAATTTGGAAAGCCGACCAAAGCCCTGCTTCGCGGCCCGATTTCCCCTGACGAAAGTTGGTCCGTCAGGGGTCGGATTTTCGGGGCCGTCAGCGGATCAGGACGAAATCTGTTCGCGCAAGATCGACGCGGTCAGCGACAACATCAGGTAGATGCCTGAAAAGATCAGAAGGCAGACCGCGGTGTTTTCAAACGCCCGCGGGTAGGTCGCTTCGTCCGGTGCGATGGGCGCAACGCCGACAGACAGATAGCGGACCTGCCGTTCGGCTTCGAGCCGCGCGGATTCGCGCATGGTCAGGGCCTGCTGCACCATCATCGTCTGGAACTGATAGTTTTCCTCGGCCAGTCGCAATTCGGTTGTCTTTGCGGCCAGGGACTGCCCGTCGCCAGAGGTCGTCGTCATCTGCGTCCGTATCTGGGCAATCAGCTGCTCCAGATCGGCGATCTCGCGCTGGACGGCCTCGACTCGGGCGACGATGGGGCGCTGCACGCTCTGCAGGGCCGCCAGTTCAAGCATTTTCTGCTGGCGCTGTGTCTCGAGCTGGGACACCTGCGCAAGAAGCGCCGACACTTCGCCCTCGGGGCTCAGGACTTCGACCACGTTCTGAATTGCCAAAAGAGCGGCCAGCGCCTCTTCGCGACGAATTTCGGCCTCTTGGTAGCTTTGTTCGGCGCCCGCCATCTGGTCGATACGCAGACGTTGGGTCAATTGGTCGACCTGTTCTTCGGCATAGCCGACCAGCGCTTCAGAGAACCGCTGGCTCGTCTCGGGGTCGGTTGCGACGACTTCTAGCTTCAGGATGCCTTCGGTCGGATCGTAGCTGAGTCGGACGTGGCGGGCGTAGACCTTGAACGCTTCTTCGTTAGAGGCGTCTTCTGGCAAGCGCTGGATCGGGTCGATGCTGGGGTCGGAAAAATGGGTCTTAAAGCCGTATTCTTCGTCCAATCGCACCATCGCGGCGCGCGACGTGAGGTAGGACTGCACCGTGATGCTGTCCTGCTGGGTTGCCATCGACGTGCCTTGGAACAAGCCGCCAAGACCTGCCCCTGCGGCGGCGGGTTCCGCCTGCTGGATGACGAATTCGCTGGTGGTCGCATACATCGGGGTCGCGACCTTGAAGAAATAATAGCCACAGATGATCGTCGGCAGGAACACGAAGAACGAAAGCCGCGTGAACAGCAGCGCGACCTTGCGCTTGCGCCGTCGGGCCAGGTCGACCTGAATTTTCTTGATTTCGCGCATCCGGTCTTCGGCTGGGCTGCCTTGGCGGGGCATGCCCACTTCGCGCCCGCCGGCCGGAACGGTTTGCGGCAGTTGGATTCGCCCGATCGCGTTTCGATCGTCGTTGGCCGCGTCTTTCTGGTTGTTCCGGGGCGTGACCAGTTCAAGGATGCTGGAGCGTTCAAACGGATCGACACCTTTCGCCCGCAGTTGGCGGACAGCGTCGAAATCCGAGGTCACGGCCAGACCGTGCCGTTGGGCGACCCTGCGGGCCATGCGCAATTGGCGGCCAGTCAGTCCTTCGCGGCGGATCTGGTCGATGTCGGTCTGGGATGCGACCTCGGCCCGCGACTGGACTTCGCCGCTGAGCGCGGTGCCCGGTGTGCCCGCCGCGACAGCGGTTGTGCGGGCCGGAACCGGCGCGGAGTGTGATTGAGCGGCAGGTTGGGAAGACGCGGCGGCTGGCCGCCCCGCAGAAGGCGCGGCGGTTGCATTGCGAGTCACTGCGGGCTCTGGTGTCGGGGCGGCAGCGACCGGTCGTGCGGCGGCAGTCGGTTGGGCGGAAGGCGCCGAGGTGCCTCCGCTGACTGGCGCGTCAGAGCGCCTGATCCTGAACTTTCTAGCCTTGGGTTTGGTGCTCATAGACTCGCTTCGCCTCTTCCAAGGTGTCAAAAATTTGCAGATAGCCGTTCGACAATACTGCTGCCGACTTGGCAAAGCGCTCTAGCGTAGAGGGCTGGTGCGACACAATGATCACGGTCGTGTTTTCCAGACGTTCACGTAGAATGTCCCCTGCCTTGCGGTTGAATTCGGCATCCATCGTGACCGGCATGCCTTCGTCAATCAGGTAGATGTCAAAGTCCAGTGCCAGCATCAGAGCGAAGGTCAGGCGCGACTTCATCCCGCTGCTGTAGGTGCCGACCGGCATGTCGAAGTATTCCTTGATATCGCTCAGCCAGCGGCAAAACGCTTCGACATAGTCAGGATCAAGCCCATAGAGACGGGCGATGTAGCGCGCATTTTCCTTTGCCGTGTGTCGACCGACCAGCCCGCCGACGAACCCCATCGGGAATGAGATGCGGCAGCCCCTGCGGATCACCCCTTCGTCCGGTTTCTCTAGGCCCGCCATCATATTGATAAGCGTCGTTTTACCCGTGCCGTTCGGCGCGAGGATACCAAGCGAATTGCCGAGTTCGACGCGAAAAGAGGCGCGGTCCAGAATGACCTTCCGCTGCTTTCCGGTCCAAAAGGACTTACTGACATTCTCAAATTCGAGCATTCGGGCTGCTCACTTCACTGCTCTGCCGATACTGCAGTCTATGCGGATCGGTCTACAATCTTTGTTAATGCTACAGATTATGCACGCCAATATGGCAAAAGAGGTGGGCAAATGTCACCAAATTGTGGCATTTGCCCCGACCTCGCCTGTTTTTCCCGATCCAGATCGGGGTTAAGCGCCTTAGTTTTCCTCTTTGACGACGCCGGTCACCTTGCCTGCGATGATGGCAAGGGCCGCCGCTCCGAAGCTCAGTAGCGCACCCATTTTGGCAGCGTCCTGCACCGGACCCGGGTCGAAAGCCACCGAGGCGACGAACAGCGCGACCGTAAATCCGATGGCCGCCACACAGCCGATCACAAACAGATCGATCGTGCGCATGCCTTTCGGCAGGCCAAGCCCCATCGGACCGGCGGCAAACCAGCCAAAGAGCAGAATCCCGACGGGTTTGCCGATGATAAGGCCGGCAAGCACCAACCATGTCGGAGAGCTGATCGACGAAAACTCGACGCCCGCATTGAGAAGGCCGAAGAAGAACAGGACGATCTCGACCGGATGTTTCAGCGCGTGCTCGATCTGGTTCAACAGGTCGGTGAGGTATTGCTCGGCTTCCGAGAAGATACCGAAGGCGCGGTCGGCGTGCGGGATGGTCGGCACGATCGGCAGCAGGCCAAGCGCGGGGTGCAGGCCGCTTTCCTGAAAGCCGTACCAGCTGGCGGCGGCGGCCAAGAGGTAGGGCCAGAACGACAGCTTTTCCCGCGTCCAGGTCGACCACGGGCGCAGCTGGTTGCCGCGGTCCATCCGGCGGGGCAGCCAGTTGGCAAGCACAAAGACCGCGATAGCCGCAAACAGCGACAGGAACAGCCATTCCGGCGCCAAGGCACCCGACGGATAGAAGATGGCAAGAATGATCAGGCCGCCCGCGTCATCCGCGATGGCAAGCAGCAACAGAAAGCGCACGGCAGGGTGGCCCGCGCCAAACACAAGCCGCCCGACAAGATAGGAAAAGGCGATATCGGTCGCGGTCGGAATGGCCCACCCGCGCGCAACGGCGTCATAGGTGTCCGAACCCAGAAGGGCCGCCAGACCAAGGTATACGGTGATCGGGCCGACCATGCCGCCAAGTGTCGCCACCAGCGGAGTCGCCGCCTTTTTGCCGCGCAGGCTGCCGTTCTTCAGGATCACGGCTTCCCAGACTTCTTTCGCCGCGATGGCAAAGAAGAACGCCATCAACAGGTCGTTCACCAGATAATGCAGCGTCAGGGTCCGGTATTCGACCTGACCGGCGGCGTCCAAATGGGCGTGTCCGATCGGGGCATGGTCCCAGATCACGAACTCGACGAAATGGTGGTAGCTTTCGGGCGACGTGTTTGCCCAGAAAAGCGCGATGATCGCCCCAAGGATCAGCAAGAGTGAATAGTTGGTGACGAAGTTCCAGACGCGATACATTGTGGCTCCCCGATTATGTTTTCCTATGCGTTAACTCATGTGCGCCTGCATCGCAATGGAAGCGCCCGAAATCGTCCGGATATCGCTGGAAACAGGTGAAAACCATGGCAATCCCGCACAGCGGACGGGTTGCCATTCGGGCGGTGCGGGCTTAGGGCGGAGGCAACCAGCGACAGGTGGAGCCAGTATGCGGACCGAGCTTGATGACGCACACGCCGACATGGAACAGGCGCCGGGGAATGACCGTCTCAGGCTCCGGTTCTTCGAGCGGCTGGCCGACACCGAGATTTTCCTGCTGTTGCAGTCGGAACCCGAAGACGACAAGGCCGACCCGCAGATTTTCGACATCGACGAGGGGCGCTTTGTCTTGGTCTTTGATCGCGAAGAGCGGCTGGCGCAGTTCGTCGGGGGCGAGTCGCCCTATCTTGCGCTTTCGGGGCGGATGCTGTGCCGGATGATTGCGGGGCAGGGGATCGGGCTTGGGTTGAATCTGGATGTCGCGCCGTCGGCCATGTTGTTGCCGTCGGATGCGGTGGACTGGCTTGACCGGACCTTGGCGCATGGGCCCGAAGAAGTCGCCGCAATTCCGGTCGAGGTCGCGCGTCCCACGGGTCTGCCCGATGCTTTGTTGTCCGGCATCGACCGAAAGCTTGCCACCGCGGGCGGGCTTGCGGAATGGGCCGCGCTGGCGCGTGTGTCCTATGACGGCGGTCGGCGCGGGCACCTGCTGGTGATCGCCGGCGCGGTCGAAGGTGCCGAAGGGCCGCTGGCGTCTGCCGTGGGCGAGGCGCTGACCTTCACCGGTTTGGACGCGGGTGAACTGGACATCATATTCGCCGCGCCCGACAGTGACATTGCCCAAAGGGTGTCGAAAGTCGGATTGCGGTTCGATCTGGCGCGTCCCGACACCGTCGTCGTAGAGGTCACAGCCCCGGGCATGGACCCCGACAAGCCGCCGCGCCTGCGTTAGTAGCCCGCAGCGCGGTCCACCAGATGCAGCAGGGGCAGGTTCGACTCGGACCGGCGGATGTTCTCTGCGATGACTTCGGACGCGGTATCGCAACGCGTGGCCGACGCGATGTGCGGCGTCACGGTGATCCGGTCGTGGGCCCAGAACGGATGGTCGGCAGGCAGAGGTTCGGTCCGGAAGACGTCCAGCGTCGCGTGGCCGATCCGTCCCGACCCGAGCGCGGCCAGCAGCGCGTCGTCATCGATCAACGGCCCTCGGCCCGGATTGATGACAAAGGCCCCGTTCTGCAACAGGTCCATTTCGCGCGCTCCCAAGATGTTTTCGGTTGCGGCTGTCAGGGGCAAAAGCGTCACGACCCCATCCGCATCCCGAAGCGCGTCGCGCAATCCGTCGCTGCCGGAATAGCAGCGGATTGTCGGGTGATCCTTTTGGCGGCGGCTCCAGCCGCGAACCTGAAACCCTAGCGCAACCAGCGCCTCTCCGACGGCTGTTCCCAGCGCGCCCAGTCCCATGATGGTCACCACGCGGTCACGGGCGAGGGGGGGCGGAGTGTCCTCCCATGTTCCCGCAGCCGCCGAGATGTATCGGTCGATCCCAAGGTGATAGCGCAGCACATGTCCCGCAACA
The DNA here is from genome assembly GCA_023263105.1 of Marivivens sp. GTDB lineage: Bacteria > Pseudomonadota > Alphaproteobacteria > Rhodobacterales > Rhodobacteraceae > JALQXR01. Next base: position 7,713 of record JALQXR010000024.1, on the reverse strand, counting down.
TATTCGACCATCCCGTGGGACAGCCCGCTGTCGACCATCCGTGTCAGCGGTTGGGTCAGAGTCGCGTTGCCCACGATTTTCTCGACCCCCGCCCAGAGGCTCAGCACGGCTTTGCATCGCGGGTAGGTCGAAAAATCCGTTACGGGGCCCTTTGGCTCGAACACGATGTAATCCACGTCATGTGCCGTGGTGTCCGTCGTGACCTCTGCCGCGATCCCCGCGCGGTCCAGCGCCGTCGCCAGATGGGCGCGGTAGCTGTCCCAAGTCTCGGGCAGCGCGGAAAAGAGGATTTTCACTGTCATGTCATCGGGCCCTGTGTACGTGCGCGCTCTGTACTAGACCAAAGGCCGCCAGCAGGACCAGCATCACCGAGCCACCATAGCTGACAAGGGGAAGCGGCACGCCGACGACGGGCGCCAGCCCCATGACCATGAACGTGTTGACCGCAAAATAAAGAAAGAACGTCACCGCGATGCCAAGCGTCAGCAGTGATGAAAACCGGTCGCGGTTCCGAAGCGCCGAAACGATGCAGAAGCCGACAACCAGCGCATAGAGCGTCAGCAGCATCACAGCGCCGATCAGCCCGAATTCTTCTGCCAAGGTCACAAAGATAAAGTCGGTGTGCTTTTCGGGCAGGAAATTCAGGCGGGTCTGAGTGCCCTGCATAAAGCCCCGTCCGGTCAGCCCTCCGGACCCCAGAGCGATCTTGGCCTGCGTGATGTGATAACCCGCGCCAAGGGGATCGTTCGACGGGTCCAGAAACGTGTCGATGCGGCGGAACTGGTAGTCTTCGATCAATTGCCACGGGGTGCCTCGGCTTTTGAGCACCGTGGCGACCAGACCGACGCCCGACACGATCACCGTCCCGAAATAGGCCCAGTGAACGCCGGCAAGAAACATCATCGCCCCGCCGCCCATCATCAAAAGCAGCGCGGTGCCAAGGTCAGGCTGGGTCAACACCAGCGCCGTTGGCAACAGGATCAGAACCGCGGGGATCAGGACCCACAGCGGTCGCGACACCTTTTTCAGCGGAAGCCAGTCATAATAGGCCGCCAGCAGCATCACGAGCGCGATCTTCATCAGTTCCGACGGCTGCAGTCGCATGAAACCAAGGTCGATCCAGCGCTGCGCGCCCATCCGGACCGAGCCGAACAGTTCGACATAGATTAGCAGAAGAAACGTACCGACATAGGCCACCGCCGAAACGTTGCGCCAGAACCAGATCGGCACCATTGCCACGACGAACATGGCAAACAGCCCCATCAGGAACCGCTTGAACTGGGGCTCCATCCATGGCTGGGTGGACCCTCCGGCGACCGAGTATTGCATCAACAGGCCAAAGGCGACGATCGCGCTAAGCAGCAGGATCAGCCCCCAGTTCAGATAAAGCACCTTGCGGATGCCCGAGGGGACGAATTTGACGTTGTATTCAAGATAGCTCATCGCGCGTCACGCCCTGTCCCGGATCCGCGCGCCCGGGGCCACGCGTTCTTCGATGCGTTTTTGCTGTTCTTCGATCCTTGGCCGGTCAGCCGACGGGTAGGCGGTCAACGGCGGCGGCCCGTCGTACAAAGCCTGAAGCATGATGTCCCGCGCGATGGGCGCGGCCGCGGCCGAGCCGCCGCCGCCGTGCTCTACCACGATGGAAATCGCGTATTTCGGTGCATCTGCGGGTGCGAAGGCCACGAAAAGCGCATGGTCGCGCCGTTCCCACGGAAGGTCTTCGTTCCGTGTGATCCCGCGTTCGCGTTCCTCGGCGGTGATGCGGCGGACCTGACTTGTGCCGGTCTTGCCTGCCATCCGCATGGCGTCTTCGGTGATGCGGGAACCGTAGGCCGTTCCGCGATTGTGGTTGGACACCGCGTCCATCGCCTGCCGCAGTCGCCGCAAGGTGTTTTCGTTCAGGTCCAGCGACTCGTCCGAATCGTAGGGTTGCTGGATGCCGTCGATCGTATGGACAAGCCGTGGTTCGATCCGTCGGCCCGTCGCAAGGCGGGCGGCCATCACAGCAAGCTGAAGCGGCGAGGCCAGAACGAAACCCTGCCCGATAGAGGCGTTGACCGTATCCCCGATCCGCCATTCGGCGCCGCGAACCGCCAGCTTCCAGTCCTTGTCGGGGGCCAGACCTTCGGACACCGCGGACAGGGGCAGGTCGAACGCCTGACCCAGACCCATCCGACGCGCCATGGCCGAGATCTTGTCGATCCCGACGCGCTGGCAGATTTCGTAGTAATAGCAGTCGCAGCTTTGCTTCAGGCTCTCGTGCAGGTTCACGTTGCCATGTCCGCCTGGCTTCCAGCAGTGGAACCGCGTGCCCGAGACTTCGACATAGCCACGGCAGTAAACGGTTTCGTCCGGTGTCACCAACCCGTCCTCAATGGCCGCCAAGGCGGTGATCATCTTAAACGTCGACCCGGGCGGGTAAGAGCCCTGAAACGCTTTGGCGGCAAGGGGCCGGTAGATGTTTTCGTTCAACGCGGTCCAGTCGGGAACGGAAATCCCGCGCACGAATTTATTGGGATCAAAGGTCGGAGCCGAGGCGATGGCCCTGAGGTCGCCGGTTTCAAGGTCGATCACGACCGCGCCCGCACTTTCGCCTTCCAGTCGCGCTTCGGCGTAGCTTTGCAGGCGGCTGTCGATGGTCAGTTGCACATCCGCACCCGGAGCGCCTTCCTGCCGGTCGACTTCGCGCATGATGCGGCCCGCGCTGTTGACTTCGATCCTGCGGGTGCCGGCAGAGCCGCGCAGCATCCGCTCTAGTTTGTTTTCCACACCCGTCTTGCCGATTTGGAAACGGGGGATCTGCAGAAGCGGGTCCTGATCTTCGATGCGGCTCAGGTCGTAGTCGCTGACCGGTCCGACGTAGCCAACGACATGGGCGGTGTCGGCACCCAGCGGATAGGACCGGCTTAGACCCACCTCGGCGATCACGCCGGGCAGGGCAGGCGCGTTCAGCGTCACCCGCGCGATGTCCTCCCACTCGATCCTCTCGGCCACGGTGACAGGGACGAAAGGCGACCGGCGGTTCATCTCTTCGATGGTGCGGGCGACTTCTTCGTCGGTGACGGGGATCAACTGCTGCAGGCGGGACAGGACCTCTTGGACGTCGCCTGCGTCCTCTCGGACGATCACGACGCGATAGTTCTGTTCGTTCACGGCAAGCGCGCGACCATTGCGGTCAAAGATCTGCCCCCGCGCCGGAGGCAGCAGGCGGATGTTGATGCGGTTCTCTTCGGCCAAGAGCCGGTATTGTTCGGCCTGTTCGATCTGGATCGACCGCATCCGCAGGCCGATCACGCTCATGATGCCCAGCTGGAGGCCGCCGACAAACAGGGCGCGGCGGGTGATCGAGCGGGAGCTTTCGGCGCTGTCGCGGGCGGGGCGCTTCATAGGGGCCTCCCGAAAGCGTCGACTTCGCCCAGACCGGGGCGGTTGATGCCAAAGGCGATCATGTTCGCGAAGGCCAGCGCGGGATAGATCATCACAGTCAGCATGAGCTGCAGCATCACCGGACCCAGCGGAGCGCGGTCCGCAAGCGCAATGATCAGCACCGACCGGTTTGCGATGGTCAGGGCAACGATTCCGACGCCGACGATTGTCCATTCGGCCACAAAGGACATGCTGCGCAGGGCAGAGGCGCGCCGACGCAGGACCTCGGTCAGGATGACGACCAGACCGGCCATCAACCCCGGGGGCCGCTGGAAAAAGATATCCGACAACAGAAAGATACCCGCCACGATCCACACAGGAACCAGATCGGGCCGACGCGCGACCCAAAGGCAGGTCAGGCACAGGATCACGTCCGGCATGGGGAAGATGGTCGGTGTCGTCCGGATCGGCAAAAGCTGCACCAGCGCGATGGCTGCGACAAGAAGCGGAAAGATCACGCGCCCTACCCAGCGGCGGGCAGAGGTGGGCTCAGCCATTCGTGCCCTCCGCGCTTGCCGGTTCTTCGGGTTGTGCCGCGTCGGTTGACTGCGACGTATCCCGCGGCGCGATCAACGCCCCGGGATCAAGGATCGATTCCCGCGGCTGCGACCGCAGAACGCGGAGGAACTCCAGACGTTCGTAATCCGCCGAGAGCCGAACCCTTAGACGCCCGTCCGAGCCAAGAACCACCTGACCGACCAGCAGATCGGCAGGAAAGACGCCTCCGTCCGACGACGAAACGACCCGGTCGCCGGGCCGGACCAGATCGGGATTCTCAAGGAACTCGATCAGCGGTGAATTAGTGTTGTCGCCCGTCAGCATCGCGTGCTGCCCCGAGGGCTGGATCAGGATCGGTATCCGGCTGGAGGTGTCGGTCAACAGAAGGACCCGCGCCGTTTCGTTGCCCAGACCCGAAATGCGGCCGATCAGCCCGATGCCATCCATCGCGGGCCAGCCGTCCATGATTCCGTCGCGGCTTCCGACGTTGATCAGGACAGACTGCCGGAAGGGCGACCCGCTGTCGGTCAGAACCACGCCGGTGATATAGGTCAGTGCGGGGTCCAGCCGGACGTTGTTCAGGTCGCGCAGCTTTGCGTTTTCCTGTTCAAGCTGCAGCGCCGCCTCTTTCCAGGCCTTCATCTGCTGAAGCTCGCGGCGCAGGTCGCGATTCTGCTCTACAAGACGGCGATAGCTTTGGAATTCGGTAAAGAGGTGCACAGTGCCGGTCAAAGGCGCCATGGCCCAGTCAAACGAAGGAACGACGCGGTCGATGACCTCGGCACGGAACCGTTCGACGCGCGGACTGTCGATGCGCCAAACGACGAAAACAGCGAACAGAATCAGGACCATGACCGCCACCAAGAGTCGGCGGATCGGCGCAAAGTGGTCTTCGTCTGTATTCCGGTCGCGTGCCAAAGCGGTGCAGGTCCCCTGTCAGGGTGAACGCCGACCCCCCGATCAGTCGGAGTGGATCAGCTGTCGTAGTCTATCACATGGCGCAGCTGTTTTTCGTATTCCAGTGCTTTGCCAGTTCCAAGGGCCACACAGTTCAGTGACTCGTCCGCGACCGAAATCGCAAGTCCGGTCTGTTCGCGCAGCGCGAGGTCCAGCTCGCCCAGAAGCGCACCGCCTCCGGTCAGCATGACGCCACGGTCGACGATATCGGCAGCAAGATCGGGCGGAGTCGCCTCGAGCGCGGTCATGACGGCTTCGCAAATCTGCTGGACCGGTTCGGCCAGAGCCTCGGCGACCTGAGCCTGACTGATTTCGGTTTCCTTCGGGACACCGTTCAGCAAATCGCGGCCGCGAATCTGCATTGACGCGCCGCGCCCATCGTCCGGCATCCGTGCGGTCCCGATCGACGTCTTGACCCGCTCGGCGGTCGATTCCCCGATCAGCAGGTTATGCTGGCGGCGCAGGTAGTTGATGATGGCTTCGTCCATCCGGTCGCCACCGACACGGACAGAGCGGGCGTAAACGATGTCGCCCAGCGACAGAACCGCGACTTCGGTCGTGCCGCCGCCGATGTCCACAACCATGTTGCCGGTCGGATCGGTGATCGGCATCCCCGCCCCGATAGCCGCCGCGATCGGCTCGGCGATCAGCCCCGCACGCCGCGCACCGGCACTCAGTACGGACTGGCGGATGGCGCGCTTTTCCACGGGCGTCGCACCATGCGGCACGCAGACGATGATCTTTGGCTTGGAAAAGGTCGAACGACGGTGAACCTTGCGGATGAAATGCTTGATCATCTCTTCGGCCACATCGAAGTCCGCGATAACCCCGTCCCGCATCGGGCGGATCGCTTCGATCGAGCCGGGCGTCCGGCCCAGCATCAACTTTGCGTCCTCGCCGACGGCCAGAACCTTCTTCACGCCGTCCTTTACGTGATAGGCCACCACGGAAGGTTCGGACAGAACGATGCCCTTGCCCTTGACGTAGACCAGCGTGTTCGCGGTCCCAAGGTCAATGGCCATGTCAGATGAAAACAAGCCTCCGAAGCCAGCCATAAGCGGGATCCCTTCGTGAATGGTGCAGATGAACCGGATGACCGGGTTGCAAGCGGTTATATGTGCTGGGCGGCTAGGTTGAAAGAGTGGATCAGGACGGAATCAGCGTGAATCCGCTGTGATTCCGCAGAAGTGATCCGCTCCGACTCGGCAATTCGGGCAAGGATTCGGGGTTTGTCGCCGTTTGTCCTGAAAACCCGCCCGAGAGGGTGTATATATATAATGTATAGGATCACCAACGCCTTCGACATGCCGGGGCTGCCGATACGCCTTAAAACCAAAGGCTTCGACCATCTGGTCAAGAAAAAACGCCTTCAGGGCAAAAAAGTTGCACGAATCCCCTTGCGGCCCCCCGCTGTTATCCGTAGATACCCCCTCACCGGCGGCGCTGAGGCGAACGACGGGGCGCCAGACGGGCCGCAAGGCAACGAGACGCATAACAAACCAGAGGCAACGAGGCGGGGCGCGCCGAAGAAGTTAGGGCGCATCCAGTCGATTTTGTCTCTGACGCTTTTTGACATTGGTAATATCTGAAGAGATATGCGGGCGGTTTAGGGTTCATTCGATGGATCAGACGTCTGTATATCGCACCACTAGGACGTAAGTTCGATGATGTGGTGTCAGCTTCACTGTTTGGCGGCTTCTGGTTTCTGATGAAACCTGGAGCACATCAAACAGATGACTTCCACGTGGAATTCCTTAGCCGGGTCCATGTGGAGATGTGCAGAGGTTCGAACGTCAAGGATAGTTCTTCGGAACTTTCAACTTGAGAGTTTGATCCTGGCTCAGAACGAACGCTGGCGGCAGGCCTAACACATGCAAGTCGAGCGAGACCTTCGGGTCTAGCGGCGGACGGGTTAGTAACGCGTGGGAACGTGCCCTTCTCTACGGGATAGTCCTGGGAAACTGGGTTTAATACCGTATACGCCCTTTGGGGGAAAGATTTATCGGAGAAGGATCGGCCCGCGTTGGATTAGGTAGTTGGTGGGGTAATGGCCTACCAAGCCTACGATCCATAGCTGGTTTGAGAGGATGATCAGCAACACTGGGACTGAGACACGGCCCAGACTCCTACGGGAGGCAGCAGTGGGGAATCTTAGACAATGGGCGCAAGCCTGATCTAGCCATGCCGCGTGAGTGACGAAGGCCTTAGGGTCGTAAAGCTCTTTCGCCTGTGATGATAATGACAGTAGCAGGTAAAGAAACCCCGGCTAACTCCGTGCCAGCAGCCGCGGTAATACGGAGGGGGTTAGCGTTGTTCGGAATTACTGGGCGTAAAGCGCGCGTAGGCGGATTAGAAAGTTGGGGGTGAAATCCCGGGGCTCAACCTCGGAACTGCCTCCAAAACTGCTAGTCTAGAGTTCGAGAGAGGTGAGTGGAATTCCGAGTGTAGAGGTGAAATTCGTAGATATTCGGAGGAACACCAGTGGCGAAGGCGGCTCACTGGCTCGATACTGACGCTGAGGTGCGAAAGTGTGGGGAGCAAACAGGATTAGATACCCTGGTAGTCCACACCGTAAACGATGAATGCCAGTCGTCGGGTAGTATACTATTCGGTGACACACCTAACGGATTAAGCATTCCGCCTGGGGAGTACGGTCGCAAGATTAAAACTCAAAGGAATTGACGGGGGCCCGCACAAGCGGTGGAGCATGTGGTTTAATTCGAAGCAACGCGCAGAACCTTACCAACCCTTGACATTTGTCGCCACCTCCAGAGATGGAGGGTTCCCTTCGGGGACGGCAGGACAGGTGCTGCATGGCTGTCGTCAGCT
>JALQXR010000250.1:1077-2885 GCA_023263105.1 Marivivens sp. | reverse complement strand
GGACGACGACGGACGGGCGCGCGTCTTTGCCTCGGAAGGGTCGGGCCGGATCAGCGGGCTGTCATGGGCGGACGGCATTGTCGCGCTGCCCGACGAAGCCGCCGACATCACCCACGGGACGCCGGTCCGCTATATCAGCTACGCCGCCCTCGGGATCGGTTAGGTGCGCTGGATCAGATAGGCGGTCGCGTCGTCCAGTTCGGTCGAGCCAAGAAATCCGTGGCCGGATTCGTTACAGAAATGCGGCACGTCGATGATCGCGGCAGGATCGGTCGCCAGCAGCCGCAGGACCTGCCCCGACTGCATATCTTTCAGCCGTTTTCGCGCCTTGAGGACGGGCAAAGGGCACAGCAGCCCCCGAGCATCGAGTTCATGATCCCAATTCATGACGCCTCAGATAGTCAAAATGGCGTAAACTGTCCATCAGGACAGGCTGCCGGATGGCAAAAGGATTCCAACAAAAACCCGCGATTTGATAGAAGATGTCTATCGAACAACGGGATTGCTGAATTGATTGCCCGACCAGCCCGCGACTAAACGGGACAAAGGGTACCAAGGGGGAGGCCGCGTCATGGCGCTCGATAACGGAAAAGGCGTCTGGAAAAGCGGCAAGGGCAAGGGCCGCCGCACTCCGAAGGGTCGCCAACTGGAAGACGCGGCATGGGATCAGGTGCGCGCGCTGCTGGGCGACCGCCCGCGCCGCCGCGACCTGCTGATCGAATTCCTGCACCTGATTCAGGACGAATACGGCCAGCTTTCAGCGCCGCATCTGCGCGCTCTGGCCGAAGAAACCAACCTGTCGATGGCCGAGATCTGGGAGGTCGCGACCTTTTACGCCCATTTCGATCCGGTCCGAGAGGACGAAACTCCGCCCCCCGACCTGACCATCCGCGTCTGCGAGTCGCTGTCGTGCGAACTGGCTGGCTCCGAGGCGCTGATTGCCGCGCTCGAGGCCGGTCATGATCCCGCCCGCGTCCGTGTTCTGCGCGCGCCGTGCATGGGGCGCTGCGACACCGCGCCGGTGTTGGAACTGGGGCATCACCATATCGACCACGCCACTCCGGCAAAGGTCGAAGCGGCGATTGCGGCCGGTCACACCCACGCCGAGATCCCCGACTATGAAACGCTTGCGCAATACCGCGCCGCCGGAGGCTATGCGGCGCTGACCTCGCTTCGGGCGACCGGCGACTGGGAAGAGGTTCAGGCCCGCGTCCTGTCCGCCGGACTGCGCGGTTTGGGCGGCGCCGGTTTTCCGTCCGGCAAGAAATGGGGCTTTGTCCGCGCCAACGCGGGCCCGCGCTATCTGGCCGTCAATGGCGACGAAGGCGAACCGGGCACGTTCAAGGACCGCTACTACCTAGAACGCACCCCGCACCTCATGCTGGAAGGGATGCTGATCGCCGCATGGGCGGTCGAAGCGGAAACCTGCTTTATCTACATGCGCGACGAATATCCGGCGGTGCTGCACATCCTGCGGACGGAAATCGCCGCATTGGAAGCGGCGGGCATCGTGCCTGCGGGCTACATCGACCTGCGACGCGGCGCGGGCGCCTATATCTGCGGCGAAGAAAGCGCGATGATCGAGTCGATCGAAGGCAAACGCGGCATCCCCCGCCTCCGCCCGCCGTTCGTGGCTCAGGTCGGCATCTTTGACCGCCCCACGCTGGTGCATAACGTCGAAACGCTGCATTGGGTCGCGCGCATCTGCCGCGAAGGCCCCGAGGTCCTGAACACCACCGAAAAGAACGGGCGCAAGGGGCTGCGGTCCTATTCCGTGTCGGGTCGCGTGGCGAAACCGGGCGTCTATC
>JALQXR010000250.1:0-1067 GCA_023263105.1 Marivivens sp. | reverse complement strand
CGCGGGCTCGACCATCACCGACATCATCGCGGCGGCCGGCGGCATGGCCGAAGGCCACAGGTTCCACGCCTACCAACCGGGCGGACCGTCGTCAGGGCTCTTGCCGGCCACGATGGCGGACATCCCGCTGGACTTTGACACGCTGCAGCCGCACGGCACCTTTATCGGCTCCGCCGCCGTGGTCGTTCTGGGCCACACCGACCGCGTCCGCGATGCCGCGCTGAACATGCTGCGGTTCTTCGAAAGCGAAAGCTGCGGCCAGTGCACCCCCTGCCGCGTCGGCTGCGAAAAAGCGGTCAAGCTGATGCAGGCCCCGACATGGGACCGCGACCTGCTGGGCGACCTATGCCAGGTTATGACCGATGCCTCGATCTGCGGTCTTGGACAGGCGGCTCCGAACCCGATCAAGCTGGTCATCAAGCATTTCCCCGAGGAGATCTGACATGGCACTGGAGCTAGGCGCGTTCTCGGTCAGCCTGTCGGTCAAGGACATCGCCGCGTCCCGCAGGTTCTATGAAACGATGGGGTTTGCGGTCGCTGGCGGCAATCAGGACCAGAACTGGCTGATCATGCGCAACGGCGACCATGTGATCGGCCTGTTTCAGGGCATGTTCAAAGGCAACATCCTGACCTTCAATCCCGGATGGGCCCAGTCGACCGCTCCGCTGGACAGTTTCACCGACGTCCGCGACATCCAGAAACACCTGAAAAAGGCCGGCCTGCCGCTGACGACCGAAGCGGACGAGACGACCTCTGGACCCGCCAGCCTCACGCTGTCCGACCCCGACGGCAACACCATTCTGATCGACCAGCACCGCTAGGAAGACCGATGACCGACACCAAGACGCAGGTAAAATTCACCCTCGACGGCCGCGAAGTCACCGCGGGTGCGGATGAAACCATCTGGGACGTGGCCAAGCGCCATGGCACCGACATTCCCCACCTGTGCCACAAGGACCAGACGGGGTACCGCTCGGACGGCAACTGCCGCGCTTGCGTGGTCGAGGTGGACGGCGAACGCACGCTGGCCGCGTCCTGCTGCCGCGCCGCGACCAACGGAATGGTCC
>JALQXR010000249.1 GCA_023263105.1 Marivivens sp. | reverse complement strand
CACCTTGCCAACGGCGGGCGGTTGCACCAGATCACCCGCCATATGCTGGGTGTCTTCACAGGCCGCCCCGGGGCTCGGGGTTGGCGGCGTGAACTGTCCGAGCGGGCCTCGGCCAAGGGGGCGGGCCCCGAGGTTGTCGAAGACGCCATGCGGCATGTGACCGAAGCCTCCGAGGCCGCCTGACCGCTTGCGGCTGGGCGCGCGACGGGGCATCAATCGAGCGACCAACAAAGGACCGGAACCGATGCCCGATACGACACTCTTGATCACCATGGCCGCGATGCTGCTGGCCATCGGGGCCTTTGCCGGAGTGCTGGCGGGGCTTTTGGGCGTGGGCGGGGGGATTATCCTTGTTCCGGCGTTTTTCTACGCGTTCACCGTGTTGGGCTACGAAAGCCCGCAGTTGATGCAGATGTGTCTGGCGACCTCGCTTGCGACGATCATCGTGACCTCGATCAGGTCGGTTCTGGCCCATAACCGCAAAGGCGCGGTCGATTGGGGCATCCTGCGGGGCTGGGCGGTCGGGATCGCTTTGGGCGCGGTGGTCGGGGTGACCGTCGCATCGTCCCTGCGGTCCACGGCGCTGCAGGCGATTTTCGGAATTCTTGCAGTGATCGTCGGGCTTTACATGGCGTTGGGCAAATCGCACTGGCGGTTGGGGCAGGCGATGCCGATGGGGGTAAAGGGGTATCTCTTTTCGCCGCTCATCGGCTTTCTGTCGGTCCTGATGGGGATCGGAGGCGGATCCTTCGGGGTGCCGACGATGACGCTGTTCAACGTTCCGATCCACCGCGCGGTGGCGACGGCGGCGGGGTTCGGGGTGATGATCGCGGTGCCCTCTGTGGCCGGTTTCCTGCTGTTTGACATGCCTGACGCCGGACGGCCTCCGTTTACCATCGGGGCGGTCAATCTGGTGGCCTTCGGGCTGGTGATCGCGATGACGCTGATCACGGCTCCTTATGGCGCGGCGCTGGCCCATCGCACCGACGCAAGCCGGCTTAAGCGCATCTTTGGCGCGTTCCTCATCCTTGTCGCGCTCAATATGTTGCGCAAGGCGGCGGGATGGTGAGCGACGACCTGATCACCCGCAGTTTCGCGGTTCTGCCACAGGATCCACGCGTGGCCGACTGGGCCCGCGCGGCCTTGGCCGAAGCGAAAAAGATCACCGCCGATCCGGTGCAGCGCGACCGCTGGTTGCGGCACGGCAAGACGTGGTTCGTGGGCGTCGATGCGCTGACCAACGGGCCCGATGGCGCCATCGGAGGCGTTGCGTTCCGTGGCCCTTGGGAAGGTCAGATCGCCATCCCCGCGGACCTGCATTCCGCCCAGTTGTCGGTCGTCTACCCCGGCTATCCGGGTCGGGATACCGGCGAAAGCGACGCGGCGTTCCGCTATCGCAGGGATCGCGACGCGGCGCATCTGGACGGGCTACTGGCCGAAGGTCCGACCAAGCAACGCCACCTGCGAGAGCCGCACGCATGGATCCTTGGGATACCGTTGAACGCCGCCACCGCCAGCCCGTTGGTGGTCTGGGAAGGCAGCCATGAAATCATCCGCGAAGCGTTGATGTCCGAACTTGCGGGTCTGCCGCCGTCGATGTGGGGCGATCTGGACCTGACCGAGGTCTACAAGGACGCCCGAAACGAAGTGTTCGATCTTTGCGAACGGACCGAGGTCCGGTTGAAGCCCGGCCAGTCGGTGATCGTGCACCGGCTCGCGATCCATGGTGTCGCCCCATGGACCAAAGACGCGACCGCGCCCGCCGAAGGGCGGATGATGGCCTATTTCCGGCCCGTCATGTCCGATCTGAAAGCATGGCTGCGGGGCGACTGACCCGACGGGCCCGCCCACGGTATTGCAACGCGCTAGTCGCCCGCCAGTTTGCGCGCCCGTCCTCCTCGACGTCCCGCAGGGCCGGCGGATCGGGTGGGCAGGGACTCCATCACGTCGCGGCGGGCTTCGGGGGTCATCCGGCTCCAGCCGCCGATCTCTTCGATCGAGCGTTTGCACCCCACGCAGAGGCGGGTTTCGGGATGGATCACGCAGATCTTGACGCAGGGGCTTTCGATTTCGGCCCGCCGCCAGACGTCGTCCGTTTCAGGTCGTTGTGACATCGGGTTCATCCCTTCAGGTGGCGCAGCCGGTCCAGCATGCCTTGCAGGATATAGGACGCCGCCACGTGGTCGATCACCTCTGCGCGACGTTTTCGGGACGTATCCGCCTCTAGCAGGGCGCGTTCTGCGGCAACGGTGGACAAACGTTCGTCCCAGAAGGTGATCGGCAGGTCGGTCAACCGTTCCAGATTGCGGGCAAAGGCGCGGGTCGACTGGACGCGCGGGCCCTCGGATCCGTCCATGTTCAGCGGCAGCCCCAGCACCAGTCCCTTTAGGTCGCGCGCCTTTGCGATCTCTAGCAGGCGCGCGGCGTCGAGCGTGAATTTCTTGCGCTGCACGGTTTCCAGAGGCGTCGCGACACTGCGCATCGCATCCGACACCGCGACCCCGATGGTCACGGTCCCAAGGTCGAGTCCGGCCACCGCCCCGAACGGGGGCAGGGCCGCGGCGAAGTCTTCTGCCGAGGTCAGGATCATTCGGCCACGCCAGCCCGTTCGGCGGCGGCGCGCAGAGTTTCCATCGCGGCGCTGTCGGTTGCAAAGACGTTGCTGGCTTCGGTCCAGATCGCTCGGGCCTGATCGGTATCGCCAAGCACGCCGTAGGCGGTGATCAGCCGCGCCCAGTCGCTGGCGAGGCCGCCCTCGGACGCAAGACGGTCGGACAGCTGGGCCACCATGCCTTGGATCATCGCGGTCTGGTCTTCTTCGCTCATGTCCGAGGCCGCGGCGATTTCGGCGGCGCTGGGACCGCGTTCAGGCGGGAGTTCATAGTCCACTCCG